>JBHJOM010000122.1:0-20306 GCA_050329715.1 Phycisphaerae bacterium
CGGCGAGATCAAGAGCCTGGACTTCGAGGCGTTGAAGACCGAGAAGCCCGAAGGCGAACTGGCCGCCAGCGGCAGCGACGCGACGTAGGCGAAACGTCGTTGGTTGTTGGCAAAGTGAATGAAGCAAGCCGGTGCGGCTCGACCGCACCGGCTTTTTCATTTGCGCCATCGAGCAGATGCGCGGAGACCCCGGCCGGCGGGTTTAATCGTCGGCGGGGCACCCCCGGGCTCATCGGGTTACAAGTCGGTAAACTGCGGTGATGAAGCGAGCCTTCGACGCCTACCTCGACGACCCGGCCGGGATGGCTGCGACCTGGGACGAGTGCTGCCGGATGGCCGTGGGGCTTACCGGTCGGCAGAAGGTCGCGCGGGACGTCGTGCGGCTGGTGACGAAGCAGGGGAGCCGGCAGCTTCCCGGCTGGACGGACGACGAGGCCGCCCGGCGGTGGTTCCGGCACCACACGGTCCTCGCCTGCCGACGGACCTACCGCCACCCGCCCGGCGACGACGACGTGCTGCTGAAACACCCCAAAAAGCCCGACCCGGCCTACGTCTCCTTCGTGAAAGCATTGCGAAAGCTGCAGATGCAACAACGCGAGGCACTGGTGCTCTCACGCCTGCAGAAGTTGGACGACCGCGAACTCGGCACCGCCATGGACTGCAGCACCCAGGCGGCTCGCATGCACCTGCAGCAGGCCCACGGGCAGCTTAAGCCCCTCGTGGGCGACGGGTATGAGGCCCTGCTGGACCGTGCCGCCGCGGCGTTGGCGGCATTCGAGCCCCCGGCGGACTGGCAGAAGCTGGACGTCTCCCGCGCCCGAAGCATCTCGCGTCGTAAGCGGCTGCTTAAACTCGCCAGGCGAGTCGTCATCGTCGTCGCCGTGCTCGCGGCGGCGGCTTGGTTGTGGCTCATTGTCTGGCCCATTATGCGGTGAGTCGCATCTCACCCAACAGCACCCTTCGGCCTGCGGCTTACGTCGTCTCAATGAAGGAAGCGTTTCGCCGGCAACCCTCACGACCAGAGCAGCGCCGCCTGGGCGTTTTTCATGCGGCACCGGGGGCCGATACGCTGCCAGAGCTTGCGGGTGGCCGGGTCGAAGGTGATCTGCTTGGCCTCCAGCACGGCCACGGCGTCGGCGAGGCGGACGACGTGCGGGTCCAGCGGCATTCGGCAGAGTTGTGCAAGGACCAGGGCGGTCGTGACCACGTCGCCGGGCATTCGGCGGTTGCACTCGGCGGGCCACAGGCCGTCGTCGCGCTGCAGCCGGGCCAGAAAGGCAATGCCCGCACTGGCGGCGGGGGGAAAGGGTGTGTCGCCCGCTTCACCGGCGGCCAGAGCATGCACACACAGGGCCGTCAGCGCCACATCGCCCCAGGAGCCGTCGGGTTGTTGTGCGTCGAGCAGGTGGCGGGTCAGGGCCTTGAAGAGGGGGGTATGTTGCTGGCAGAGTTCGGTGAGGCGGATGGCCGCGACGGCCGCCGCGGCCGACTTGCCCGGCAGCGTCGCCACGAGCCTGCCGGCAAAGTCCGCACCCAGGTCGGTGCGCCCGGCGACGACCTCGGCCAGAAGCCTGGCGTACTGCTGATGCCGCCAAAATCGTTCCAACTGCCTTACGGTGTGCATGACGCGTCCTTTCGCCAATGTGTAAGGGCGTAGTTTGGTCGTGTGTTGTTTGGGTGTCAACCCTGAAGTTTGGATTTCGTACGGTGCCTGGTCCGATCATCTCGGCATTTTTGACCCGCCCGGCCGATACTGCGGAAGCGTCGATGGGATCTTTCGATTCGGATGAAGGCCTGCGGCAATGTGCCACAGGCTCTGTCTCGGCCGTGCCGAACCGATACCATCTGGCCGATCGAGGGTCGCGGCGAGTTGCCGCACGCTCTCTGGCGGATTGTCGGTAGTGCACATGAGCAAACCCATTCAGACCACCATCTGGCTGTTCAACCGAACGCTGAACAACGTGCTCTTCGGCATCACGCTGATGGTGCTGACGGCGTTGTACATCGCCGTCGGCTCGGGGTTCGCCAGCGTGCGCGAGTACTTCGAGATGAACGAGCTGATGTTCTTCGGCGCCTGGCCGCTGATTACGCTCATGCTCCTGCTGGTGGTGAACCTGGTCGTGGTGACGTTCAACCGCATTCCGTTCACGCCGCCGCGGTACGGCGTCTGGATGGTGCACGCCGGGATCATCACGCTCATCGTCGGGCTGTTTCAGTATTTCAGCGGCAAAACGGAGGGGCTGGCGTTCATCGCCCAGGGTCAGACGGCCCGCCACTACTACGACGGCTTCCACCGGGCGTTGCACATCGAGCACGGTTCACAGGCCTGGCCCATTGCCGGCGAGCTTCCGCTGCACGACCTGCCCCGGTTCCACGCCTACAGCCCCGAGAATGGCCAGGCCGACCGGCTGGACGTCGCCGGGCTTCGCGGCCTGCGCCCGGAGGTTCGTCGGCTGGACCCGAAAACCGGACTTATCGAGCCCGTCCCGCTGGATGAGGTTCTGGACCTGCCCGCGCCCGTGACGTTCGACATCCTGGCGTTCTGGCCTTACGCGGACATGGACATCGGCTACGAGCCGGCCGAGAC
Source organism: Phycisphaerae bacterium (assembly GCA_050329715.1). Taxonomy (GTDB): domain Bacteria; phylum Planctomycetota; class Phycisphaerae; order Tepidisphaerales; family Tepidisphaeraceae; genus DAIOTR01. The sequence continues at coordinate 2,588 of JBHJOM010000122.1, forward strand.
GGGCCCGCCGGCCCTTCAGCTTCGCGTCGCCGACGCGCCGGAGGAAGCCCCCAGCAGCTGGCTCGTTCCCGGGGACCGCACGGCGATGCCGTTCCGCTCCGGCGGGGTGGAGCACGCCGCCGGCACGGAGGAGGAGGTCAGTCGTCTGGCCTCGGCCGCGGCGAGGGTGCACACCCTCCGTGTGAGCGTCGCCGGAAACGAACACGTCTTCCACGTGCACCCCGGCGGCACGTACCACATCGAGGGGACGCCTTACGCCTTCGACGTCGAGGCCTTCGACCCTGCCTTCACCACCACCACGGGTGAGTCGGTCAAGTCCCTGCAGCTTTTCATCCACCGGGCGGACGAGGAACTGCTCGGCGAGACGCCCGACGCCGCCGATCATGCCGACCACCCCGGACACTCGGACCACGAGAACCACACGCACTTTCGCCGCTTCGTGATCGACGGCCGTGCCGCCCTGACGCCGTTCGAGCTGGAGACCGACTTTGCGCTGGGCGTGCCCGATGCCGGCCCGATGGGCCAGCGGCAGACGGCGCTCATCGACGACGCCATCCGCTTCACGTATGCCTTTGAAGACCCCGAGCGCCTGATCCCCAACCGCACGCCGGCGTGGCATCGGTTCTTCACGCTGCCGGACGGCCGGCTGGCGCACCTGATCACCCGCCAGCAGGGTGCCAGCGGCGAGGTGACGTTCCGCGAGCCGGGGCAGCAGTTCGTGGTGGACCTTCGCGCCGGCACCCCGGCCGCGACGGGCGAGCAGCGGACGCTCCTTCTCCTGAACCACCTGCCGAAGGCCCGGCCTTACGAGACGCTCAGCGTCGTCCCGCCGGAGCAGCGCAACCCGGACCTCGGCCAGGCCGGTGCCAAGCAGGTCGTGAAGGTGCGGGTGAGCATGGGCGACTGGTCGCAGGACGTGCTGGTGCCTTACACGCAGTGGACCAAGGAGCAGCGTAACGCCTGGCGAGGCGGGCTGGTCCGGCTGCCGGGCGTCGAAGCCCCGCTGCGACTGCAGCTGGGCCAGGAGACGCTGCCGCTGCCGGCGTGGGTCCGGCTTGAAGGGTTCGACGCCGTCTTCTACGACGGTGCCCGCGGCGATACGAGCGTGATGCGCGACTTCAAGAGCTTCATTACACTGGTGCAGCCGTGGGACAACACCATGCACGAGGCGACGGTGCAGCTGAACAACCCGGTCTACTACACCGTGCCGAGCAGGATCCCCGGGCTTTCGCAGAGCTGGTTGTTCTTTCAAGCGCAGTGGGACCCGGAGAACCAGTCGTTCACGGTACTGGGCGTGGGCAACCGGCCGGGCATCTGGACGATGTCCCTCGGCTGCGGGCTGATGACGGTGGGCTTGTTGTGGGCGTTTTACCTGAAGCCGGTGCTGATCCGTCGGGCCAAGGAACGCGCGCTGGCCGCCCACGCGGCCAAGATCAAGCCGCCCAGGAGTGCAGTCAAGGAGCCAGCCGGCGTGCTGGAAGGTGCCGCTTCATGAAGAACGTATTGCGTACGACAACCGCGGTTCTGGTGGCGTGGCTGCTGGCCTGCACGGCGTATACGGCGAGTGCCGCGCCGGCGGCCGGGGTAGCCTCGGCCGCGGAGGTTCCCCGCGCCGACCTCTCGCCGGCGGAATTCGAGGCGAAGGTCAACCTCGACCCCATGCGCCCGCTGACCGTTCAGCACCAGAACACCCTCAAGACGTTCGACACCTTCTCCCGGCAGATCATTACGAACATCACCGGCACCAGCCGCTTCGAAGGGCACGACCCGATGTTCCTGCTGATGGACATCTGCCTTCGGCCGGAGCTTTACCGCGACAAGCCGCTGATCAAAATCCGCCACGTCCCGCTGCGGAAGGACATCGCACTCGTGGAGGGCCTGGCCAGGGACGAGGCCGACCGCATCGTGCATACCGGCCTGATCTCGCACGACTTCTGGTTCAGCATGCCCGTGCAGGACAAGATGCGGCAGCTGCAGGCCACCGCCATGCACAAGGCCGACGCGATCGCACGGGTGGACGGCGCGGCGCGTGCCGTCGGGCAGTTCGCCGGCCGCGAGCCCAGCTTCATCAACGTGCCGATGGTCCCGCCGCCGACCGAAGGCGAGCACGCCGACACGTGGCTCACGGCCCTCGAGGCGCGGAACAACGCGCCGTGGTTTCGCGCCTTCCTGACACAGCAGGGCGCACCCCTGCCGCCGACCTGGCCGGGGCTGGACGACAAGGCCGTACACGACCTGACCGGCGCGATCGTCCTCATGATCGACGCCTGGACACGCGCCGACGCCGACGAGGTGAACGAGCTTGTGGAGCAGGTCGCAGCGACCGCGCCGCTCGTTCGGCCCGAGGCGTACCCCTCGGCGTTCAAGCGGAACGCGGAGGTGACGTACAACCGCCTGACCAAGCTGACGATGCCGACGGCCGGGGTCTACTTCATTGCGTTCGTCATGTTCATCATGGGCTCGCGCAGCGGCTGGGCGGGGCTGCGTGTCTGGGCGTTGCGGCTGCTGGTGGTGGCACTGATCGCACACACCGGCGCGATCGGCATCCGTTGGTGGCTGGTCGAGAAGAGCACGGACAGCTGGTTCTATGCCATTCCCATTAAAAACCAGTTCGAGAGCGTGCTGTTCAGCGCGTGGTTCGCCGGGGTTGTGGGGCTGGTGCTGGAGCTGCGGCGTGGGCGTGGGTTCTTCGGTGCCGGGGCGTGCTTCGTGGGGTGGCTGAGCCTCGTGGCGATTTTCGGGGCGCCGTACGTCTTCGGGCGTGACATCGGCGGCGAGATCGGCCAGGCGGCCGGCATCCTCATGAGCTACTGGCTCTACATCCACGTGACGACGGTCGTGGCGAGTTACGGGCTCATCGGCATGGGGTTCCTGCTGAGCATCTGGTGGCTGGTGGTCTACCACCGCCAGGGCGGGCAGGCCGGGCTGAAGCTGACGAACCCGCGGGCCGTCTCGGCGGACGCGGCACGGGACGAGGGCCTCGGCGGCGTAAACGTCGCCGGCGCGGGCCCGGCCGGCGGTGCCGGGGCCGTGAGCTTCGGCGCGAACCTGGCTCGGGTGCTCTTCCTGCCCGTACGCCAGCAGGGCGGCGAGGCGGCCACCGTGCGGACTGCCGCGCCGACGGCCGGTGCCGACTTCACAGCCGACTTTGCCCGGTCCGAGGCCACGGCGGTCGCCGAGGAGCGGTCGTTCCTGGCCCGGCTGGACCAGTGCAACCTCGTCGTCCTTCAACTGGCTTTCTGGGTTTTAGGCGTGGGCATCGTGTTCGGTGCGATCTGGGCGGACATGAGCTGGGGCCGGCCCTGGGGCTGGGACCCCAAGGAAACCTTCGCGCTCATCACCTGGATCGTCTACCTCGTGGTCGTCCACGTCCGCATCGCCACGGTGCACAAGGCGTGGTGGACGGCGGTGCTGAGCATCATCGGCTTCGGCGTGATGCTGTTTAACTGGATCGGCGTGAACTTCTTCCTCGTCGGCCTGCACAGCTACGCATAGGTGCCGGCTCTCGGCGCGGCAAGACGTTTCCGGGACGGTTCGAATTAGACGGAGGGTTTCTAAATCGCCTGCCGGGCAATTCGGCTTACAATGCCGGCGTAGGAGTCACCAGAACCCTCACCGGATGACGCCATGCTGCCCGGCTGGATGCTGTTTTTCATTCTCATCATCGCCATGGCGCTGTTGCTCATGGCGGCCACGGCCAGTTCCCACCGCAAGCACATGCGGCGGACCGAGCGAAAGCTCTGCGGCCACTGCGCGACCGCCAACCCGCCGCAGGCCAACTACTGCCGCAACTGCGGCACCCGCCTGACGTACTGAGGCCCCCCGAAGCCTTCGTTCCAAACGAAGCGTCGGCTTGTAAAACCTGATAGACGGTTCGCCGGTTATACTGCGTGGCGGTTGACGCCGGGACGAGATCGGTTCCGATGGCGTGACACGTCCAAGGCACATCACGCCTGCACCGTTTCTGTAGACACACCGAGGAAGACCTATGGCCAAGTTCGATTACTCCCAGTTCGAAGACCCCGACGTTACGCCCCCGCCACCGCCGCGGGGCGGCGGCCGGGGCCGGGCCGGCATCCCCGGCGGCGGCGGTTCAGTCGTCGGGGCGATTGTCGCCGTCGTGCTGGTCGTCGCATTCGCGTACGGCGGCTACTACTGGTTCGTGAAGCGCGTCGTCGTCAACGCAGGCGAGGTGCTGGTGCTCATGCGTAAGGACGGCTCAAAGAGCCTGCCGGGCGACCAGATCATCATCCCGACGAGGGAGGGCTATCACGAGGGTGATGAGGTATGGCAGGAACGCTACGGCGACGCCAACGGCATTCTGGAAGAGGTCATGCGCCCGGGGACGGACTTCATCAGCCCGTTCGACTTCGAGCGCGAGATCTTCAAGGTCCGAACGATCCCCAGCGGCAAGGTGGGTATCGTCGTGCGGAAGTTCGGCGAGCCGCTCCCGCCGGACCGCGTGCTGGCACGGAAGGACCGGAACGAGCGTGGCCCACTGGCCGAGCCGCTGGCCCCGGGGCAGTACCCGGAGTACTCCAACCCGTACGCCTACGACATCATCGAAGTGGACCCCGTGAACATCGACGAGGGCTTCCGCGGCATCATCACGGTGGTGGCCGGCACGCCGGCACAGAAGCGAAACACCTACCTCGTGGACAACAACGAGCGCGGCGTGCAGGAGATCACCGAGCCCTCCGGCTTCCGCTACGTGAACCCGTTCGAAAGGCGGCTTACGCCCATCAGCACCAAGAGCCAGCGGTTTGAGATGTCCGACGGCAGCGGGCAGGGCGTCATTCGGTTCCCGTCGGCCGACAGCTTCGAGATCAGCCTCGAAGGGTTCGTCGAGTGGAAGATCGACCCCGAGCGGCTGCCGCTGACGTACGTGCAGTACTCAGAAGGTGGCGACCTGATTCCGATTCTCCAGGAGCGCGTGATCCTGCCCTACGCCCGGAGCTTCTGCCGGCTGGTGGGAAGCAGATACACCGCCCGCGACCTGATCTCCGGCGACAAGCGGCTCGAATTCCAGAAGGAGTTCGAGGAACTGCTCCGCAAGGCCTGCAGCAGCCAGGGCATCATCATCGACCAGGCGCTGGTGCGGGACATCCAGCCGCCGCGGGCGATCACCGAACTCATCAGTGAGCGGGCGCAGGCCAAGGAAGAGATCGCGGCACTCATGCAGCAGATCGAGGTGGCCAAGAGCACGGTGAAGCTGATCGTGCAGGAGGAGACGGCCAAGCAGAACCAGTCGATCGGCGACGCGAACAAGGAAGTCGTCACGGTCGTGGCGGACGCCGAGCGGAAGCGGAACGTGGCGCTGACGCAGGCCCAGCAGCGGCTGGAGGTGGCCAAGCTGCGGCTCGAGGCGGCCCAGAAGCAGGCCGAGGCGCTCGTCAGCCGCGGGCAGGCCGAGGCGGACATCATCCTGCTGAACCGCAAGGCCGAGGCCGAGCCGCTTCAGCGGCAGATCGCGGCGTTCGGCGACGGTGCCAGCTACGCCCGCTTCTTCTTCTACCAGCAGGTCGCGCCGAGCATGAAGAGCATCCTGACGAACAGCGACGGCGTCTTCGCCGACATTTTCCAGCAGTTCAACGCGCCGCCCGCACAGGCCGCGCCGGGTTCCGCCGAGCGACTCGCCGGGGAGGGCCGTTAACATGTCGAATAAAGTCAAAGCAATCGTTCCGGCCGTGTTGATTCTCGTGGTGGTTCTGTGGGGCGGCTGGCTCGGCTGGCGGTGGGGCGTGGAGCGCGTCTACGTGCCGCACGACAAGGCGTTGATCGTGGTGAACAAGTTCGGCGACCCGCTCCCCGCCGACCGCATCACCGTGCCCGCCGGCGAGACCGACAAGTACAAGGGCGTGCGGGAAGAGGTTCTGGGCCCCGGCCGATACTTCCTGAACCCGATCTTCTACGACACGAAGCTGATCGACGTCGTCGAGATCCCGGCCGGCAACCCGGCGCAGTGGCGGTTCAATGACGTCGGCCAGTTGTCCAACCCGGAGACCGCACCCAAGATCGGCCTGCTCGTGCTCAAGGAAGGCCCCGTCGATCCGAACGGACGCGAGGTCGTCGATGAAGGCACAAAGGGCATCCAGAAGAAGGTGCTCACCCCCGGCGTGTACAAGGTGAACACCGAGCGGTTCGAAGTCCGGCCGGAGCCGGCGACCATCGTCCCGCCGGGCAGCGTCGGCGTCGTCACGCAGCTCGTCGACGACATCTCCGCCATCGAAGCCGTCTTCATGCAGCCGCTCAGTCAGATGACGCCCATCGCCGAAGAGACGCCGACCGCACTGCCGGCCGACGACGGCACCGGCCAGAACGCCGGCGAAACCAGCGCGGAAATCGCCCTGGGCGAGATGCGCCGCGGCATCCTGCCGACCGTCCTGCAGCCGGGCATCTACTACCTGAACCCGCGCATGGTGAAGGTCACGGTGGTGCCGGTCGGGTACGACGTCATCACGCTCGAAGCGCCTTCCAACCCGGTCCGGTTCTTCTCCGACGACGGCTATCAGGTCGAGGCGGACTTCACCGTCGTCTGGGGTCGAGACCCGGCCAACACGCCCAACATCGTCGCGAAGATCGGCAATGTCGATCAGGTGCGGGACAACGTGGTCGAGCCGGCCATGAAGGCCGCGGCACAGAACGAAGGGGCGAAGTACACCGCACGCGAGCTTATCCAGGGTTCAACCCGCACACAGTTCCAGGACGAACTCTCGGCCGCGCTGGACGAGCAGGTCTCCGGCCGAGACCTGCACGTGCTGCTGGCGCTGATCCGCAACATCAGCATCAAGGACACGCGCACCGGCGAGGACGCGACGCAGGGTCTGCTCGCCACGATCCAGCGGGCGAACATCGAGATCGAGCGCGAGCTGACCAACCAGCAGAAGACCCTGACGGCCGAGGTGCGTGCCGCACTGGAAGAGGCCAAAAAGCAGGTGGACATCGCCCGCGAAGAGATCGCCAGCCAGACGCGGGTAAAGACGGCCAACATCGACGCCGAGGCCGCCAAGCGTGCCGCCGAGATCGACGCCGAGCGGGAGCGCGACGTCGCGGTGATCGAGGCGCAGATCGCCATGCTGGAAGCCGACCGCGAGCGGAAGATCGGCGAGGCCGAGGCCCAGGTCGTACGCATGCGTAACGACGCCGAGGCCCAGGGTGCCAAGCTGCTGATCGACGCGTTCGGCAGTGCCCAGGCGTACAACCAGTACATCTTCGCCAAGAACTTCAAGCCTGAAGACCTGCGGCTGATTTTCGCCGGCCCCGGCACCTTCTGGACGGACCTGAAGACGTTCGAGCAGGTCGGTGCCAGCCGTGTGATGCAGCAGAGCGAGAACGCGCCGTCGTCCTCGGCCGTCGCCTCGCCCGAGAGGTAGTTCGCAAGCGAGTTGAGGCACGAATGGCCGCCTGGAGGTATTATCACCTCCGGGCGGCTTTTTCGTTGGTCGCCATGATCCACGTCTTGCCCTGGAGGAACGGTGCAACACCTGCTTTTGATCATTGCCGTCGCTTTGCTGCTGCCGGCGGTGGGCGTTATTGCTTCGCCGCACGACCTTGCCCGTGAACGGGCGGCCGGGTTTGTCAAGGGGGTTAACCTCTCGCACTGGTACGCCCAGAGCATGCACGGTTACGGCGAGGACCACCTCTCGACGTACCTCACGGAGGCGGATTTTGCCCTGATCCGCGACATGGGCTTTGACCACGTTCGCCTGACGCTCAGCGAGCGGGTGCTGTTCGACCCGGATTCGCCTGGCGTGCTGCGGGCCGAGGCGCTGGAGCGCTTCAAGCAGCGTGTTGATAGCATTCTTGACCACGAGCTGAATGTGATCGTCGACCTGCACCCGGGCGATGCGTACAAGAAGCAGCTTGCGACCGCACCGGCGGCCGAGGCGTTCGCCGCGGACTGGGGCGCGCTGGCCGCGGCGATGGCCGACACCGACCCGTCCCGCGTGATGTTCGAGATCATAAACGAGCCCTCGCCGTTCAAGCCGGAAGCGTGGCGGCCGGTGCAACTGCAGGCGGTTGTGGCGATACGCAAGGCTGCTCCGTCGCACACGATTGTCGTCTCCGGCGGCGGCTGGACGGGTGCCGAGCAGCTGGCCGGGTTCGAGCCGTACGACCTTCCGAACCTCGTTTACACGTTCCACTGGTACGAGCCGCACATGTACACGCACCAGTCGGCCGGCTGGGGCTGGTGGGCGGCCAAGGAGGTGGGTGGCATGAGCTGGCCGCTGGCCGCGGAGGCCGCCGCGGAGGCCGGCAACTATGGCGAAAACGAAGAAGCACTCAAGCACCTCCGCCACCAGATCGAGAAGGGCTGGTTCATGCCCGCCTGGGCCGAGGCCAAGCTCGACGAGGTGGTCACCTGGCAGAAGAAGCACGACATGCCGCCTGTCTACGTGGGTGAGTTTGGCGTGTACCGCAAGTCTGCCGAGCCGGAAGGACGCTACCGCTGGCACGCGGCGACGGTCGAAGCGTTCGAGGCCCGCGGCTGGGGCTGGGCGATCTGGGACTACGCCGGCGGTTTCGCCGTGACGAAGGAGATGAGCCAGAAGCACCCCCGCACGCCGGACGAGAAGATCGTCGAGGCACTCGGCCTGAAGCCGCGCAACTAGTGAAGGGTCGACGGGTTGCTCAGCCGGCCAGCAGCCTGGCACGCAGGCGGGTGCTCAAGGCGTCCAGCAGCAGCACGACGACGACGAGCATCGCCAGGATGACGCCGACGATGTCAAACGCGCGCCAGTCGACATACTCCTTGAGCAGCAGCCCGATGCCGCCGCCGCCGACCAGGCCCAGTACGCTGGCCGCCCGCACGTTGTACTCGAGCATGAAGAGGCTGCTGGCCAGCAGGTGCGGCCTGGCCGCAGGCCAGACGCCGCGCGTGAACGCCGCGATGCCGGGCATGCCCAGCTCCCGCAGTGCCGCCGGCGGGTTCGGGTCCACGTTCTCGAAGGCTTCGTAGTAAAACTTCGTGAGGTAGCCCAGCGAGTAGGCCACCAGCGCCAGCAGCCCCGAAAACTCGCCGAGGCCCACCGCCGCCACGAACAGCAACGCCCACAGGATGCTCGGCACGCTGCGGATGACGTTCAGCAGGAACCGCACCGGCCACCGCACGTACGCCGGCGGCCCGTTGGCCGCCGCCAGTGCCGCCAGCGGCCAGCTCACCAGCACCGCCAGCACCGTGCCGACGAAGGCCATTCGCAGCGTCACGAGCATCGCGTCGAGGATCAGTGCCCAGGGCATTGACCGGAGGTCCACGAGGCTCTCTGGCACCAGCGCCGCGACGAAACTCGCCACGGCCGAGAGCGCGCCGGTCGTGTCTTCGCGACGGATGTCCGAGGAGAGCACCGAGGCGACCAGAAGCACCGCTATCGCCAGCACCGTGGCGATGAGGCCGAAAGGCACGGGCTTCTTGTTGGCCGGCGGGGTCTCGACGGCGGGTGTCGGGGGTGATTCGTTTCGCGGACAAGCCAGACAGGCTTCGAAGCGGGCGTAGCCTCGGACGGTAGGCTGCACGAGCTTGCCGTTGGCGGCCGGGGTGGTGCAGGGGGTGTTGCCGTTGCAGTTGCGGTCTTCATCGACAAGGAGTTTGCCCTCGCGGAAGCCGAGGATTCGGTCGGCGTAAGTCTCGGCCAGGTCGCAGTCGTGCAGCACGCTGATGAGCGTCAGGCCGTGCTCGCCGGAGAGGTCCACCAGCAGGCCCATGACGGCCCGGGCGTTGCCGGCGTCGAGGCTGGCGACGGGCTCGTCGGCCAGGAGGATGGTCGGGTCGGTCATCAGCGCGCGGGCGATGGCGACGCGCTGCTGCTCGCCGCCGGAAAGCCGCGAGACGCGCACGTGCAGCTTCGCGCTCAGGCCCACGCGGTTGAGCAGGCGGCGGGCGCGGTCGGTCTCGTGTCGGCCGAGGGTGGTAAGGTTGGCCAGCAGGCCGTGCCGGCCGGCGGCGCCGTCCAGCACGTTCGCCAGGGCCGTCCGCTGCTTCACCAGACGCAGGTCCTGGTGAATGGTGGTGATGCGATGTTTGGCACCTTCGAAGGCGACGCGGCCTTGGGCGGGCACGGTCCCGGCGAGCACGCGCAGGAGGGTGGTCTTGCCGGAGCCGGAAGCGCCCAACACGGCGGTGTGCCTGCCGCGTACGATGTCCAGGTCCCCGCCGTCCAGCGCCCGCACGCCGCCAGGGTAGACGACCGTAAGCCCGCGCAGGCTGACGGCAGGCGGCGACGGCGCGGCGGCCTCGTGCGGTTGGGTCGCGAGGGTAGTCATCGGCTGGAACAGGCGGGGGAGTTACTTCGCCAGGTCGTCGATCGGCAGCTTGAGGTATTCGACGGACTCGATGGTCCGCTGCACGTGCTTGTTCTCATCGACTTCGACGAGGCTCTTCGCGCCGTAAACGTCGGCCAGGAGTTCGGGCTTCTCGGCGGAGAGTTCGAGCAGGGCGGCCTTGAGGCGGGCCTTGAGGTCGTCCGACAGCCCGTCGCGGACGCACAGCACGTGGGTCGGCACGCCAGGGGTGCGGGTGAGGACCTTCAGCTTGCTGCGGGTTTCTTCGTCGAGGTAGACGTCGGCGCGGGGGCCCTCCATGGTGTAGTAGCTGACGGCGGCGACGTCGGCCTGCCCGCGTGCCACGGCCTCGAGCGCGCCGGTGTAGCTGCCGCCGAACATGATGCGCGAAAACGCCTGGCTCGGGTGCTCGCCAGGCTTGAGGATGCCCTCGGTCACGAGCCGCCAGTACGCAAAGATGTAGCCGGAGGTGCTGGTGGGGCTGGTGAAGGCGAAGCGCAGGTCCTTGTGGTTCTGCTTGAGGTCCTCAACGCTCTGCACCGGGCCGTCGCGACGGACGACGAGGATGCTGTCGTAATCGGTCCGCATCTCGTCGGTGTTGACGTCGAGGCGTTGCTCGGCCAGAAGGATCTGCGCGTTGCCGTCGCGGCGGGCAAGCAGGAATGGCAGGCTGGAGACGTAGGCGACGTCCGCCCGCTTGTTAACCAGCGCCTGCACGCTGGCCGAGTAGTCGCCGGGGACGACGGCACGGACGGGCATGCCGAGTTTGTCCGACAGGTAAGCGGCGACGTCGTCGGCCTGCTTTTGAACCTGGGCGGGGTCCTTTTGCTTCTGGAAGATGATGGTGAGGTCGGCCGGGTCGGCGGCGGCGGCGGCCGCTGGGGCCTCGGCGGCGCCGAGGAACGACCCGGCGAACACGCCGACAAGGAGCAGGGCAAGGATGCGCTGTGTCATGCTTCTGTTGTATGCTGATTGAGACGCGATCTCAACTGTAGAAATACAAGATCTGCCCTCGGCCTCTTTGGCGGCGTTCCTACCGCCATGCGCAGGCTCGGGTTACCATCTTGCCCGCTCCATGAAGCTGCACCTGATCGCCAACTTCGAGAAGCCCGTCGTCGCCGAGGCCGTCGAGGATCTCAGGCCGTTCCTCGAGCAGCGGGTCGACCTCGTCAAAGTCGACGACTGCAACCACTGCGACCTGTCGGACCTGGACGCCGACGGCCTGCTGGTGCTCGGCGGCGACGGGACGCTGCTTTCGGTCGCCAGGCGGCTCGCGGGGCGGCAGGTGCCGATCATGGGGGTGAACTACGGCCGACTGGGCTTCCTGGCCGCCTTTACGCCCGAGGAGATGCGACGGCACTTTGACGCGTTCGTCGCCGGGCGGTTGCCGGTCTCGTCGAGGCGGATGCTGCGGACGTTTGTCGTGGGCAAGGACAAGGCGTGCGACCTGGCCGACATGGCCGCGACGGCCGCGGCGGCGCGGGTGGACTGCAACGCGCTGAACGACAGCGTCATCACGGCCGGGCCGCCCTACCACATGATCGAACTCTCCATCGGGCTGAATGCGGACTTCGGCGTGCGGTTCAACGGCGACGGCGTCATCGTCAGCACGCCCAGCGGCAGCACGGCGTACAACGTGTCGGCGGGCGGGCCGATCCTCTCGCCGCCGGTGGACGCGATCGCGCTGACGCCCATTTGCCCGCACAGCCTCAGCTTCCGCCCGCTCGTGCTCGGGGCGGATAACACGATCAACATCATCTGCCATGAGTTGAACGCCGGCAGCACGCTGGTTTGCGACGGGCAGGATCACTTCCCGCTACAGGAGGGGGACCGCATCAGCATCACGGGCAACGGGCATACGACGCTCATCGTGGAGAACCCCGAAGCCCGGCAGTGGCGTGCCCTGGCGGACAAGCTCCACTGGGCGATGACGCCTCGCTACAACGGGCAGCGCTCGGGCGGGGGCAATAACGCCGATTAACGGTTGCGTTCGAGGAGGGCAACGCCCGTCTGGTTCAAGGCGTCGGAGGCCATGTTGTTTGAGGCCATATTGTTAGATGCGGTGTCGTTTGCAGTCGGGTCCGTCGCGGCCGGGCCGGGCGTAGCGGCGCGGCTGGCGTCGGCGGTACGGCCGGTCGTGATGGCGTTCTCGCCGGCGGAACTTAACACGGTCCGCGGCGCAGGCGTTTCGTCCGGTGCATGAACGACCATCGCCAACGCGAACACCACCGCCAGATACCCCAGCCCGAGCACGAGCAGGCCGCTGACATAGTGCCATGGACTCTGGCGTTCCGAGCGTGTCTTGCCAATTTGCTGCATGGGCGACTCCTGGGTTCGGCGTTGCTGGTCTTCAACATGCCACGCATTCGGGGGCACGGCCGGCGAAATACCGGGAGAGGTGCTGAAGAGGCCAGCCTTCCTGAGAAGGCCGGGAAGACGCTACCGCGATGACGCGGCTACCGATTATGCAGCAGAGCGGGACTGCAACCGCCGCGCCGCGGCCGGCCTTTGCGTCCAATAAAACGCGAGGTTTTGGTACAAACTGCCGCACCCCCCGGCCTGCGGCATTCCTCCCCATGCGCTAAGATGCCGCAGGCCCCTTCGCAGGGAGTGAAGGTGGCCGCCATACCCCGGGAGTGCGGAAACTTGGTCTACCTCGCGATCTGGCTTTTCATGGCGTCGCTGGCGGTCACGGCGATTGCAGCACTCGTCTGGGCGATCCGGACGGGGCAGTTCGCCGACTTCCAACAGGGTGCACGCAGCATCTTCGACGCCGACGAACCCGTCGGCGACATGACAGACCACTTCCCGAAGTACGATCGCAACGAAACCTCTGGCCGAAAAACGCAGGACGAGCACGCATGACCCTCGCCGACACCGAACCAGGCTCGCCCTCGGCGGCGATAGCTTCTGAGGCTCACGCCGGCCACACTCAAGTGGACGACGCGCCGACGCGGGCGCAGATCGACCGGTCCTGCCGCGAGGTGGTGCTGCTGTGGTTCGTTTCGGCGGCGTTCTGGCTCCTGGCCGGCACGCTGTTGGCCATGCTGGCGAGCATCAAGCTGCACACGCCGCAGTTCCTGGACAACACAGCCTGGCTCACCTTCGGCCGAGTTCGCCCCGCGCACCTGAACACGATGGCCTACGGCTGGGCGAGCATGGCCGGCGTCGGCACGCTGTTGTGGCTGCAGGCACGCCTGTGCAAGGTGCGCCTGCCATACCGCGAGCCGCTGTACGTGCTGGGGCTGTTCTGGAACGCGGTGATCGCGTACGGCACGGTGCAGATTCTGGCGGGCCGCGGCACGAGTGTGGAGTGGCTCGAGTTCCCCCCGGAGGTGGCCTTCGCGCTAGCGCCCGGGTTCGCGCTGCTCTTCGCCGTGAGCCTCAGGATGCTGCTGACCCGCCGCACGCGGCACATTTACGTCTCGCAGTGGTACATGTTCGGCGCGGCCATCTGGTTCCCCGTGCTTTACCTGGGCGCGATCGCCATGATCAACACCTCGGCGGCCACCGGCGTCGTGAAGGCCTCGGCCAACTGGTGGTACGCCCACAACGTGCTGGGCCTGTGGCTCACCCCCATCGGGCTGGCGGCGGCGTACTACCTCATCCCCAAGGTCATCGGCAGGCCCATCCACAGCTACTACCTCTCGATCCTCGGGTTCTGGACCCTGGCGATTTTCTACAACTGGGCCGGCACGCACCATCTCATCGGCGGGCCGATCCCCGCGTGGCTCGTCACCGTCGGCACGGTCGGCTCGATGATGATGTTCATTCCCGTCATCACCGTCGCCATCAACCACCACTTCACGATGATCGGGCACTTCCACAAACTGCTCGACTCGCCGACGCTCCGGTTCATCGTCTTCGGCGCGATGAGCTACACCCTCGTGAGCGTTCAGGGCTCGCTCATGGCACTGCGGACCGTCAACGAGACCAGCCACTTCACGCACTACACCGTGGCGCACGCGCATCTGGGCGTCTACAGCTTCTTCACGATGAGCATGTTCGGGGCGTTCTACTACATCGTGCCGAGGCTCACCGGCCGGGAGTGGTACTCCAGCCGGCTCATCAAGATCCACTTCTGGGGCACGGCCCTGGGCATGGCCATGTACTGGGTCGGGCTGAGCGTCGGCGGGTGGTGGCAGGGCATGCAACTGAACAACCCGGACGTGCCGTTCATGGACATCGTCACCGGGATGATCCCCTGGCTCTGGAGTCGCTCGGCGGCCGGCGTGCTCATGACGGCGGGGCACATCGCCTTCGCCGTGCTGCTCTTCCAGATGCTCCGCGGCCGAGGCGGCGAGTTGGTCGGCCCGACGCTGCTCTCCAGCCGGTTCCGCGCGTGGGTCGAGAGGAGGTCGAGAAGGAATGAGTAATGAGTGATGAGTAATAAGTGATGAGTAATAATCAACAAGCACACTTGGATGACGAGGCCGTTTACTCCTTAATCATTGCTCATTTACCATTTCTCATTCCTGATTCTTAAGAACCCGTCCGACCATGAACTCCACCACCCTCATCACCCTCGGCGTCATCGCGACGGTTCTGGCTTCGCTGCTGGGGCTGGTGGTTCTGCCGCAGATGCAGGCGGAGGCGTGGGGGCCGGTTACGGTCACCAACGCATTCGGCGGCGAGGAGCAGTACCCGCCGGCTTACGACCCGCTGTTCGAGCTGCCCGGCCGGCAGGTTTACATCTCGCAGGGGTGCATCTACTGCCACAGCCAGCAGGTGGCCGAGCAGGGGTACCGGGCCGATATCGACCGGGGCTGGGGCAGCCGCCGCAGCGTCCCGCGGGACTACGTTCACGACAGGCCCCCGCTGCTGGGCACCATGCGCACCGGCCCGGACCTGGCCAACGTCGGCACGCGCCTGCCCAGCGACGAGTGGCACCACGTACACCTGTTCGACCCGCGCATCCTCAGCCCCGGGAGCGTCATGCCGCGCTTCGGCTACCTCTACGACGTGAAACCTCAGCAGCCCGAGGGTGAGAGCTACCGCCTGCCCGACGACTACTACGGCTACCCCACGTGGATTGTACCGAAGGAAGACGCAAGTAACCTCGTTCTGTACCTCCGTCGCCTTAAGCAGGAGCACGCCTTCGAGCAGGTCAGATGAGCAGCGCGTTCACGCCACGAGCCCGGACAAACCCATGCCCGACGACCTGAAAAGCCCCTCCGACTCCGGCGCGTTCGCCGCCCAGCAGGGGCACGGTGCGCCCGACACCTCGGCCGCCACGGACGAGGTGCAGCGGATGCACGCGCCGATCTACCGGGAGAACATGGAGCCTCGCGACGGCTACGAGCCCGTGCCGATCGTCTGGGTGCTGCTGATCATCGGCCTTGTGATGTGGGGCGGCTGGTACCTGGGCCAGTACACCGCCGACTTCCAGCCGCGCGCCTACGACGGCCCGACGGCGCTTCAGCAGGGGGGCGGGTTGCCCCAGGACATCGACCCCGCCGGGCCGATCGACCCGATGCTGCTCGGACGCCGCGTGTATAACAATTGCATCGGATGCCACCAGGCCGACGGGCTCGGCAGCTACCCGCAGTTTCCCCCGCTGGCCGGGAGTGACTACGTCAACGGCGACGAGGCCGTGCTGGCGCGGATTCTGCTTCAGGGGCTGGTCGGGCCGATTCAGGTGCAGGGCCGGACGTACAACGGCAACATGCCCGGCTGGCGGCAGAAGTCGGACGCGGAACTGGCCGCGGTGATGACGTTCATCCGCCAGAGCTGGGGCAACGACGCCGCGCCGGTGACGCCCGAGTCCGTCGCCGCGATTCGCGAAGAGACCCGGAGCCGCCGCCAGAGCTGGACCGCGGCGGAACTCGTAGCATGGGCTTCTGGCCCATCAACAAAAGTTGATGAGCCCAAACCCACGGCGACGGACCAACGCCCATGACCTGCTGCACGACCACATCACCCGACGAAGCCCCGACGAGGGCCGGCCCGTGGGTGCGAATCCTCGTGGCCGCGTTCCTGGCCTTCAACAGCATGGTGGCGGCGCTGGCCGTGAACCTGTCCGAGGTGAGCCTCGCCGAGCGGCGGTGGCTGCACGTGGGGCTGTTCGTCGCAACTGCTATTGTCGCCGCACTCGTGGGGGGGCCGCTCGTTCGCCGCACGGCCGAGGCGTTGCGTCGCGGGAAGGTTACGGTCGAGGCGCTTTTCATCGCAGGCATGGCCGGGGCGTTCGCCTACAGCCTCTACCACGCCGTGGTCGGCAGCGGGGCGGTCTACTTCGAGATCGTCAGCATTCTGCTGGTCATCTATGCGTTGGGCACGCAGATCAAGCAGCAGGTGCAGAGCCGCGTGCTCGCCTCGACGCAGGCCTTCTCCCCGGCTGCTGCCACCTGCCAGACGCTCACCTGCTGCGGCAAGCTGGTGGAGAAGCCCGTCTCGGCCGTGAACGTCGGCGACAGCGTGCGCGTCTTTCCCGGGCAGGTGATTCCGGTCGACGGGGTCATCCTCGAGGGGGCGAGTTTCGTCCGGCAAAGTGCACTCACCGGCGAGCCCGCGGCCGTGCCGCGCAAGGCGGGTGATGCCGTCTTCGCCGCGACGCACGCCCTCGACGGCACGCTCACGCTCCGCGCCACCGCCCGGGGCGATGACCGCCGCATCGACCACATCGTCCGGGCCGTGGAGCAGGCACGCGGCCGGCGCAGCCACCTGGAGCGTCAGGCGGACCGGCTGGCGGCGTGGTTCTTCCCCGTCGTCGCGACGGCCTCGGCGGGCACGTTCGCCGGCTGGGCGTGGTTCGGCACGTACGAGGCGGCATTCCTCAACGCGATGGCCGTGCTGCTGATCGCCTGCCCGTGTGCCTTGGGCTTCGCCACGCCGGTGGGCATCTGGTCGGCGTTGGCCCGGCTTGGCCGGCGGGGGTTTGTGGTTCGCGACGCGGGCGCGGTGGAGCACATGGCGGCCGTGGATACGGTGCTCTTCGACAAAACCGGCACGCTTACTGACGCCGAGGCCGGCGACGTGACGCTGCACGTGCTGCATGGTCAGGATGAGCACCGCGTGCGGGCGATGGTGGCCGCGGCCGAGGCGGCCAGCGACCACCCGGTCGCCCGGCAGTTGCGGGCGCTTGTACCGGCCGACGGCACGTCGGGCTGGTCGGCCGTGGCCGCCGAGGCAATACCGGGTGTGGGTTTCCGGGCGAACGTGCGGGACGGGGCGGGGGCGGTGTGCGAGGTGATGATCGTGAATGCAGCGACGCGAGCGGCCGACGGTGCATCGGATGCATCGGCAGAGCGCGAGGAGGAGCTGGACGTGCTGATGAACGGGCACCTGGTCGCGCGGGTGGTCGTCGACGAGCGGCCGTTGGCGGGGCGGGCGGACGCGTTCGCCGAGCTGCAGGCGATGGGCCTCGACGTACGCGTGCTGTCCGGAGACACAGGGGAGCGGATTGAACGGCTGCGAGGAAAAAGGGGTACGTCCCCTTTAG
>JBHJOM010000123.1:0-27261 GCA_050329715.1 Phycisphaerae bacterium
ACTGAGCCGCCCGAAGCCCGAGCCCACGCCGATGTTCACCACGGCAAGGACGATAGACGTCGTGACCAGCGGCACGATGATGAGCTTCAGCCCGTTGAGGAACAGGTCGCCGACGAGGTCAAAGAGGGTATATGCCGTCGTGCCGGTTGCCAGCGCCGCCCCGGCCGCGCCACGCTTGGCCGTCTGCGTGTCGGCCGGTATCTGCCCGACGGCCCACCACCCCACCCACAGTCCGAGCAACGCCCCCACGGCCAGTCCCAGCAGAATCTTCCAGTGCAGCGGCCAACGCCATACTTTTGCGGTTGCAGGCATGGCGAGAAAGTCTACCAGATGAACGAGGCGGCTGTGGAGAAGTTGCCGCGTCGCGACCCGCCGCGGCGAGCCGGCCGGGCCGGTGTCACACCTGCGCGACTGGTTGCTGTCGGAGGAGGGCCAGGCCTTGGTGGCGGAGAGCGGCTACGTGCCGGTCAATCCGCCGACCGATCACTAACCGACCGCCCCCGCTCCAGCTTGCCTGCACCCTCCAGCCTCCCCTGCACCCTGCTACTGCACCCGCCTGCCGGACAGATCCTGTTGCCTGCACCCTGCTCCCTGTACCCTGTACCAGCCATGGCCTACACCGTCCTTGCACGCCGATACCGCAGCCGGACGTTCGACGAAGTCGTCGGGCAGGACCACGTCGCGCAGACGCTCAAGAAGGCCATTGCCACCGGGCGGGTGGCGCATGCTTACCTGTTTTGCGGCACACGCGGCGTCGGCAAGACGTCCATGGCACGCATCCTGGCCGTGGCGCTGAACGACCCCACCGCCGACGGGCCGACCACCCAGCCCAACCCCGACACCGACACCGCGCGGGCCATCTTCAAGGGCGAGGACATTGACGTCATCGAGATCGACGCGGCCAGCAACACCGGCGTCGACAACGTCCGAGACATCATCGAGAACGCCCGCTACCGCCCGGCGCACAGCCGCTTCAAGATCTACATCATCGACGAAGTCCACATGCTCAGTAAGGCCGCCTTCAACGCCCTTTTGAAGATCATGGAGGAGCCGCCGGAGCACGTGAAGTTCATCCTGGCAACCACCGAGCCGGAGAAGGTGCTGCCGACGATCATGAGCCGTGTGCAACGGTACGATTTCCGCAACATCCCCACGCGGGAGATTGCCGGACACCTGGCGAACGTGAGCAAGGCCGAGGGCATCGACGCTAGCGAGGACGCGCTGCTGCTCGTCGCCAAGGCCGGCGCCGGGAGCATGCGGGACGCCCTCTCGCTGCTGGACCGGCTGCTCTCGGCGGCCGACGGGAAGCTGACCATCGAGACGGTCGAGCACCTGCTGGGGCTGCCCAAGAGCGAGCGGGTCTTCAACCTCGTGCAGGCGATGGGTGCCGGCCAGACGCGGGCCGTGCTGGAGCAGGCGGACGCGATGATCAACGCCGGGCTCTCGCCGGAGCAGTTCGTGGCCGCGTTGACGGACCACCTGCGGAACCTGCTGGTGCTGCAGGTCTGCGGGAAGGAGAGCGATTTGGTTGAAGTGCCCGGCCTGGAGCTGGACGCCATGGCCGAGCAGGCCGGCCGGTTCGACGCCGCCGCGTTGAGCCAGGACGTGGCGGTGCTGGAGGAACTCCGCCGGGGCCTGCGCCAGAGCATGGCCGGGCGAGCCCTGCTGGACGCGACGCTGGTACGGCTGAGCATGGCGGCACAGTTCGCCAGCGTGGAAGAGTTGCTGGCGGCCAGCAACGGGGTTGCGGCGGCTTCGGGGCAAAAAAAAAAGTCTGAGCTGATGGCTCCGACGGCCGCCGTGCAGCGGCCGACGGCGGACGATTTCGCGCGGCCTGTTGCCCAGGAGCAAACGCCGGAAGAGCACGGGGGCGCCGAATCAAGTCCAGAAGACCACGGGCTTGGAGCCCGCGCCACGGGGAATGTGGCCGAGGTGGATGCGTCGGACCTTGAGGGGGTTTTCACGCGGCTGGTGAGCGATTTGTCGGCCTCCGGTCCGCAGATTCCGGCGCTGCTGCAGGGGGCGACGCTCGTGGGCATCGAAGGGGGCGTGGCGACGCTCCGCTGGCCGGGGGATCTTGAGTTTTCCAGCCGCATGGTCGACCGCAACGGCAAGAAGGAGGCGATCGGCGAGGCGTTGGGCAAGCTGCTTCGGCAGAACCTGGCGGTGAAGTGCGAGGTGGACTCGACGCCCGCGCCCGTGACCGCCCCTGTGCCAGCCCGTGTGCCAGCCCGTGTGCCCGCCGACGCCCGCGAGGCGGCCCGGAACGCCGCCGGCGACCCGACGCCCCGCGGGGTGAAGCCGCGGCTGCAGGACGTGCCCGCCCCGCCGCCGAGTTCGGCCGCCGTGCCCGACGAGGTCCTCAACGACCCGCTGGTGCAGGCCGTGCAGAGCGAGCTGGCCGGTAGAATCGTGCGGGTGGAGTAGCCGGCCTGCGGCGCACCTTTTGAAACCGCCGGCAGTGCAAACGACGCGGGAACTTCCTAAACTCCGGTCCTATGCCCAAGATCACGGTTGACGGCCAGACCATCGAAGCCAAGGACAAGCAGACGATCCTCCAGGCGTGCCTGGACAACGGCATCGACGTACCGCACTACTGCTACCATCCGGGGCTCTCCATCGTCGCCTCCTGCCGCATCTGCCTGGCGGAGGTCGAAGGCGTGCCCAAGCTCCTGCCCACCTGCCAGACGCCGGTGCGCGATGGCATGGTCGTGCACGTGAACTCCACCAAGAGCGTGGCCAACCAGAAGCAGGTCATGGAGTACCTGCTGATCAACCACCCGCTGGACTGCCCCGTCTGCGACAAGGCCGGCGAGTGCCTCCTGCAGGACTACAGCTACGACTACGGCCGAAGCGTCTCCCGTTTCGAGGAAGACAAGGTCAAGCAGCCCAAGAAGGACATCGGCGAGCACGTGATGCTCTACGGCGACCGGTGCATCATGTGCACCCGCTGCGTGCGGTTCACCCGCGAAGTCACCGGCACGAACGAGCTGTTCGTCAGCGGGCGCGGCCACCGCGAGGAGATCGACGTCTTCCCCGGCCGCGGCATCGACAACAAGCTGAGCCTGAACGTCATCGACATCTGCCCGGTCGGGGCGCTGCTGGACAAGTCGTTCCTCTTCAAGCAGCGGGTGTGGCTGCTGAAGCAGGTGCCCAGCATCAGCCCGGTGGACGCCGGCGGCGAGAACACCTGGCTGGAGCACAACGATGGCGTCGTGTACCGCATCAAGCCACGCTACAACTCCGACGTGAACCAGTGGTGGATCTCCAACGACACCCGCCACGCCTACAAAGCGTTGCATTCGGAGAACCGGCTGAAGCGCGCCGGCAAGCCCGAGCAGCACGCCGGCCGCGACGGCCCGCTGGCCCCGGCCCGCTTCAACGATGCCGTGGAGTTTGCCGACATCGAACTGCGCCGCATCCACAAGGAGGCCGGCGACGCGAGCCTCTACGCGATGCTCTCGCCGATGATGCCCAGCGAGGAAGCCTGGCTGCTGGCGACGTACGTCCGCTCGATCGACCCGCAGGCGACGCTCATTCTCGGGCCGGTGCCGGTGGAAGGCGAAAACGAGACGTTTTTCAACAGCGAGACGAAGGAACAGACCTTCGAGATCCAGGCGGAGAAGGTGCCCAACCGCCGCGGCGTGGAGCGCGTGATGGAAATGCTCGGCGGGCCGCGGGCCGACTTCACGGACGTGATGAACAACGACGCCAGGCTCGCCAACCTCAAGGGCGGCTGGGTCGTGGGGGGCTACCTGCACGACTGGCTGCCGACGCCGACGCCGCAGTTCCTGCTCAACGGCTTCCGCGTGCTGCAGGACGTGCTGCCGACCGCACTGACCGAGCAGGTGAACGTGCTGCTGCCGAGTGCGATGTGGGCCGAGAAGGACGGCACGTTCGAGAACCACGCCGGGCGGCTGCAGGCGTTCATGCAGGCCGTCACCCCGCCGGGCGAGGCCCGCGTGGACGGCGAAGTGCTCCACGGCCTGCTGAGGAAGAAGGGCCGCTACTCGGCACAGGCCGTGCGCGAGGAGATGGGCGGCGTATTCGCCGAGGTGCAGACGCCCAAGCGGCCCGAGGAAGTCAACGAGCCGGCGTTCGAGTTCCAGGAACTGTAAAGCCCAACGGCCTCGGCATACACACCGGCATACGCACCGGCATACGCACCGGCGTCGGCGTCAGGCGTGAATGGCCCGCTTGTCCACGGCCATGGCCGCTTCTTTCAACGCCTCGGGCAGTGTCGGGTGCGCGTGGAAGCTGCGGGCCAGGTCCTCGCAACTGGCGGCGAACTCCATCGCCACCGTCGCCTCGGCGATGACGTCCGACGCGTGAACGGCCACCATGTGCACGCCCAGGATTCGGTCCGTCGTCGCGTCGCCGATTACCTTCACGAAGCCCTCGGCCTCGCCCATGCCCACGGCCCGGCCGTTGGCCAGCATCGGGAACTTCCCGACCTTCACCTTCAACCCACGCTCGGCGCATTGCTCCTCGGTGAGCCCCACACTCGCCAGCTCCGGGTGCGTGTAGACCACGGCCGGGCAGGCGGCGTAATTCACGAACGCCTTGTGCCCCGCGATGATTTCGGCGGCGGCGACGCCCTCCTCCTCGGCGTTGTGCGCGAGCATGATCTTCCCGATTACATCACCGATCGCGTACACGCCCTTCACGCTCGTGGCGAAGCGGTCGTCCACCTCCACGAAGCCGCGGCGGTTCACGGCGACGCCGAGGTTCTGCAGGCCCAGCCCGTCGGTCACGGGGCGTCGCCCGACGGCCACAAGCACGCGGTCCACGACGACTTCCCCGGCCTTGCCGCCCTCTTCCTCGAACGCCACGCGCACCTTGCCGCCTTCGACCTTGGCGCTCTTGGCCTGCGTCTTGAACTGGAAGCGAATGCCGTCCTTTTCAAGGCGTTTTTGAAGGGCCAGGGCGCACTCGCGGTCGCTGGCCGGCAGGATGCGGTCGGCGAATTCCAGCACGTGCACGCGGCTGCCCAGCCGGTTCCACACCGAGCCGATCTCCACGCCGATGTACCCGCCGCCGACGACCAGCAGGTCCTCGGGGACCGACTCGAACGTGAGGGCTTCGGTGCTGGAGACGATGTGCTTGCCGTCGAACGGCAGCGCGCCGAGGTGGATGGGTGCCGAGCCGGTGGCGATGAGAATGTTGTCCGCGGCGTAGGTGGTCGTTGTGCCGTCGGCGGCGGCGACGGCCACCTCGCCGGGCTTGGGAATGCTGCCCGTGCCGGCCAGGTGTGTGACCTTGTTCTTCTTGAAGAGGAAGCCGACGCCGCCGGCCATTTTCTGAACGACCTGCGCCCGCCGGGACTGCATCTTCTTCAGGTCCAGCTCGATCTGGCCGATGTTGATCCCGTGGTCGGCCAGGTGATGTTTGGCGGCCCGATAACGTTCGGAGCTGTCGAGCATCGCCTTGCTGGGAATGCATCCGACGTTCAAACAGGTGCCGCCGAGATATTGGTTCTCGACGCACGCCGTCTTCAGGCCCAGCTGTGCGGCACGAATGGCCGCGACGTAACCGCCGGGGCCTGCACCGATAACGATAAGGTCAAAACGTTCGCTTGCCATGGGTCGATTGATTGTAGGGACGCAATCGCCAAACGCGAGACGACACGGGTCGCGGCGGCGGACAACGCCACCGCTTGACACAGACCCCTCATTGTTGTGAACGTACTGAGCCTGCCGGTGAAAAAGCCCACCGCACCCTGGCGTTTGTAGAAAAAACAAGCATGGCCATCGTCCATCTCCGAACTGCCGCCTTCAGCCTTGCCGAGCCGACGCGGGGGCAGCTTCATCCCATTGAACTCCTGACGGCCAGCGCCACACTTGCCGCCGAGGCCGCCATCGGCCAGGGCCGCCAGCCGGAGCACGTCCTCTGCGACGACCCCGCCGAGGCAGACGTCATCCTCTTCGCCGAGAGCCACAACAACGACTCAGGCTGCGGGCTTTTCCAGGAGCATGTACGGCGTGACTGTATTTACAATCGTTACGCCGAAAAGTGCTACATCCACTGCGGACTCGACCATTTTCCAGCGTTTTTGCCCGGAATTTACCCCAGCATTCCCGCAAGCCGGCACGACCCGCGCTGGACCCGCGGCGGCGGCTACCTCATGCCCAGGACCGCCTACCTCACCGACTACCTCGAGCGAACCCCAGAACCCAAACGACACCTGGCCAGCTTCATCGGGTCCTTCGGCAGCCACCCCGTCCGGCAGCTGCTGGCACCCCTGCACGACGGCGAGGACATCTTCGTCGAAGACCGCCAAAAACCCTATTTACAAGCACATAACGCAGGAAATCACGCCGAAGTTGACCGCCTCAAACGCGACTACATCGAGGTCGGCTGGCGGAGTCACTTCATGCTCTGCCCCCGCGGCATCGGCCCGGCCAGCCTCAGGCCGTTCGACGCCATGCAACTGGGCATCGCGCCGGTCGTCATCAGCGACGAGTGGGTCCGGCCAGAGGGGCCCGATTGGGACCGTTTTTCCCTGCAAATCCCAGAAAATCGCATCAAAGACCTCCCCGCCATCCTCGCCGAACGCCGGGCGGACGCAACCGAAATGGGCCGCATCGCACAGCAGCAGTTCGACCGCTTCTATGCCCGTCACAGCATCTTCCAGACCGTCATGCAGGGCGTCCTGGCCATCCACGCCGACCGCCTGCCGCTGGCCGTCGGGCGGCGTCGCGCGTGGCTCTCGCTTACCCGCGGCGACCTCCGCCGGGGGTACTTCCGCCACCTCCGCCACAAGCTCGCCGGGTGATGCGGCCTGCGTCCAGTAAATGCCCAGTTGTGTCCAGCCAAACAGCCCGCCGCGCCACCCTTGGGCGCTGTAAATGCTCTGTTCGGTCCAGCGAATCGGTGTGCATGTCCAGTTAAACCGCGTCTGTGTCTAGTGGTTTTCACCGGGGCCGGTCACGGCTTGTTTTTTCCTCTGTTTCTGTCCCGGTGTGAGCCCGCCGGGCGTGCATCAGGTGTCGCACAGGTGTCCGCCTTGAGGTGGGCCGCCCGGCCACTTACGCTGGCCTGTTCAGTCAAAGCTTCCCACGTACACAGGAGACGATTCATGGCGATGCGCACCGAACGCGACAGCATGGGCGAGATGCAGGTCCCCGCCGACGCCTACTACGCCGCCCAGACCGGCCGGGCCCTGGAGAACTTCCCCATCAGCGGCGTCACCCTGCCGCGCCCCTTCGTCATGGCCATGGGGCTCGTCAAGTATGCCGCCGCCGTCGCCAACAAGGCACTCCACGCCGTCCCGCCTGAAAAGTGCGACCTCATCATGCAGGCCGCCCAGGAGGTCATCGACGGCAAGCTCGACGACCAGTTCGTCGTCGACGTCTACCAGACCGGCAGCGGCACCAGCACCAACATGAACACCAACGAGGTGATCGCCGGCCGAGCCAACGAAATCGCCACCGGCACCCGCGGCGGCAAGGAGCCCGTCCACCCCAACGACCACGTCAACCAGCAGCAAAGCTCCAACGACGCCATCCCCACCGCCATGCACGTCTCGGCGGCGGTGCAAATCCAAACGCAGCTCGTCCCCGCCCTGGAGCACCTCGCCGCCGAGCTGGACAAGAAAGCCGCCGCCTTCAAGGACATCGTCAAGATCGGCCGAACCCACCTGCAGGACGCCACGCCCATCATGCTCGGGCAGGAGTTCTCCGGCTACGCCCATCAGGCCCGCAAGAGCGCCGCCCGCGCACGCCGCGCCGTCGAGGCACTGCTGGAGCTGCCCCTGGGCGGCACGGCCGTCGGCACCGGCATCAACAGCCACCCGGACTTCGCCCGACAGGCCGTCGCCGTCATCGCCCAGAAGACCGGCATTCCCTTCGTCGAGGCCGAAAACCACTTCGAAGCCCAGGCCGGCAAGGACGGCATCGTCGAGGCCTCCGGCCAACTCAAGACCATCGCCACCAGCCTCACCAAAATCGCCAACGACACCCGCTGGCTCGCCAGCGGCCCGCGCTGCGGCATCGGCGAGCTGGCCATCCCCAGCACCCAGCCCGGCAGCAGCATCATGCCCGGCAAGGTCAACCCCGTCATGAGCGAAATGGTCCTCCAGGTCGCCGCCCAGGTCGTCGGCAACGACGCCACCATCGCCTACGGCAACGCCATGGGCAGCACCTTCGAGCTGAACGTCATGATGCCCGTCATGGCCCACAACCTGCTCGAAAGCGTCACGCTTCTCTCCCGCGCCGCCCGCGTCTTCGCCGACCGCTGCGTCGCCGGCACCGAAGCCAACACCGACCGCTGCGAGAGCCTCGTGGAAGAGAGCCTGGCCATGTGCACGAGCCTGGCCCCGCTGATCGGCTACGACGCGGCCGCGGCCATCGCCAAGAAGGCCTTCGCCACGGGCAAAACCGTCCGCCAGATCGCCCTGGACGAAAAAGTCCTCGACGCTAAGAAACTCGACGACGCCCTCAACGCCCGCCTCATGACCCAACCCAGCCCCGACCGCATCGGCGGTGGCGGCGGGTAGAACACGGCTGGCCGCGACGCCGGAACGGGCTTGAAGCACTGAGGCCGCAGAGATAGGCAGAACACAGCGCGGAATGCAGGAGTGGACAGGCCGCCCGAGCGCAACATCCAGGTCATCGCGAGTTGTCACGTGCCTTGGGCAAACCCGCGGGGATGAACACGCGGCCGGCGGAGAAGCGAATGACAGACAGCGGGCATCGGCCAAACCGCCGTGCAAATCAACGCTGCTCGCCGCGAAGGGGCGGCGGGTTGTAGCCAGGGGTGGAGCGAGCCGAGCCGCGCAGCGGCCGCGAGCGGAACCCCTGAAGACGTCGCCCCCAAACGACAAGCCCCGAAGGGGCGGCAGAAGCCTCGGCCGGTCCTGTCGCCCCTCCGGGGCGCTGTGTGATGGGGGCGGGTAACCAGGGGTCCCGCTCGAAGGCCTCATCGCTAACGCCTAACTCCCAACCGCTTCCGGCATTAACCTGCGCAGCCGGTGCCGGCTGGGGCGGTTGTGCCGGGTTGAATGCGGCGGCTTGGGGCGGAACGCGGCCGGTTCGTACGGGTTCGGCATGCATGTGAATCCGATATCAAGTCTGCCAGCCCCGCGAAAGGCCAATCATGCAACACGCCAAGCACCCCGCCGCCGGCTTTACACTCATCGAGATTCTCGTCGTCGTCATCATCCTGGGCATCCTCGCGGCGATCACCTTCGCCAGCTTCGGCACCTCCCTCGACGAGAGCCGGCAAAAGAGTTTCGCCACCAACCTCCGCCAATTCACCGAGGCGGCCATGATCTATCACGCCACCACCGACACCTACCCCGAGGACAGCTCCAGCGGCGAACTGGCAGAGGCACTCGAGCCGTACATCGACAAAGTCGCCTTCGAGCGGCCCACGCCCATCGGCGGCGTGTGGGACTTCGAAGCCGACGACCTGGGCGGCTGGACGGCCGCCGTCGGCGTCCACTTCAACGGCACCGGCGACACCCGCGACGACGCCTTCATGCTCGTGCTCGACGACCTCCTGGACGACGGCGACCTGAGCACCGGCGGCTTCCAGAAACCGGAGAACGACCGCTACTATGCGATCATCAGCCCTTAAACCCGGCGGGCAAAGGCGCGGTCGAAGGCGAAGAGGAAGCCCGCCTGGATGAGCCAGCCGGTGCCGTGGCCCAGTACGGCCGCCGTGGCGGTGACGAACGGACCGGCCGCCAGCACCAGAACGCCCAGGCCCACCCACATCCAGTTCAGTTTCTTGTTGAAATGCAGCACGCGCAGCAGGTTTTGCCGTTCGGCGGTTTCACGCGTCACGGCCTCGGCGTCGAGCGGGCGGTGCACCGCCCGGCGGCTCTTGATGAGCCCACCGGCGACGATCACCAGGTCGATCAGCCCCCAGATCGCAAACTGCCAGCCCACGGCGTTGAAGAACCGCCCGGCCGCGGTCGCCGGCTGCCACAGGAACGTCACCAGCACCACGCCGAGGAGGACCGACGCCCCGGCGAAGCCCGCCAGGATGTGGAGCATCCGGTAGACCACCCGACGCGTCCGTTCGACCTCGGCCCGGGCGGCGGGTGTCGGCTCGGGCGGCACGAAGGCGGGCGGCGGCGGCGGCGTGGTGGAGTCGGCGGGCATGCGCCTACTTGTTCAGCTCGGGCAGTTCGGGCAGTTCGGGCGGCTGGGCCGGCTGCGACTCGGCGGCCGGGGTCTGCGTCGCCTCGGGCGCACCGGTGCCGGTGCCGGTGCCGGTGCCGGTGCTGGTACCTGCCCCGGTCGTGGCGGCGGACCAGTACCGCTGCATCTTCTGCACGGCGGCGTCCGCACCGCGCTCCTCGGCCACGTTCAGGAACTGCAGCGCCCGGCTCTGGGCACCGGTGTTGTAGGACACGAACGCCAGCAGCAGCGGCCCGGTGGCCGAGTTCGGCTCTTCCTGCGTCAGGCGTTTGAGGTCCTCCACGACCTGTTGCAGCCGGGCCTCGCCCAGCAGGTTGAACAGCTCGAACCGGGCGACGAGCATCGCGTCGTCGCGGAGCATCGCCTCGCGGAGGTTCCGGGCGGCCGGGCGGTAGTAGCCGGCACCGAGTTCGGCGATGGCCTGCCCGGCCTGAAGGAGCGGGTTGGCCTGGTCGATACGTCGGGCGGCCTGGAACTGCTCGATGGCGCGGTCGTACTCCCCGCGGCTGAGCAGGTCCTCGCCCTGGCGGATGATGGCCGCCAGCTCGTCGAGGCGGACGCCCTGGGCGAAGCTGCGGATTTGAACCGGCTCGAGGCGTTGTTGCCGGGCGGCCGGGGCCGGCTGCTCCGGGGCGACGCCCACGTTGGGCCGTTCCACGCCGGGCTGGGGTGCGTCGGCGTCGGGCTGTTGTGCGTCGGGTTGCTGCCGGCCGGGGGCGGGCAGGCCCGGGCCGCGGTTGCCGGGGCCTTCAGCGTCGGGTGCTTCTGCGCCGGGGTCAGCCTGCGGCTGTTGCAGCGCGCGTTGGGCGGCCTGTCGGTCGCGGGCGTCCTGCATTTGCTCGGCACCGGGTGCCTGGGGCAGGCGGCCTTCGGTGGCGGCCATGGGGTCGCTGAAGCTTTCGAGCCGCTCCCGCAGGCGGGCGTACTGCTCGTTTTGCAGGGCCGGGTCCTGCAGGAGGTTGTTCAGGCGCCGTGCGGCATCGACATCCCGGGCGTTACCCAGGCCGGTATTGCCGACGCGGGTGGAGCCCGGCGCGTCGCGCAGGGCACCGGTGCCGTCGGTAGCGCGGGTGTCGGCGGTGCCGAGGTCTCCCAGGGCTTGGCGGTTATTGAGCAGGAGTTGGCGGCGGAGTTCGACGACCTGCTGCACGTCCAGTCCGCCGCCGACGTCACTGCGGAAGAGGGTGGTGTAGCGGGAGAGGGCCTCTGGCCGGCCTGCGCCCAGCCCGTCCAGGTCTCGGAGGGTGGCGGCGTTGATTTCACGGATGACTTCGCCGGAGTCGTCGGCGGTGTTGGGCACGCCGGGGATGGCCGCCTCGGGGGTCGGGATGCCGCCGATGCCCGGCACGGTGTCGTCGGGTCGGGTCGGCGGGATGAAGTTGGAGCGTGTGTCGGTGAATTCGGTCAGTTCCTGCCGGCGTGGGACGAAGGTGCCGACGAACGGCTGGCGCTCGAAGCCCGGGGGCGGCGGGACGTACCGCTGCGGGGAGTAGAAGGGGCTGGCCTGGTAGTTGAGGCTGTTGAAGCTCGTCTCACCGCCGGTGGTGACGCCGGCGGAGTCGCGGATGAAGCGGTCCGAGACGCGGGTGGTGTCGGGGAAGTCGTCGGCGTTGCGTCGGCCGTCGAACAGGCCGCCGGCGAAGGCTTTGTCGTCGAACGTGTCGATGTCGCCTCGGAAGTACTTCCCGCCGGTGACCCGGCCGTAGACGATGTCGTTCTGGCTGTACGCCGGGCCCGACTGCACGGGCGTGTTGATCCCGCCGGAGCCGACCTGCGTGTTGGCGTCATTGGCGCGGCCCTGGAAGACGCGTTGCTGACTGAAGGCGCTTGAAGCGGCCACGAGCGGCACGGCGGCGACGGCGGCCAGGAGGAGACGGCGGATTGCGGACTGCGTGAGCTTGCTCATATGGACCTCATCTTCGGCAAAAGGGGGTGACCTCGCCAGCATTCTACCCCCAACAGGGACGCCGACGCGTCCACAAAGTTTCGGATCGGGCGGCTCGTCCGGTGAATGCGGGCGGAACCCGGGTCTGTTTTGTACCATTCCCGCCGAGGGTGCCGGTGCCGTAGCTTCGTGGCTCGCCCGCCGGTGCGGGGTTGTTTCCTGGTTTTTGTTCCCGAGCTTGCATCTTGAGTGCCGCTTCCCCCCAACATCTCGATCTGGCGGATTACCCCACGCCCCCCACGCAGCTCCTGACCGCCAGCCGCGGCTGGACGGCCGTCAACCTGCGTGAGGTCGCCCGCTCCCACGAACTGCTGCTCTCCCTGGCCTGGCGGGACATCCGCGCCCGCTACAAGCAGACGGTCCTGGGCATCGTCTGGGTGATCATTCAGCCGTTGTTCGCGGCGGGCATATTCTCGTTCATCTTCACCCTCGTGGCCGACTTGAAGGCCCCCGGCGGCGCGCCCTACTTCCTGTTCACCCTCGCGAGCCTGCTGGCGTGGAACGGGTTCAGTTCGGTATTGAACCGCTCCAGCGGGGCGATGGTCAACAACGCGATTCTGGTTTCAAAAGTCTATTTCCCGCGGCTGGTGCTGCCGGCATCGACGATCTTCACGGTCATCGTCGACTTCGCCGTGCAGGCCGTGCTGCTGGTCGTGATGCTGCTGCTCTTCTGGCGGCTGCCGGGTGCGACGGTGCTGCTGTTGCCGGTCTGTTTGGTGCTGTTGTGGGGGCTTGCGCTGGGGGTCGGGCTGATCGCCGCGGCCGTGGCCGTCAGTTACCGTGACGCGCTCTACGTGCTGCCGGTGTTCATTCAGTTTCTGATGTGGGGCAGCGCGGTACTCTTCCCGCTGGAGCGTGTGCCGGAGCAGTATGTGACGTACTTGTACCTCAACCCGATCGTGAGCCTCGTGGAGGCGTTCCGTTGGTCCGTCCTGGGGACGGGGAGCGTGCACTGGGGCTTTTTTGCTTACTCGGCCGGCTGCACGGTGTTGTCGCTGGTGGTCGGTGCGTTCGCGTTCCGCCGGATGGAGCGGAGGTTCGCCGATGTCATCTGAGCCCCTGGCGATTGCCGCCCGCGGCGTCGGCAAGTCGTACACCATCCTTCACCAGGACGAACGCCAGTTCTCCCGCGGCAAGGCGCTGGCCCGCCGGCTCCGCCACCCGACCGGCGGCATGAACCGCGAAACCTTCTGGGCGCTGCGCGACCTGACGTTCGACATCCGCCAGGGGGAGGTCGTCGGCATCGTGGGGCGCAACGGTGCCGGCAAGAGCACGCTGCTGAAGCTGCTGAGTCACATCACCGAGCCGAGCGAGGGGCAGATCGGCATCTGGGGGCGCGTCGGCAGCCTGCTGGAGGTCGGCACGGGCTTCCACCCGGAGCTGACCGGGCGGGAGAACATCTACCTCAACGGCTCGATCCTGGGGATGAAACGCAGCGAAATCAAACACGAGTTCGACGCCATCGTCGCCTTCAGCGGCGTCGAAAGGTTCCTCGACACGCCCGTCAAGCGATACAGCAGCGGCATGTACGTGCGGCTGGCGTTCTCGGTGGCGGTGCACCTCAAGCCGGAGGTGCTCATCGTCGACGAGGTGCTGGCCGTCGGCGACGGCGACTTCCAGCGGCGGTGCCTCACCAAGATGAACGAAGTGGCCAAGAGCGGGCGTACGGTGCTGCTGGTCAGCCACAACATGGGCAGCATCCAGACGCTGTGCCCGCGGGCGTTGTACCTGGCGGACGGGCGGCTGATCGACGACGGCCCGGCGGCGAGGGTCGTCGGGCACTACCTGGCGAACCTCAAAAGCATCGCCGGCTCCGCCGACGACCACCCGGACGACCGCGAGGGCGACGGCTCCGTCCGCCTCCGGGAGATCCGCATCATCGGCGAGTCGGGGAAGCCGGCCAGCAAGGTCATGGGCGGCGAGGACCTGCTGCTGGAGATGGACTACGAGTCGAGCATCCCCGGCCGGACCGCCTCGTTGCTCCTGAACATCTACAACGACGACGACAACGCCGTCACCGCCGCACACACCCGCCTGACCCGCCCGGACCTGCCCCCGCTTGGCTCGTCCGGCACCTTCCGCTGCCGCCTGAGGCGCCTCCCGCTGACGACCGGCACGTACCGCGTCGCCGTCGCCGTGCACATCGACGGCAAGACCGCCGACTACCTCCCGCGGGCCGTCTACCTCGACGTCGCGGCGAGCATCTTCTACCCCACCGGCACCGCACTGGCCGCCACCGCAGCCGCCGTACACATCGACCACGCCTGGGACCACACCCCCGAGCCGGCCCTCCGCCAGACAGAGGCGCACGTCGAGGCCAGCCCGTGAAGCAGGACGTCGTCTACAGCACCCTCTGCGCGCTCCAGGGCGCAGACGCCGGGTCTTGCGCGCCGATGATCGACTCGGCGAAGCTCTGGGCGGCCCACCTCCGCGGGCCGGGGGATTTCCAGGGTCGTATCGTCCTGCTGAGCAACCTGCCCGAGCTCCACGTGCCGGGTGTGACGGTCTGCCGGGTGCCCTTCGCCGCCGCAACCCGGGCCGAGCTTTTCGTCGAGCGGGTTCGGCAGTGGCGGCACGTGCCGGTGGAGCCCAACGCCCGCGTGATGCAACTGGACCTGGACGCACTGACGGTCGCCCCGCTCGCGCCGGTTTTTGACGCCGTACGTCCGGGGCGGCTCTCGGCGGCGACGTCCGACCTGCCGCCCCTTGACCCGGGCCACGCCGGCAACCTGCTCACCCGCCGCACGCGTCGCATCAGCCGCCTCCTGGGGTTTGCCCGTCGGCCCGGCGTCAGCGCCTGCCTGACGGCCGCCGACGGGCGAAGCTTCGCCCGGCTCATGCGTACGTGGGCAGGGCTGATGCGTCACCACTGCGGGCGTGGCGCCGCCAGGCACCCGCTACCCGAACTCGGCGATCAGGCTTTTTTGAATGCGCTTTACCTCACCGGGCTTGTGCCTGTCCGCAGGCTGCCGACGCGGGTGGTTTGCCATATCAAGCGGCCCGGGCGACAGCCGAACGACCCGGCCGTCGCCGCCGCCACGGTCCTGCACTTCCCGATGGCCGACCGGCTCGACGAGATGCGCCGCTTCAGCCGCGTTCCGATCCAGAGCGCCGGGGTCCAACCCGAGCCACAGCCCCAGCATCGACCCCAGGAGGCCTGCCGCCCGTGAGGCCAGCCGCGACGCCGTCCGCCGGCCAAGCCGCCCGGCCCGGCCGAGCTGCCACCGCGCCCAGTCCGCCGGCAGGTAGAGCGCCAACTCCGTGTCCACCTCGTTGGCCGCGGCGTAAACCTGCCTGAGCTCGGCGAGCGAGTAGCCGCCGGCGGGCATGGCCGCCGCGAACTTCGCCCGCCGGGCCTGCATCACCCTTTCGAGCAGCCCCCGCTCCACGCCGAACCGATCCTGAATGTACGAGATGATCCGGAACACCTCCGCCTGGATCAGCGGCGAGCCGATGTGCCGCTTCCGCACCGTCGCCGTGTCGCACCGGAACGCATTCAGCGGTGCCGCGACGTGCGCAAGGTCGGAAATCTCCAGCATCTTCACCCAGAGAAGCCAGTCGGCGCAGAGGCGCATCGAACAGGCCGGCCCGCCGACGGCGTCGTACACGCTACGCCGCATCACCACGGCGCTGGCGTTGGGCATGGTGTTGCGCGTAACGAGATGCTCGCGACACTCCTGTCGGCCGTCGGCGATGAAGTCCTGATGCCACCGGCCGCTCTCGGGCAGGTGCGACTCGTTCGTCTGCCGCCAAAGCGTCGCATCGCCAAAGTCGTACCACGACTCACAGCACGCAACCCCGCATCCCGGGTTCGCCTCCAGCAGCCCGACGAGCCGCTCGGCGAGTGTCGGCTCGGCCCAGTCGTCCGACTCGGCGATCCAGAGGTACTTGCCTTTTGTCAGTGCCGCCCCCCGCCGCCATTGCCGGAACGTCTGCCCGCTGTTGGCCGGGTTGACGACGACGCGAACGCGCGGGTCGTCGGCAAAATCTTTGATGACCTCGAGGCTGTCGTCGGTGCTGGCGTCGTCCAGCAGCACGACTTCCAGGTCCTTGAACGTCTGCTGCAGCACCGACTCGACCCGCCGCCGCAGAAATCGCCCGTGATTGAAGTTCGGAATAACAACGCTGAGAAGTGCCATGACAACGGTATCGTGCGGCGGCTGAAACCGGCCGGTCAACCTCTTTTTGTCCCGCAGAAGATTCGGCGCTTGCCCGGGCCGTCCGCTTCTGCAGGCTGGAACCTGTTTTGCATAGCGGCCCGACCATGCTGATTTCGGAACCTCCTGACGTCTCGGTCCTCATGGCCGTGCGTAACGGCGGCGACCACCTGCGCCCGGCCGTTCAGAGCATTCTGGACCAGACTTTCACGCGGTTCGAGTTCGTCATCGTCGACGACGGCAGCACCGACGACACGCCGGCCGTCCTCGACTCCTTCACCGACCCGCGCATCCGCCGGCTGCACAACCCGGTCAATCTGGGGCTTCCGGCGAGCCTCAACCGGGGTTTGTCGGCCTGTGGCGCGCCCCTCATCGCGCGCATGGACGGCGACGACCTGGCCGAACCCGCCCGCCTGGCCGAGCAACTCGACTGGCTGCGTGCCCGCCCCCACGCCGCCGGTTGCGGCACGTGGACCACCGAGATCGACGAGCACGACGCCGTCATCGGGTTCTGGCGGCCGTCGGGGCATGCCGCCTACCTCAAGTTCAAGCTCGCCTTCACCAACCCGATCTACCACCCGACGCTCCTGCTCCGCCGGGAGGCGTTCGACGCCGTCAACGGCTACGACGAAACGTACCGTTACGCCCAGGACTACGACCTGATGACGCGGCTTTACGCCGCCGGGCGGGACGTGGGCATCCTCGAAATGCCGCTGCTGCGGTACCGGCGGTGCTCCGGGTCGATCACCAGGGCGCACGGCGGCGAGCAGGCCCGGCTCGCCGAGGGCATCCGCCGGCGGTACCGCACCTGGTTGCTCGGCCGGGCGTTAAGCCCCGACGCCGAGGCCGCGTTGGACGCCCTGATGGCCTACGACCGTTCACCGGCCCCCGAGAGCCTTCGTAACGCGCTGGATGCCCTTCAGGCGGTGGTGGATGCCACCGTCGGCATCCCCGGCACGCCGGCGGACGCACGGGCCGCCGTCGAGGCCGAAGTGCTCCACCTTCTCAGGCCCAAGGCAGACAGACTGCTGGGCGGTGCCCCCGTGCTCGCGCACCACTACGCCCGGTTTCTGCGTCGGCTCCCCGGCCGACGCGGGGAAGGCTGGCGGCTCCACGCCCGCGCCGCCCTGTGCGCCCTGGGCCGGGCTCGCCGCGGGCAACCTCAGGTGGCCTCATCCCTTCCGGACGGTGCGGCATGACCCTCCGAGCCGCCCAACCCGACACCCGACCCGACCGCACCCCCGCCACGACCGCCCGCCCCGGGAACGACGACCCGACGGCACCCCGCCCGCTGCGGTTCCTGCTGGAGTCCGGCACGTACCAGATCGACAACGTCGGCGACATCGCCATGCTCCAGCGGACGGTCTACCGCCTGCTCGAAGCCCACCCCGCCGCCCGCATCGACGTCATTACCGAGCAGCCCGACCGCCTGGCTCAGGTGCTGCCCGAGGTGTACCCGGTTCCCGCGGCCCCGTGGTTCCGCCTGCGCGTCGTGCCGCTGCCCAGGTGGGCCGAGTGGACCGGCCCGGTCAGGCGGGTGCGGTGGCGGGAGAAGCTCCTGGCCGGGCGGTATCCGAAGCTGGCCCGGCTCGGCAAGCGGCTTGACCGCTGGGCCACCCGCCAGGAGCGCGACGAGGCCGACGCGTTCTACCAGGCGGTGAACGCCGCCGACGCCGTCCTGGCCGCCGGCGGCGGCTACGCCTCCGACCCGTTTCACGAGCACGCCTGGAAGGTCTTTGCCACCCTGAACCTCGCCCAGGGCCTGGGCAAGCCGACGGCGATGTTCGGCCTGGGCCTCGGGCCATTCACCCGCCCGGACCTGCTTCAGCACGGCGGGCCGGTGCTCCGACGCCTGGACGTGCTGGGCCTGCGCGAGCCGGAGACCGGCCCGGCCGTCGCGGCATCCCTGGGCGTCCGGGCCGACCGCGTCTTCGTCACAGGCGACGACGCCATTCCGCTCGCACGGGCATTCACGCTGCCGCCGGTCGCCCAACGGCAGGCGATGGGCGTCAACCTGCGCCTAGCCGAGACCGCCGACGTGCCACCCGAGGCCCTGCCGCGGGTAAGCGCCGGCGTCCGCCAGGCCGCCGAGGCGCGGGACGCGACGCTGCGGCCCGTCATCGTTCGCACGGCGCTGTCCCCCGCCAACGACGTCGACGCGGTGGCGCAGGTGTTCGGGCCCGAGGTGGACCTGTCCGAGGCGCGGGGTGTCCGCTCGCCGCAGGAGGCGATGGCGCAGATCGCCCGCTGCCGGGTCGTGGTGACGGGTGCGTACCACAATGCCGTCTTCGCCGGGGCGATGGGCGTGCCGGTCGTGGGGCTCAGCCGCTCGGCGTACTACGTGTCGAAGCTCGGCGGGGCGGCAAAGCAGTTCGGGCCGGGCGTGCAGGTGCTCTCCCTCACCGACCCGGACCTGGCGTCGAAGCTCACCGACTCCCTGCTGAACCTGTGGGACAATGCCGACGCCCTGGCCGAACCCCTGCGTGCCGCCGCGGACCGGCAGACGGCTCAAGGCGAGGCGGCGTACGAGAGATTCCTGGCGGCGGTGAAGCAGCCGGCCGCTACAGGGTGAGCACGACCGTCCACGCCGCGCTCGCCAGGCAGGTGAAGAGGATCGTGAGCATGACGCCCCGGGCGAGCAGGTCGAATCGGCCGACGGCCGCCGGGTCGGTGCTCATGGCCAGCAGCGTGTTCGTCCGCAGCTCGATCGAGCCGTGAAAAAAGTGCCGAAACTCCTGGGCGATGCGGTGCAGCCCTCGCCACAACGGCCGACCCGAGGCGACCGGCACCGGAAGCATGTTGTTCACCACCGCCACCCGCTGCAGCGCCGAGGCGAACGCCCCCGCCCCGGCGACGGTCAACACGCCCTCGGCCGACGGGCCCTGCACGTTCGGCCCGCCCGCATCGCCGACCGCACGCGCGGCAAAGAGGTCCGCCTGACGCTCGAACAGCCGGCTCAACAGTCCGAAACCCAGCAGAACCCCCGTCACGAAGACGCAGGCAAGCAACGTCGGGTCCGTCAGCACCCCGGCCACCAGGGGGCTGCCCGCCGAGCTCGCAAGCCCGTCCAACGCACGCAGCAGCGTCTCGCCCGGCCCGGCGGCGGCGAAGACGATCGCCACGATGAACAGCACGTACCACAGCATGTGCCGGTGCCGCACATGACCCGCCTCGTGCGCGAAGACCGCCTCCACCTGTTGCGGCGAGAGGCTCGCCAGCAGCAGGTCGCTCATCAGCACGTACCGAAGCTGCGGCAGCAGCCCCATCACGGCGGCGTTGCAGATCGCCTCGTCGGTGTGCCACAGCAGGATCTTCCGGTAGCGGACGTTCGTGCGCGCCGCCAGCGCCGTGAGGCGGTCGTGCAGCTCGCCCGGCGGCAGCGGCGTCGTGCGGAGCATCCGCACCAAAAACAGCGGTGCCGCCAGCATCACGCCGGCGACGCTCGCGAGCGTCAGCAGCAACTCCGCCCCCGGGCCGACGGGCGCAACGAACCCGGTGTACGCCCCGGCCAGAACGTCGCGCGTGAGCAGCACCGCCAGGATCGGTGCCAGGCCGAACAGCAGCCCCATGCGGAGGTTGGCCAGCACGTACGCCCGGGCCGTCGGCGGGGCATGCACGGCCTGCCCGCGGTCGTAGCTGCTCAACGCCGCAAGCTGATGGCGGTACGCCTCGACGGGCCAGGCGGCCCACCAGAGGGCGGTGCCGGCGGCGTACGTCGGGAGCACGGCCAGCAGCACGCTGGGCGTCTCAACCCCCACGCGGAGCAACGGCCCGGCGAAGAAGAGCACCAGCCGGCCGTAGTCGAACACCCACAGCCCCACCGCCAGCCACAGGATCAGCCCGATTCGCAGCAGTTCCGTCATTCGGGCGAAGCGGTTGAGTCGGCCCGCCGCCGGACGACGGGCCAGCCCCAATGCCGCCAGCCTGAAGAGCATCACGGCACCTGCCAGCCCCAGCAGGTACGCCGCCGGGCCGAGGAGCGCCAGGTCGGCCGGTGCGGCGTGGGGCGGGTAGAGCATCTGCCCCTGGCCGAGCCAGACGACCCACAGCAGGATTGGCAACAGCACCAGCAGCCGCGACATGCCCGACAGTTTAGACGCTGCCGGGCCAGTTGGCTTGCCCTATCGTGAAGACGCTATGGCTCAAGACGTCCAGCAAGTTAACGTCCGCCGTGCCGGCCGAGGCACCTACCCCGTTCCGGACCCGATCCGCCCGGCGTTCAGCCTGCCGTCGATCCTGGCGATCGTCTGCGCGGTGCTGGCGTTCTTCAGCACGGGCTTCGGGCTCCTGTTCGCGGTGCTCGCGATCGTCTTCGGGCTGCTGGGGGCGCTGCTGGCGATCAGCCCGTTGTACCGGGGCGGGCTCATCAGCATCTTCTCCATCGGCGCGGGGGTCATCGGGGCGATCGTGGCCGTCATCCGGCTGATCTTCTGGATCGTGACCTGAGGCCGACCCCTGAGCCCTACGCCCGCCGCCGCCAGCGATTCGGCAGCACGTGCCGCATCGCCTCGACCCGCAGGGCGTAGCACGCCCCGGCGTACGTCAGGCCGCCAAGGACCATCAGCACCAGCAACGCGATCGCCGAGCCGTGGCGGGTGGCTTCGTCCGGCCAGACGGGCAGTTGCCGCATCGCCAGCAGCACCCCGGCCATGACGCCCGAGGCCAGGACCATCTTCCCGATCGGCCCCAGTGCCTGCCGCAGCCCGATGCCGCCCAACCGCCGGTCCAGCAGCCAGAGCATCGCCGCACTCTGCACGGAGAAGACGGCCAGCGTCGCCACGGCCATGCCGCTTTCGCGCATCGGCGTCCAGAGCAGGGGGATTTCGATGGCCAGGTTGGCCATGAGGTTGATGACGGCCCAGACCAGCGGCGTGGTCATGTCGTGCAGTGCGTAGTAGGCGCGGTTGAGGATCTGCTGGAGCGAGAACGCCCATATCGCCGCGGAGTACAAGGCGGTGGAGCGGGCGGTCCACTCGGTATCGAAGGGGGTGAATCGGCCGCCCTCGAACATGAACCGCACCGCCGGCTCCGCGACGAGCACGAGCCCGACGCTCGCCGGCAGGCCGACGAACAACGCCGCCTTGACGCCCTGGCGGAGGGTGGTCTTGAAGTCGTCGGAGACTTGGGCGTTCACCAGGGCCGACTCCCGGCTGAGGCGCGGGAAGATGGCCGTCGCGATGGCGATGGCAAAGACGCCCAGCGGGAACTGGTACATGAACTGCGCCCAGTTGAGCCGGGCGGCCGCCCCTTCGTACAGCGGGTAGCTGATGCTCTGGCCCAGCAGGGTGAAGTGCGTCGCCCCCGGAGCCGCGGCAAGGAAGAAGCTGATGCCCTTGTCCAGCAGCACGCCCAGTTGCAGCACGCCGGCACCCAGCGCGACGGGGATGCTCATCATCAGCATGCGTTGGACGCGCGGCGTCCAGAACGCCGTCAGGCGGAAGCGGTACCCGCACGCCTTGAGCCCCGGCACGAGCATCGCAATCTGCAGCAACCCGGCAACCAGGACGCTGACGCCCAGCCAGTAGACGGCCCGCTCGCGGGCGGCCTCGGTCGAGAGGTCCATTCGCCAGGCGGCCAGGAGCATCGCGGCGATGAGGCACAGGTTGCTCACCACGGCCGTGGCCGCGGGCACGCCGAAGCGGTCGTGAACCTGCAAAATCGCCGAGAGGAACGCCGTGCCGCAGACGAGCATGACGTACGGCAGCATGACGATCGTGAGCTTGAGGCCCAGCAGGTGGTCCGGCCGGAGTTCGAACAGCAACACCGCGGCGATGAGCCCCGCCTCCCCGACGAGCGTGATGGCCAGCAGAATGACGCCCAGCAGGTTGACGCTGGCGTTGGCGAAGGCGGCGGCCTCGGGGGGGTTGTCTTCCTTCAGGCTGCGGGCGTAAAGCGGAATGAACGCCGCGGAGAGTGCCCCCTCCCCCAGCAGCTTGCGGAAGAGGTTGGGTACGGTGAAGGCGAAGACGAACGCCGACCACGCCGGCCCGGCCCCGAAGAAGCGGCTGGCCACGACTTCCCGCGCCAGCCCCAGCAGCCGGCTGCCGAGCGTGATCAGCCCGATGACCTTGGCATGAAACGCGAATGACCGCGGCCCGCCTGCGCCGGGAACCGCGACGGCCTGCGGAACCGCCTGCGGCGCGGCCGACGTTGCAGGCTCGGCGGGGTTGGCGGCGGTAGGTTCGGGCACGGCGGAATGTACCAGACAAGGCTCGAGACCGGCGGGTCAGTCGACATCCACTTCCTCGGCGTGTTTGCGGGCCTCGGCCAGTTCGTCCTGACGCTTCTGCCGGAAAAAGACCCGCACGTCCGCCTCGGGCGTCCGTTCGTCGTTCTTCACCGAGTGGATGACGGCGTATTTCTTATCGGCCAGTTCCGCCGGCGGGTACGGCAGGCCGCGTTTGCGCACGCCGAAAACTTCCCCGGGTGCCGCCTGCCCCGCCAGCCGCAGGCCGGTGGCCCGGACGTACATGCCGGTCATCACGTCCTCGGGGCAGTCGGCGGCGTGCCAGGCTTCGGGGCGGGCCAGGAAGTGCATGTCCCTCAGGCGAAGCAGCGCCTCGTGGCTCAGTGCGTAGCCGCCGCCCTGGCAGTGCTCGCCGAAGGTGTACCCGTTGCCCCGTGCCGCGGCGATGTGTCCGCGGATCAGCCGCAGGTCCGGGTTGAGCCGCTGCCGCAGCCAGACGATCGGGTGCAGCACGTCCAGCGGCGTCGCCAGCAGCTGCCGGACGGCCGCGGCACCCTCGGCCAGCGGGCGCTTCTCCCCGGCGGGCGTCCGGTCGTGGGCACCGATCAGCCCGATGCCCGGGTGCTCCAGGAAGTACTTGCGGACCCGCCCGGCGAACGGCCCGATCACCAGCGCGTCCGTGTCCAGCTTCAGCACGAAGTCCACCTCGAGGTGCGACTGTGCGATGTGCTTCAACCCCGCCAGCACCGCCGGGCAAATACCCTTGCCGCGACGCGGCGTCGTTCGCTTGGCCGGCGGCGGGGTGTGGACCGGCTCCAGCGTCGTGCGCGAAAGCGGGCCGACGGCCGAGGGCAGGTCGCGGGGGGCCGGGTCGCCGTCGAGCAGCACGGCCACGGCCGGCTCGGCCACGTAGTGGTCGAACGACGCCAGCGCGTCGCGCAGACGGTCCACCTCCGCGGGCCCGGGGCCTACGGGCATGAGCAAGGCGATCCGTGGGACGTTCCTGGTCGGCATCCGTCGCTCAGGCGGGGCCTCGGGAGGAAGTCTGGCCGGCCTCGGCGGCGTCGGCACGCAACGCGGCGTGGAGCACGATCATCTCGAGGGCGGCGTCGGCGGCCTGCTCGCCGGCGTGGCCGTGGCCGCCGCCGGTCCGCTCGAACGCCTGGTGCTCGTCGTTCGTCGTCAGCACGCCGAAAATCACCGGCACGCCCGTCTCCAGTTGCACCTGCCGCACCCCGGCCGCGGCGTTCTCACAGACGTACTCAAAATGCGGCGTCTCCCCCCGCACCACCGCCCCGAGGCAGATGACGGCCGCGAACTGCTCGGTCTGTGCCGCCCACTTCGCCGCCAGCGGCAACTCGAACGCCCCGGGCACGCGGTAGCTCGCCACCCGGTCGCCGGTGAGGCCATGCGCCTCCAGCCGCGAAAGGCACCCCTCCAGCAGCTTGCCCACGATGTGCGCGTTGAACCGGGCCGCAACGACGCACACCCGCGCCGTCGCCGGCACCTGTTGCGGCCTGAATGCTGGTGGCTTGTCTGACACGGCAGAAGTGTAAGCAGATTCCCCACCGACGACACCCGCACCGGGCAGAACGTAAACAATTGCCTTTGATGTTAAGACGACTGATGCTAAGACGACCCGCCGTCGCGAGTTTCGCCCGCAATGCTCGGCTCGGCGGGCGCGGCCCCCTCGCCGGCCCCCTCGCAAGCCCCGGCCGCCGAACCGGCCGGCTTCAGCTTCACGGCCGACAGGCCGTTATCGAGTTTGCCGCTCATCAGCAGTGCGATCGGGCGGGTGAATTCGTTCTTCTCCATCGCGATCTTCGCCGAGGCGATCAGTGGCGTCGCCAGGAACATCCCGGCGATGCCCCACAGGATGCCGAAGAAGATCAGCCCCGCCAGGATCGTCACCGGGTGCAGGTCCAGGCTCTCACCCAGCACCTTCGGCTGAAGGATGTTGCCGATCAGCACCTGCACGCACGTCGGCAGGAGAATCGCCAGCAACACCTGGGTGGGCCCCATCCCCGAAAGCAGCACCACCGGCACCGGCAGCAGCGTCGCCACCGTGCTGCCCAGGCCCGGAATGAAGTTGAGCAGAAATGCCAGCAGGCCAAATCCGACGGCGAAGTCGACACCCAGGACCCAAAGAATCGTCCCGACGAACAGGCCCGTCAGCGCGCTCATCAGAATGATCACGATCAGGTACCGCTTGATGCGCAGTTCGATCTGCGAGCGGAGGGACCCGGTGTCCGCCATCGGCCGGGCCGGCGTCCCGGCCATCAGGAAGATGAGGAACACCACCACCAGCGTCGCGTTGGAGAAGATCCCCCGGACCGACCCGAGCAAGTCGGCCACGACGGCCGTGGCCGTGGCCTCGGCCTGCTCCAGGAACTGCCGGCGGAACCGCTCCTCGTCGACGCCCATCCGCTCGAAGGGGATGCGGTCGCGTACGTCCTGCACGGCGCGGGTGAAGGCCTCGTCGTAGGTGCCCACGTTCGCCGCCAGCCGGGCGACGCTCGTGGAGACAATGAGTGAAAGCAGCGCCAGCACGCCGACGCCGACGATCATGCTCGCCACCACGGCCACCACCCGCGGGAAGCGGGCGCGCGTGGTCAGCACCTGCACGATCGGCTGGAGGCAAAGCGTAAGCAGCCCGGCCAGCACGAGGGGAATCAGCACGCCGCGGAGGTAAGCAATCGCCGCCCCCCCGGCCACCACGGCAATGACGAACAAACACGCCGTCTGCACCCACCGAAGATTGTCACGGTCAAGCGGCATCCCGGGCAGACTATCCGGCCGAGGAACCGCATGCGAGTGGAACGCAACCTGTTAAGCACATGCAACACGTCGAACGTGCCAGGCAACAGGCAGCAGGGGAATGAGTAATGAGTAATCAGTAATGAGCAATGAGCAGGTAACCAATGACCAATGATGCCCCAAGCCCACAATCCGCCCAACGGCCGGCCCGCCTTTTGGTCATTGGTTCCTTGAGATTTGGTCATTCCCCCCCGTGCCTTCGTGCCTTCGTGCCTTCGTGCCTTCGTGCCTTCGTGCCTCCGTGCCTCCGTGCCTCCGTGCCTCCGTGCCTTCTTCCCCCCCCTACCCTCTCCCCGTGCTTACTGCGAATGTCATGGTTACTGGGGGGAGGCAGGCGGTGTTCGTGCAGGCCTGGTAG
This sequence comes from Phycisphaerae bacterium, assembly GCA_050329715.1. Lineage (GTDB taxonomy): Bacteria > Planctomycetota > Phycisphaerae > Tepidisphaerales > Tepidisphaeraceae > DAIOTR01. Next base: position 25,613 of record JBHJOM010000123.1, read on the forward strand.
CGCAGGCTCATCGGCAGGATGTCGTTGGCGGGCGGGGCGCTCAGGGTTACCAGCAGGCTGGCCTGGTCCTTGTAGATGCGCTGGGGCAACTCGGCGAAGGGGAAGTCGGTCATCTCGCCGAGGGGGTACTCCACGTCCTGCAGGAGGTGGGCCTGGTCGCCGGTCAAGGCCAGTTCGGTCGCCACCATGCTCGTGCCGACGCGGTCGGAGTTCACGTGGTAGCCGGGCTTGATCTGCAACTGGATCAGCAGCTTCGTCTTGCTGAGCCATTCGCCGCGGACGCTCAACGCCTGTCGGCCCTGCTCCACGAGGCTGGGCGGGCGGGTGCCGGTCTTGTCCGTCGTGCCGTGGACGCGGAGGGCACCGAACCGCAGGTCGTGAAGAATGGCCGCCTGGATCATGGTGCTCATGCTGCCCGGGTGGTCGTCCAGCGCGCCCGCCAGGGCGTTGAGGGTCTTTCGGGCGGTTCGGCCGTCCTCTTCCAGGCCGAGCGTCACGATCGCGGCGACGGCGTTGCCGCCGGGCAGGGGCGTGTCGCCGGCCACCTTCTGCCGCACGGGCAGGTCGGTGAACTCCTTGTCCGTGAAGAAGAAGCCGCCGGCCTGCTCGTCCTCGAACCGCTGGCGCATGTGCCGTGCGATGTGGCCGGCACGGTCCCGGTACGTCTGCTCGCCGGTGGCGTCGTAGAGTTCCAAGAGCGCCCAGGTCAGGTAGGCGTAGTCCTCCTGAAACGCGGCGAAGCGGGCTACGTCGTCGCGGCTGGTGCGGTAGAGCAGGCCCTTCTCGGCGTCGTAGTGGTTTTCCAGCAGCCAATGGACGGCTTTGGCGGCGGCCTGGACGTAGCGGGGCTCGTCCAGAGTCTTGCCGGCGTGGGCCAGGCCGCGGGCCATCAGGGCGTTCCACGCGGTGATAATCTTGGTGTCGAGGAGGGGTTTTTTGCGCTTCTGGCGGGCGTCCAGGAGTTTTTGCCGCATGGCGACGAACCGCTCGTCGGTCTCGGCGGAGTGGCCGTCGGGCAGGTGGAGGACGTAGTGGTCCGGCAGGTCCTCGCCGACGTGGGGGTCGGTGAAGTTCGGCTGGTCGGCCAGGCCGTAGACCTCGGCGAAGTCGGCGTAGTCCGCCTCGCCCAGGATCTGCCGCACCTCGTCCCGCTTCCAGAGGTAGTTTTTCCCCTCGTAGCCGTCCACCTCGGCGTCGAAGGCGGTGTAGAAGCAGCCGGCCGGGTCGGTCATTTCACGCAGGACGAAGTCACAGATCCCCCGGCAGACGGCCGCGAACCTGCGGTTCTCAAAGTGACGGTACCCCAGCGCGTAGACCGTGGCGAGCATCGCCTGGTCGTACAGCATGATCTCAAAGTGGGGGATGAGCCACTTGGCGTCGGTGCTGTAGCGGTGGAAGCCGCCGCCGAGGTGGTCGCGCATGCCGCCGTCGGCCATGGCGTGCAGGGTGTGGGCGAGTTTGCGATCCAGTTGCGGGTCCTGGGCGCTGCGGGCGTAGACCAGGAGCATTTCGAGCAGCGTCTGTCGGGGGAACTTGGGCGCGCCGCCGAAGCCGCCGTGCGTCGGCTCGTAATCGGCGGTGCTGCGGGCGATGAGGGTCTCGAAGGCTTCGCGGTCGAGGGTGAGGTCGTGGTCGATCGGTGCCGGCTC
>JBHJOM010000124.1:0-7021 GCA_050329715.1 Phycisphaerae bacterium
GAAGGCACGAAGGGGAAGACGATGGTCGGGGCGTCGGACGACGGTCGGGAGTCGGTGCCTTTCCTGCTGCCTGTTCCCTGTTGCCTGTTCCCTGTTGCCTGTTCCCGATGCCTTTGAACCACAAAGGGCACAAAGGCACGAAGGAGATGCCGGTAGAGGGGCCAGACGCCCCGGGCTGACGCGGCGGGGTCCCGCGCCGCTACTTTGTCGGTCGGGTATCATCTTGCGCATGACCCGACTGCTCGAACAGGCTCTGGAGCGTCTGCGTTCGCTGCCGCAGGACCGGCAGGACGCCGTCGCCCGGCTGATGCTCGCCGAGATCGACGCCGCCGCCGCCTGGGACGCCCGTCTGAACAACCCCGACCCGGCGCTCGACCAGCTTGCCCGGCAGGTCTTGGACCGCGCCGCGCAAGGTCAGGTGACGGACAAAGGCTGGGACGAGCTGTGAAAAGCCGGATCGATCCGGCGTTCGTCAAGCAGTTCGCGGACCTGCCCGACCACGTTCGGCGGCTGGCGCGGGCCAACTACCGGCTCTGGCTCGCCGACCCGGGCCTGGTCTGCTCCCCGACAACTGACCCACCTGCTATGAGAGTCTTCCCGGGCCCTGAGGGTCGCGGCCTCGGCCGCGGTCAACTTTAACGCAATGCTGTCTTCAAATCCACAAGAAGGTCTGCGGCTTCATCGTCCTCCTCCGCTAGTTCGCTCAAAGAAGTGAGTTGTTCATGCGAAAGATACGTAGCGTATCTCTCAGTAGAAGACTGCCATCGACCTGCGTTGAGAGTCAACGCACGAAGGGCACTGAGTTTGAAGACGCGGTCCTTGTTGATCGCATCGATCACGCAGCGAAGGCCAATGTCGAACTTAGGAAATGGGCCGAGCATTTCTATAACATATGGGGAACAACCCTCGCGAGACCCACGGTCGGCTATGACTCGCGCAAGAAGTTCTAGGTCGGTGACACTCGCGGGCCACCTGAGTGCGTTCATGAGCACGTGAAACGCGAGCCTGTCGAACTGAGACGGACTCAGGCAGTTGCGTTCTATTCGGCGTGCGAGCCGAATAAAGAGCGATGAATCCAATGTATGGAGTTGAGGAACTTCAACTAAGTGCACCAAGTCCGAGTCTCCAATCTTCTCAGAAACTTCTTCGATGAGCCTCTCATCAAGATGAAGCCCGATCAGCCGCATCTGGTCATCGAGCTTGGCCTGCAACTCTGGGTCAGGACATAAGAGAACAAGAGCAGTCGCGAACTTCGAGATTCCCGGGGCCTCGTTCCATGAGACCGGAGAATCAACAATTGCATCGAGGACAGTCTTCATTGCTGGTCCCAGGGCCGGCGCCGCGGTACAGGCGCGAACGGATTCTTTACGCACCGAGCTGTACTTCCTGGTGAAGAATCAACCTTGCATCTTTCTTTGCAATCCGCATATGATTCCATCCAACCGAGATCTGTAATGCCCTCCTTATCATTGCAAGGGACACAAACACAGTAGCATCCTTGCCCTTTGCATTGTTGCTCGATCGGCCGAAGCAACTTCTCCGCCGCTTCGATCTTCGCTTTAATTGCCCTCATATCACCTACGACAGCGCGTTCGATCCGTTGTTGTAGATCCCAAGCCTCTTTTGCCGTTAGACAACCACGCCGCTTGAACTCGAGGACCTTCCGGAAAGCGGCGTCCTCGATTCCTCGTTCCGTTCCCCTTGCGTAATCAATCAGCACGGGATTGATGATCGGCGGAACAACCCGGCCATTGCCTGAAGACCGACCACTTCTCGGCTTCGGTTTCGAGGAGGGTTCAGGCCGAGGCTTAGTAGGCTGTGGCTCCCACAATGGCCCTTCGGTCACTGGAGACGGACTTACTGGCGGACGCGTGGGCGTTGCCGTCGCCGAAAGTCCAAAGGGGTCGAGGAACGCAACGGGATTCCCGCGCCCGAACTGGTACGCATTCAACCCATCGACGGACCCCGTCGGATCCCTCGTCACGAACCTGCCCAACGTCGGCGAATAGCTCATCGTTTCACTCCCTGTCCTCATTGCGGGCCGTGCGGCTCTGGTTGTCGGTGTTGGTCGTCGGTCGGGGTCGTGCCCGCGAAGCGGTGCACGTAGTCGCTCGGCAGCACGAAACGGTCGAGCGTGATACGCTCGTCCCACCGCTCGGCTTCGCAGTAGCTCACGGGCAGCTTGCCCTGCTTCTGCAGGTCCAGCTCGTGGTTCAGGGTTGACAGCAGGAAGCCCAGGTTGTGCCTCGATAGGTCAGCAAACTTACGGGTTGCTCACTTTAATGCCACCCAGAACTATTTTCTTCACCGCCAGTACTCCCTTGCTGTGTAGATCAAGACGCGGTCGAGACCCCGCCTGCTGTCCAAAGCCGCCCAACTCAATAGCGACATCATCATCGAGTTGAAGCCGATCGCCGACCGACAGCCGCTTGGTCTCATGCAGGCCTATTAGGATACTCACGCACTCGTGCTGGTGAGAGAACGAGACAACATCTATTCGTATCTTCTCATTAATCACGATTGCGTCTCCTTCGGAGTACCATTCGAGCCGAGATTGCATTTGCCACGCCTCCCTTTTTGCAGGCCAGGGGCGCTTCTTCTTCACTAGTTCCAGAAACAGCAATTCACGAGGTCCAGCAAGCCGAGTTGTCGCTCCTACATCAAGATTGCTGCCTCAAGCGATCCTGCCGACGACTGAAAGATAACGAGCTTCGCTCCAGCGTAGACGTCCAGCTAGGCAGAACTGCGTGGTGATGATTCAATTCATCGCCAAAGTAGTGCTGCTATCATGTAGCCTGAGCACCCCGATGTAAAAGCCAGCGCGTGAAGAAGCAAAAAGCCCGAGGTTTTTGAAAAGCCATGAGCCACCACGAGACTTCCTGTCAACTCGATTAGCAGGTACAGAATGACGGCCGCAATGAAGACCAGGAAGCCTGGTCCGTGCGAATGGAACCGGAACCAGAAAAGATGAATACCCGCTCCACAGCCCATGTACCAGGACGGAATAGATGATAGGGCAATTGCAATTCCGACAGCGAGCCCTATCTTCGGCCGTTTGCTCAGATGCTGATAATCAATGGTGGTATGCATCTATCTCCCACCCCACGTCCCATCCATCTCCATACCGACTTGTATTTGACGGAGCTGTTGTGCGACCCGCGGCGGGATTTTGGGCGGCGGCAGGATATCGTGAATGTGCCCCTTCCGGTCGCCGCAACGGGCTTCGCATAACTGATCCGTCTCAAAGTACCGTTGTCGCTGTACGGAATCGCCAGCGGGACGCCATGAGTCTGAGAAGTCGTGCCAGGTTTCAATGAGAAAGCCATCGTTGACTGCTGTCCATGTGTCGATAATCCACGGCTCCATTGGATTGCCAGCTTTCGGCCTGATGACGGTCACATTATGAAACGATAGTGGATTTGCAAACCACGCTCCCTCCACCGTAGTAAAGGACCAGAGGTCGCTGTCCGCGAAGTTCTTTCTAAGGGCTTTTTGTAGTGCCGTTGCCTGCTGATCGCAATCCTTGTCGATCCATGCCCAGTTGTTTTTTCGATCAAACTCCTGAGCAAACTCGGTGATAGCCCTAGCCTCCGCTTGAGCTTTCAATCTCTGTGACACTGTGTAGGCTGCGATGGCCGCGCCTAGTCTTATCGACGTAGTACCGAGTGGATCTACGCGATTGATTGGGTTCGAGCTGACTGCCTCATATAGATTAGCGCCGTCGGCGTATCCAATCGGATCCCTCGTCACGAACCTGCCCAGCGTCGGCGAATAGCTCATCGTTTCACTCCCTGTCCTGGTTGCGGGCCGCGCGGCCCTGGCTGTCGGTGTTGGTCGTCGATCGGGGTCGTGCCCGCGAAGCGGTCCACGTAGTCGCTCGGAAGCACGAAGCGGTCAACATTGATTCGCTCGTCCCACCCCTCGGCCTGGCGGTAGCTCACGGGGAGCTTGCCCTGCTTCTGCAGGTCCAACTCGTGGTTCAGGGCCGACAGCAGGAAGCCCAGGTTGTTCGGGTCCGTCGGGCACAGCCGGTGGGCGTGGCCGTAGGCGACGATCGCGTCCAGCAGGTGTCCCTTGTCCAGCAGGCAGTGCCCGCGGGTGGCCATGAAAACGCCCAGCTCCTCCGCCGGGTCGAAGTTCCGCAGGTAGAAGCCGTGGTGGACGTCCTCGGGCCGGATCGGCCGCGGCCATTCGCAGTAGTGGGCGTCCGGGTAGACGTTCATGCCCCGGCCGGTGCCTTCGATGTTGAAGCGCTCGCCGGTGCCGGCGTCGTGCCAGCGGTTGAACAGATGCCCCTTGGCCCCGGCGATGTAGATGGGGTAGACCAGCCGCCGGCCCACGGCCGCGTAAAGCACCGGCATGTTGGCGCAGGTGCCCATAGGCACGCCGGCGGCGTTATCGGCCAGGTCGTCACCCAGCAGGCCGTGAATGAACCCTTCGCCGGCGTGCTTGAACTCGCGGGTCTTGATCGCGTCCGGGTTGTACCGCACGCCGCAGTCCTCCTGCAGCACGGTGACCATCATCATGGCGCGGAAGACGGCCTCGGAGTGGTCGTACTCGGCGGGGTTGCGGCGGAACTGGTGCAGGCAGCGCTGTGTTTCGGCCGCGACCCGCCGGGCCCATTCGTCTAGCCGCCGGAGGCACGCCGGGATGTCGAGCCGGGCGGTGTCCGGCAGGCCGACGGCACACAGGAGATTGAGGAAGCCGACGTCGAGCCGGGCGAGCTCTCCCAGCGGCATGAACAGCACCTCGCCCAGCGTCGGCAGTCGGGTCGAGAGCGGCACCGGCGTGCGCCCGGTGACGGCGGCCAAACGCTGCGGCGGACCAACGGGAGCGAGCGAGACGCTCGCGTGCGGGACGTAAACCGGATGCTCAGAGACGGTTCGAGCGGCCAACCGACCCCTTCGTGAAGACGGGAACACTTTACCGCCTGGCCCGAACGAAGCAAGATAATCTTTCGGCCGCGCCCGTGGCGAATCACCGCGGCGCCATTGGCGGGGAGGTCCGGCCGGTGCTCACGGGTCCCCCGCGGCCGGTGCTTTGATCTTAACGGTGACGGCGTTGCTCGGGGGCGATTGCGTGTAGTCGTCGGGGTCGAAAGCGCGGACGGCGTCGTGGGTGGTGCCGCTGGCGGGCAGGTCGTCGTGGTAGCGGTAGCGGCCGGGCGTGTCGGGGCGGGTGGGGTCAGTCGGGGCCGTTGGGCCGGCGGCCGTCGGGTCCACGGCCTCCTGGCTTCTACTCCTAGCTTCCCCATCCTTCGTGCGTAGGGTCAGTAGCTGGGTGCAGTAGCAGGGTGCAGGCTAGGCAACCGGCAACAGGCAGCAGGCAGCAGGGTTGAATTCTGACTCCTGACTTCTCCCCCTCCGTGCCTCCGTGCCTCCGTGCCTTCGTGCCTCGTTTTCCCCTCGATCCCCGCGCCCTTGATTCCTTCCCCATGCACCGGGATTCGGAATCTAAACACCGGGATTTCTTTCAGGAACACCGGTGTTTCTTTTACGAACACCGGGATTTCTTTCACGAACACCGGGATTCTTTTTGCGAACACCGGGATTCTTTTCACGAACACCGGGATTTATTTCACGAACGCCGGTGTTCTTAAAAAGAATCCCGGGGTTATGGGCCGTGGGTGTCGGCCGCCTCGCCGCTGGAGGGCTGGCGGGGTGCGGATTCTAAGACCGGCGGGAGCGCCGCCTTACCGCGGAATGACCAAGGCCCAGGGAACCCATGACCAATCGACGCGATCATGGGTCATTCCCCTGCTGCCTGTTGCCGGCTGCCTGTTGCCGGCTGCCTGCTGCCTCACCTGGTTATGGGTTCCCTGCACATGGCTCATTCCTCCGCGAGCTTTTCCGGATTTTCCGCCTCAACCGCTCAACCCGACCCGCCGGCCGGCCGATGCAAGGGGTGTCGGAAAGCTTCGCCTGTCGCGGGGCGGGCCGGCGTGGGCCGGCGTGGGCCGGCGGAACGATGCGGACGGTGTCGGCACAGGACGCCGACGCTCAAACACGCGACCCTCAACGATCAACTCAGGAGTTTCCATGCCGAACAAGCATTACTTTCCGAACACCAACGCCGACCTGCGCAACTGGCTGGTCATGTTTGCCGACGGCGTTGTGTCGTTGGAGTCGCAGCTTGGGATCACGCCCGAGCAGGTCGCGGCGGTCGAGGCGGCAAGTACCGCGTTCGACGAGGCGATGCAGATGTCCATGGCCGCCCGTGCTGAGATGAAGGGGGCGACGGACAACCTCAAGGCCAAGCGTCGCGCCGCGGCGGACGTCGTGCGGCCGCTGGTCGATGCGATCCAGGCCAACCCCGCCTGCACCAATCAGATGCGCACGCAGTTGCACATCACGGTGCCCAAGGAGCCGAGCCCGGCGCCGATGATCGAGCAGAAGACGTCGCTGGCGGTCCGCGGGCTGATCCCGCTGGGGGCGAACCTCAGTGCGCTGCTCGTCGGCGGCGACCGCGCCCGCGGCAAGCCGGCCGGCGCGACCGGCGTGCAGGTGGTCGCCGCCTACGGCCCGACGCCCCCGACCCCCGAGGACGCGACGACCGTCTACTTCGGCGGCAAGACGCGGTTCACGGTGAACTTCCCCGCCGAACAGAACGGCCGGCAGGTGACGCTGTGGGCCCGCTACTACAACGACCGCCACACCGGCCCGTGGAGCGAACCGCTCGCGGCGACGGTGGTGAGCGCCGCACCGCCGGTAACCGCCGCCGCGGGCGAAGCAATGAAGATCGCGGCGTGAGGGGCGCTCGTGGGCGTACGGTCTTTTGAACCACGACGGCACGAAGGAAAAACGGATTTATTGATGGGCAGGATGCCCATGCTACGGGGCTTACGAGTCAGTCACAGGGTGCGGGTCAGGCAGCAGGCAACAGGCAACAGGCAGCAGGCAGCAGGCAACAGGCAGCGGGCAACCGGGCTGACTTCTGAATTCTGACTCCTGACTCCTGACTCCTGACCCTTCGTGCCTCGTCTTCCCCTCGATCCCTTTCCCACCCGCCCCGTCCCCCGTGT
>JBHJOM010000125.1:0-14337 GCA_050329715.1 Phycisphaerae bacterium
GCCGAGGCGATGAAACTCGCCCTGCGCGCCGGCCTGCTGGGCCACCGCGCCGGCCGCATCCCGAAGAAGCGCTACGCCACCGCCAGCAGCCCGATGGCCGGCACGATCAGCTACATCCCGGGGGAGTGACCCGGTACGCCCCGCTTCAGCGGTTCGTGCCGTTGGCCCACCTCATCGATAGCCATCCCGCCGGCCCGTACACTCCTCGCGTGGAGACGCATGACGCACACGCCCTGTGGAACACCCTCGCCGCCGACGCCGGCGTCGCACTCTCCGCCGCGCAACTCGCCGCGCTCGCCCGTTACCTCGACCTGCTCATCGACGCCAATGCCCGCATGAACCTCACCCGCATCGTCGATCGCCCCTCGGCCGAGGTGCGGCACGTCGCCGATGCGCTCACGCTCCTGCGGCACCTGCCCGTCGCGGCGCAGTCGCTCGTCGACGTCGGCACCGGCGGCGGCGTGCCGGGCATCCCGCTGGCGGTCGCCCGGCCGGACGTGGCCGTCACGCTCGTCGACGCCACCGGCAAGAAGTGCGACTTCCTTCGCCACGCCGCGGCCGAGCTCGGGCTGAACAACGTCACGGTCGTACACGGCCGAGCCGAGACGCTGGGCCACGGTCCGCTGCGGGCGTCGTTCGACGTGGCCGTGGCCCGCGCCGTCGCCCACACCGCCTTCCTGGCCGAGTGGCTGCTGCCCCTGGTGAAGCCCAACGGCCGGGCGCTGCTGATGAAAGGCCCCAAACACGCCGAGGAACTCCCCGAAGCCGCCCACGCCCTGCGCCTGTGCGGTGCCGACGTCCCACACGTGGACCCGGTCACCACCCTCCCGGGCGTGCAGGGCCAGGTCGTCGTGGTACTTCACAAAACCCGCGGCACCGACTACACGCTGCCAAGAGACCCGACCCGTGCGCGGGGGAAGCGGTTGTGACGAAGGCATGGAGGGTAAGGATCGAGGGGAAGAGGAGTCAGGAGTCAGAATTTAGAAGTCAGAAGTCAGGAGTAAGAAGTCAGAATTTAGAAGGACGTGCATCGGAGGCTGGCATCCGCAAGCTGCCTCCCGCCTCCCGCCTTCTGACTTCTGACTTCTGACTTCTGACTTCTGACTTCTGACTCCTGACTCTGACTTCTGAACTCTGAATTCTGAATTCTGCCCCACCCTCCGTGCCTCCCCCGCAGTATCCTCCTGAGATGGACCCATTCCTCACCATCGCACTCGACGAAGCGCGGCTCGGGCTTGCCGAGGGGGGGTTGCCGATCGGGTCTTGCCTGGTGCGGGGCGACCGTGTCGTCGGGCGGGGGCACAACCGGCGGGTGCAGCACGGCAACCCCATGGCGCACGCCGAGATCGACGCCCTGACCCACGCCGGCCGGCAGGCGACGTACCGGGACACCGTCCTCTACTCCACGCTCATGCCCTGCTTCCTGTGCAGCGGCGCGGTGGTGCAGTTCGGCATCCCCAAGGTCGTGGTGGGTGATGACGAAAACTTCCCCGGCGGCGAAGGCCCCGCCGGGCGGAGCCCTGCGTTTCTCCGTGCCCACGGCGTCGAAGTCGTCGTCGTAAACGACCCGGCCTGCCTGGCGATGATGCGGCAGTTCATCGCCGAAAACCCGACGTTGTGGAATGAGGATATAGGGGTTTGAGTGTGAATCAGTAGCAGGGTGCAGGTGAGGGGTCGGGCAGCAGGGGAATGAGCAAGGCTCAAGGACTCCATGCCCAAAGGGGGCCCGGCCGGTCGGTCATCGGAGCTCGCGACTTCACGGGTCATGGGTTTCTTGCTCATTGCTCATTGCTCATGACGCCGACGCCGAACCCGTGCTTCGGGCGGTGGAGGCGGCGCGGGGCGGGTTGGGGCGGTTCCTACAAGTTTCTGCGTCGGGCAGGGTGATTGGCACGCGATTGGCTTGTTGAGAACCATGAACCGCTCACTCATCTTTCGTGCTATTACACCCGTCGCCGCCCTTGGCCTCATGACGGCCGCCGTCGGCTGTCAGTCGGGCCAGAACGTCGCCAGTCCGTATGATGCGACGATGCAAAACCGCCCGCAGCTGGCCGCCTACGCCGCCCGGGCCAGCTACCCCGAGGCCGAGGCGACCGACGACATGGAGATCGGCGCACTGGTCGACAGCAACGACCGGATCACGCTGATCAACTTCACCAACCAAGACCTGCGCAACGCCAACGTCTGGATCAACGGCGAGTACGACCAGCGTCTGGACGTGCTGCCGGGCAACAAGCCCATCCAACTGGACCTTGGCAACTTCTTTAACGAGCAAGGTGCCACCTTCGGTGAGACGATGAACCGCATCGACCGCGTCGAGATCTCGACCCGTGACGAATTCATCGTCGCCGACGGCCCGGCGTTCCGCTGATCCGGCCCGGCGTAGCGTGCTTCAGGCCGGCGAGACGACTGCGACTAGTTGTCCGCATGTCGTCTGGTACACTGTGTCGATACGTTCGGCTTGCCGCTGCCGTCGGACCATTGTCGTCGGTTGGTTGTAGCGGCAGAGCTCTCCATCCGTTCAACCGCCCGACGGCACTACCTGCTATGGACGTCATCGCTTTCGGGCAGCAAGGCTGGCACCACTGCTGGGTCACGAAGCAGCACCTGTTGTCGCGTCTGGCAAGACGCGGACACCGGGTGCTCTTCGTGGACCCGGAGCCGGCCACCACCAGCCGCACATCGGGCGCGGTACGCTACCTGTCGCCCATGTCGCACGTCGAGACGCTGGCCCCGGGCCTATTCCGCGTTGCGCTGCCGGTTCCTGCCGGAAACAAGCGAGTTTCCGCAAAGATCCGCAAGGAAGTCCTTCGCCGCGTGCAACGCAGGCTCGGCATGGATCGCCCGGTGGCCGTCTGCTTCCGGCCGGACCTCGCCTGGCTGATGGACGCCGTGAACCCGCGCGGCCGCCTCTACTACGCCGAGGACGAATGGACCGGCTTCGCCGGCCTGACCGATGCCATGCGCCGCGACCTACGCCACGCCGAGGAGCACGTGCTTCGGACGGTCGATGTGGCGCTGGCCGTCTCCCCGCGGCTGGTCGAGCGGATGCGGCAGCTCCACCCCCAGACACGCCTGCTGGAAAACGCCGTCGACACCGACCACTTCTCGCCGGCGGCCCTCGACAGCGCACCGCTTCACCCGGCATTGGCAGAAATACTCAGCCCTGACAACCCGTCGCAGTCGGTGTCACAGCCACGGCGGGTCGTCGGTTTCGTCGGACAGGTGGACCATCGCCTCGACCGCGACCTTCTCGCCGCTGTGGCCCGCGACCGGCCGGGCGTACAGTTCGTGCTGGTAGGCCGCGTGATCGAGCCGGAGCGGTTCACGGACCTTGTGAAGCTGCCGAACGTGCACCTGGTCGGCTACGTGCCGTACGAGCAGTTGCCGGCGGCGATGAAGCCGTTCGACGCGTGCATGCTCCCCTACGTACACAGTGAGCTGACGGAAAGCTGCAACCCGCTGAAGCTGTTCGAGTACATGGCCACGGGCCGGCCGGTGGTGGCCAGGCCGTTGGCGGGGATCGTGGCGCTGCGGGAGGTCGTCCGCCTCGCCGACGACGCCGAGAGCTTTAAGGCCGAACTGGACGCCGCCCTCGCCGATCCGGCCGCCGGCCGCGAAGCCCGCCTCGACGCCGCCGGCCAGAACACATGGGAGCAACGCACGCTGCAGTTCGAGGCGTACCTCGAGCAGGCGGCGCACGGCTCGACCGCGCCCGCGGCCGGGCGGGCCGGCACGGTCACTGCGCAGCCGGCGCGGCTCGACGCCAACGAGGCCTCCGTCCGGCAGAAGCTGGGTAAGTTCCGTGACCAGCGGCTGGGCCCGCGGCAGCGGCTGCTGCGGTACAGCCTGCGGTTCGCGGGGCGGGTGAGCTACGCCGCCCGCTTCGTCCGCCGCCGTGCCGCCGGGCTGGCCCACCCGGACGTACGGACGATCCTCGTCGTCCGCCGCGGCTACCTGGGCGACACCGTCGTCTTCGCCCCGACGCTCGAGGCCCTGCGACGGACCTACCCGCAGGCGAAGATCGTGCTGGGTGTGCAGCCCGGTGCGCGGGCGGCGGGGGCACTGCTCGGGCCGCTGGTCGACGAGGTGCGCCCGCTCGATTTCAACGCGTCCGATCGAAGACAACGAATGCGGGCCGTGCGGCAGTTCTTCGCCGAGGGCTTCGACCTGGTGCTCTGGGGCAGCTGGTACTCGAACATGTCCGAGGGCCTGTTCACGGGTGCCCCGGCGGAGGTCGGCCTGTGGGACGGCCACCCGTACACCACCTATGCGGACCTGGCCGTGCCGCTCGACCCGATGGCGCACGAGTCGGAGAACAGCCTTGCGTTGGCCGAGGCCGCCTGCGGCAGCGTCCTTGCCGCCGACCGCGTGCCGCACCTTCGCCACCTCGACGCCGAGATCGCCGCGAAGCAGCCGGAGTTGGACGCGACGCTCGACCTGCCACACGACGCGAAGCTGATTCTGTTGCACCCCGGCAGCAAGCGGCCGACCCGCCGCTGGGCACCGGAGCGGTTCGCCGAAGTGGCCGAACGCATCCTGCGTCAAGACGCCTCTGCCCGCGTCGTCATCACGGGCGTGCCGGACGAAGTAGAGCTCGCCCGCCGCGTGGCCGAGGGCGTGCCGGCGGAACTGGGCGGCCGCGTGATCGTCGCCGCTGGCCGGACGGACCTGCTCGGCCTGCTGGCCCTGCTGGACCGGGCGGCGGCACTCGTCTGCAACGACACGGGCATCATGCATGTGGCCCGCAGCCGCGGCACGCCGCTGTTGGCGGTGCTCGGCCCGGAGAACGAAAAGCGCTGGGGCCCCCACCCCTTCGGCGCGGCCCGGGCCGTCTCCGTGCGTGCCGAGGTGCCCTGCGCCCCGTGCAGCCTCTGGCAGTGTGACCACATGTATTGCCTTCGCAGTACAAGCGTCGACACCGTTTTTCTCGCCCTGCTCGACCTGCTGAACGACCGCGTCGGCTCGCGCGTAAGCCTGCCGGTGCTGGGACAGAGTAACGAACCCGCCGACGTCCAAAATCAACCGGCAGTGCGGGAGTTTCACGCATTGGAAGCGCGTACGACCCCGGTTTCCTGGCAGCAACTGCAGCAGGCCGGCTTCGTTTTGCCTCGGGTGAGTGTGCTGCTGCGTGTTACATGCGACGAAGACCTGGCCGCGGGGATCGCCGCCGTGCGTCGACAGACCTATCCGAACCTTGACGTGCTGCTGCTGGACGCGTCGCCGGACGGCATTGACGCGGACGCGTTGCGGCCGCTGCGCGAAAGCGGCGTGATGCTTCAGGTGACACGCGACACCTCGGCCGGCGTGACCGGTACGGCCACAACCCTTGCGGGGGTTGCAGCCGCACTCAGGGCGACGAAAAATCCGCTCATCAGCCTCTTACCTCCGGAAGCGTCGCTGGCGGTCAATCACGTCGGCGACGACGTTGCATGCCTGCTCCGCGGGCCGGACGTTTTGGCCGTGCGTGACTCCCGACACATTCAACGCGCCGATCTTCCCGCCGCCCTGGTCGAGTTCCGTGTCATGACGCTGACCCGCGAAGCCTGCATGGCCGCCCTTAAACCGCCCGCGGCGCAGCAGCAGGGAAGGCGGACGCCGGTGCACGGCCTTGAGCAACGCACCGGGCTGCGTAGCGCCCTGACGCGCCTCCGAGCCCGAGGCAACGGCACGGCCATGCACGCGCCCCCGGGGGCGATCGCCGCCGAGGAGATTTCCTGATAACGCCATGAAGTTTCTGGACACCATCCGCCGCAAGCTCACCCCGCCGCTGCTTCACAGCACTGCGGAGAAGGTCTGGAAGAACGGCCGGACACTCGAAGACCTCGAGCGTGCCGTCCGCAACATGCAGGAGGCCGTCGGCAGAATCGAAGCCCGCCAGACCGACACGCCCGTGACCGACCCCGGGCCCGAAGACCTGCAAAGCCGGGAGTTTCGCGTCTTCAGCCAGTGGGGGGAGGACGGCATCATCAAGCACCTCATGCGCCATGCCGTCGTGCCACGCAAAGTCTTCGTCGAGTTCGGCGTCGAGGACTACACCGAGGCCAACACCCGCTTCCTCCTCACGGCCGCAAACTGGAGCGGCCTGGTGATGGACGGCGACGCCGCCAACATCCAACGCATCTGTAGCAGTCACGACTACTGGACGCACAACCTCAAGGCCCAGCACGCCTTCATCACCGCCGAGAACATCAACCAGCTGCTGCATGAGGCCGGTGTCACGGGAAAGATCGGGCTGCTGTCCGTCGACGTAGACGGCATGGACTACTGGATCTGGCGGGCGATCGACGCCATCGAGCCGGCGATCGTCGTCTGCGAGTACAACCACCGCTTCGGCTCCGAGCAGTCCGTCACCGTGCCCTACGACCCGGCATTCAACCGACGCGACGCGCACCACTCGCTGATTTACTACGGCGCGAGCATCCGCGCGCTTGTGGAACTGGCCGACGAAAAAGACTACGCCTTTCTCGGTTGCGGCAGCCACGGCCTGAACGCCTTCTTCGTCCACCGCGGCGCGATGACGCCCGCGCTGCGCGAAGTGAGCGTCGAAGAGGGCTTTGTGCCCGGCCAGTTCTGCGAGACGCACGATGAGGCCGGCAACCGCGTCCGAACCACCCTCGCCCAGGAGCAGGCCCAGCTCGCGAAGCTGCCCCTGGTGGACCTGCACGCCGAGGATCCGGGCACACCGACACGGCGGCGTGCACCTTCGGGCAACGGCCGGGTGCACGCATGAGCGGCCGCCTCGCCGAGGCCGTGGGGCTGGGCCGGGGCCTGCTCGTCGGCGGCGTGCCGCGGGCCCGTTCACTGGCGAAGCTCGAAGCCCGCCGGCTGCTGCGTCAACTCCCGAACCGGGGCCGAGGTGCTGTTGTCATCGCCATGACGGAGCACATGGGCGACGTCGTCGCGGTGGAACCGGTCGTCCGCCACGTTCGTAGCCTGCACCCCGGGAACCGCCTGCTCTTTGCCGTGTCGCGGCGCTTTGCAGATCTGGTCCGCCACCACCCGGACGTGGACGGGCTTCTGCCCCTCTCGTGTCTGGGTACCTGGATGTACCTGAAACCGGCCGCGGACTTCCAGGCCGTCTATGACCTGCAGACCCACGGCCGGTGGTGCGACAAAACCCGACTCATCTTCGAGCGCAACGACGCGAGCGTTCATATCGATAACTACTACACCCACGGCTGCCTCCTCGCCGTGGCCTGCCGTAACGCCGGCCTGCCGGTGCTCAGCGACTCGCCGAAGCTGCACCTGCCGGCCGGCTACCGCCCGCCTGCTCCGGCCCGGGTTCCCCCGGACACCGTCATCCTGCACACCCGCAGCAACCAGGCCCAGCGCGACTGGCAGGCGGCCCGCTGGCACGAGTTGGCCAGGGCCCTGCTGGCCGCCGGCCGGCCGGTGGCCGAGGTCGGGCTCGTGCCCAGCCTCGGCGGCGTGCCGGGCGTCCTAGACCTGTGCGGCCGGCTGGACGTACCCGCCACCGCCGCCGCCATTTCGCAGGCCGCACTCTTCGTCGGCATCGACTCCGGCCCGGCCCACCTGGCCCACGCCGTCGGCACGCCCGGCGTCATCCTGCTCGGCCTCTACGGGCCCTACGCACGATACATGCCTTACAGCGGCCGCTACGCAGACGGTACGCTTGCAACCGTTCTTCAATACCATGCACCCGCCAGCGAACTGCCCGTCCAAACCGTCCTCGCCGCCGTCAATGAACGGCTCGCCCGGCCACGCCCGCCGCACGCGGCCACGGGTGAGCGTCGTCATCCCGACCTACAACCATCGTAATTTCATCAGAAGCACCCTCGACAGCGTCTTCGCCCAGACGTTCGAGGATTACGAAGTCATCGTCGTCGACGACGGCTCCCCGGACGACACCGCCGAGGTCCTTGCCCCGCTGGCGGACGCCGGCCGCATCCGTCTGATCCGCCAGGCGAACGCCGGGCAGGCCGCGGCACGCAACCGGGGCATCGACGAGGCACGCGGCACGTACATCGCCCTGCTGGACGACGACGACCTCTGGCCGGCGGATAAGCTCGCCGTGCAGGTAAACGCGTTCGAGCCCGAAGACGTCCTCGTCTATGGCGACGTCCGCCGCTTCCGCGACGACGGGCTCCCCGAGACCGACCCGCCACGCACCTACCCCACCGGCGACGTGCTCGAAGCCTTCCTCCGCGAAAACTACATCGTCTCCCCCGGCCAGACGCTCATCCGGCGGGATGCGCTGCGCCGCGTCGGCGGGTTCGACCGCCACGTATGGGGGTCGGACGACTGGGACCTGTACCTTCGCCTCGCCCGCCTCGGCCCGGTGTGTTACGTGCCGCACGTGGCGTTGCGTTACCGCCTGCACGAAGGCAACGCGTCCCGCCATGCGGCGCGTCACGCGGCCAACCACATGAAGGTGGCATTGCGCCACATCGGCCTGCGGCCCGGGCTGCTCCTGGCGTCGCAACGCAGCGCGGCGGGGTACTTCGTGCCGAACCTCGTGAACGCCGCCCATGCCGCTCGCCGCCGCGGCGACTACGCCAAGGCCGCCGCCGCCCTGCTGTGGACGCTCCCCTTCCGGCCGTCGTTGCTGCTTCGCTCTGGCCATGGCAAGCGGCTGGCAAAGGATCTGGTCCGCGCGGCGACGGGTTGAACGGTTGTTGCCGGGTCGAATCGAGGGCCTTGTCCGGCTTCTGGCCAGAAGCGAGGGGAACCTTATCATCGTTGGCATGCTCCCCAGGACGCCCTTCGCACAGTTCATCTCACCCCGTCTGCATCAGTGCCGTCTCCGGCTTCAGAAGCTTTGCTGGCAGGACCGGCCCGACACGGTCGCCGTCAGCCGTACGAAGAGCCTCAAGCAGCACGTGCCGTTCGAGCAGGCCGTCAAGTTGCCCTTCGAGCCCGTTACGCGCACGCCCTTTTTCTGGGGTCCCAAGTTCCACCAGTGCTGGTGGAAGCTGACGCTTAACGCCCCGGCCGCCGAGGACACCTACCTCCACTGGCACGACCAGGCGGAGGCGACGCTCTACACCGAAGACGGCATGCCCTGGTACGGCATGGACCCCGGCCACCACCGCGCCCCTGTGCCGGCCGGCGCGACCACGCTCTACGTCGAGAGTTCCTGCCAGCGTACCGGCATCTGGGTGACCGGTGAGAAGCAGGGCATCGACGACGAGGGCAGCAGATTCACCGGCGTAACACTCGCCGACCGCAACGAGTCTGCCTGGCGTTGCTGGAACGACCTGGACCTTCTCATCGGCGTGACGGCGCAACTACGCAAGCTGACGATGCCGCAGGTGAAGGGTGCGGACGAAATCGGCTACCGCCCGCCGTTCGATCGCGTCACGCCCGAGGTCCGCCTGATCCTCCACGGCATGGACCGCTGCGTCGACGCCTTCGAGAACGGTGGCCCGGAAGAAATGGCCCCGCTTTTCGATGAGCTGTTCGAGCAACTGCCGGCCTCGGCCACGAGCCTCCGCGCCGTGTTGACGGGGCATGCCCACCTTGACCTGGTCTGGCTCTGGCCCGAGGCCGCCGGCGACTTCAAGGCCGTGCACCTGTTCGCCACCAACAACTGGATCCTCGAGAACCACCCCGAGGTGCGGTTCGGCTACAGCCAGCCGGCCAGCTACGACTCGGTCGGCCGGCGGAGCCCTCGCCTGCTCGAGCGGACCAAGGCCAACATCGCCGCCGGCCGCTGGGAGGCTACCGGCGCACTCGAGGTCGAGTCGGACACGCAACTGCCCTGCGGCGAGAACCTCCTGCGCGCGATGCTCATCGGGCAGGCGGGCTTCAGGAACCTCCGCGGCGAGCCGAGCCGCGCACTCTGGCTGCCGGACGTCTTTGGCTACTCCGGCGCACTCCCGCAGATCATGGCCGAGTGCGACACGCCCTACTTCTTCACCACCAAGCTCACGTGGAACGACAGCACGAAGTTCCCGCACGCAAGCTTCATCTGGCGCGGCAACGACGGCAGCGAGGTCCTCAGCCATGTGACCCTCGCCTGCGGCTACAACGGCGCTACCGACCCCGAACCCATCTTCGAAAGCGCACTGCAGCACCCGCAGGCGCACATCCACCCGGCGTTCCTCTACCCCTGTGGCTACGGCGACGGCGGCGGCGGCGTGAACCCGGAGATGGTCCACCGCGTCACCCGACTCAACAGCCTCGCAGGCATGCCACGCTGCCAGTGGGGCACCATCGAAGGCTTCTTCGATGAACTCGCCACCAAACGCAACGAACTGCCCGTATACGCCGGCGAAATTTACCTGGCCTATCACCGCGGCGTGCAGACGACCCACGGCAACCTCAAGGCCGCCTTCCGCGCAGCAGAACGCGGCCTGCAAGTCCACGAGGCCGTCCGCTGTTGCACCGGCGGACAACCCGTGCCGCACCAACGCTGGAAACGACTGACTTTCGCCCAGTTCCACGACTACATCCCCGGGTCGAGCATCCAGGAGGTGTACGACGAACACGTGCCGGAACTCGAAGGCATCGCAAGCGATTCACTGACGGACGCCGCCTCCGAACTGGACGCCGGGGGTGAGCCGTGCGTCTTCAACCCGCTGCCGTTCGAGCGCGTCGAACTCGTCGAGGGCAAGCCGCGGCTGCTGCCGCCGCTGGCCGGCGTGAAGGTTTCTTCACTGGAGCCGCTGGGCGCCCGCGCCGCCGAGGCGACCGCGACCTCCTTAAGCAACGACCGGCTCGAAGCTAAGTTCGATGCCGCCGGCCGGCTGACGTCGCTCGTGGTCGACAACCGGCCCGTCGCCCTCGCCGCCCCCGGCAACCAGCTTCACCTGTTCACCGACCATCCGCACAAGTACAACGCCTGGGACATCGACCGCCCGACCCTGGCCAACGGCCGACCCGTTACCGAGGCCGCCGCGGGGCAGGTCCGCCAGGACGCCGACGGCGCCGAGGTGCGCTTCGCCGTGAAGCTCGGGCACAAGAGCTCGGCCACCGTCGTCTACCGCCTCGAGCCGGCCTCGCCCGTGCTGCTGATCACGTACGAAATCGACCTACAGGATGAAGAGGTGCTGCTCAAGGCCGCCTTCCCCACGGCGTACGCCGGTCGGTCCGCCAGGTACGGCGCGCCTTTCGGGAGCGTGCGACGCCCCGCGCAGCCGGGGGACGTCGCCACGGAGAGCTTCTTCGAAGTCCCCGCCAGCCGCTGGGCACTCGTCGCCGATGACGCCGAGTCCGAGGGCCTCATGCTCCTCACCGAGGCCAAGTACGGCTTCGGCTGCTACGGCGGGCTGCTGCACGTGAGCCTCGTACGCAGTGCCCTGGTCACCGACGCCGAGAACAACCGCGCCCTGCGCTCAAGCCCCTACCCGCACGACTACTCGGACATCGGCAAGCACACCGTCCGCATCGCACTGGGCCGGTTCGATGCCAACGCTCCCCGTCACGAACTCCCGGCGGCCCTGTGCGAGTCGCGCTTCACCCCGCCCGTCGCCTACCAGGGCAAACCCGTGCACGCCGGGCTGCTGGACGTCGCCGGCGGAGAGAGCCTCCTGCCCAGCTGGGCCAAGCCCGAGGCCGACGGCTGGACGCTCCGCCTGCACGAGACCCTCGGCCGGCGCGGCACCGCATCGCTTCGGCTTGCAGACGGCTATACCGCCGGCCGCGTAGACATGCTCGGCCGAGACCTGCCGGGCCTGGGCGTTTCGGGCGACGCGGCGTCCTTCGACTTTGAGCCGTACAAGGCGTACAGCTTCCACGTCCGTAAGGTGTGAGCGGCCGAAGGCGCCGGCGGGTGTTGTCGATTCCGGCTGGTGGCGATCGTCCGTTCCCATCCCGGCCGCGACATGGGACAACCTGTCGGCATGGACGGCTGCCTCATCATCAACCCCAAGGCAGGCGACGGCGAGATGCCCGCCGGGCTGCCGGAGACGCTCGAGGAACTCTGGGGCCACCGGCGCATCGAAAGCGGCCCGCCTGAAAAGCTCGCCAGGGCACTCGGCCCGCAACTCGAGGCGGGCGTGGAACTGTTCGTCGCCGCCGGGGGCGACGGCACGGTCAACGCCGTGCTCAACGCGCTTTTGAACCTCGACGCCCCGCCGAGTACAACGCTGGCCGTCGTGCCGCTTGGCACCGGCAATGACCTGGCCGCGGCGTTGAACTGCCAGGCCGAGCCGGACTGCGTCCGCAATATGGCAACCCACGGCCGCCGGCGGGCTTGGGACGTCGGGCTGTTCACCAGCCACGGCCGCCGGCATTACTTCGCCAACGCCGCGACCGGCGGCTTCTCCGGGCAGGTGCAGCAGAAGCTCTCGACCGAGAACCGCGCCTGGGGCCCACTGGCCTACTTCAAGAGCGCCGTCGAGGCATTGCAGGAGCCGGACACGTTCGACATCAGCCTCGTCCTAGACGGCCGGGCCGAGGCGTTCAACTGTGTGATGCTCGCGCTGATGCTCGGCCGGACCATCGGCGGCGGGGTGCCGGCCGGCGACGAGACGCAGATGAACGACGGCCTGTTCGACGTCTTCGCCGTCCGCCTGGACCGCGACAGCCAGTGGGCCGACATCGCCGGCGGCGCCGTCCGCTGGCTGACGAGCGAACCGAGCCCCGAGTGGAACGGCCCCTTGCTGCGACGCACCGCCCGCACTGTCGTCCTCAAAAGCGACCCGCCGATGCCCCTGAGCCTCGACGGCGAAAAGTTCGACTGTACGGAAGCCGCCTTCGAGATCCTCCCGGCCCGCCTGCACGTGCTGCAAAGCCCGTGACGCCAGAAACCCGGAGACACCCGGAGCCAGAATGCAAAACCACCCCCACTTGTCGCCGCCCGCCGAGGCGGATAAAGTTTGAAACACCCATGGCAGGGTAGCTCAGTTGGTTAGAGCAGCGGATTCATAAGCCGCGGGTCGCTGGTTCGAGTCCAGTCCCTGCTACTTCTCGTAACCCTTGCTAAACAGCAGGGGTTACGTTCGTTTCGGGGCTTCCTTTTGTCAAGTCCGATCTTGCGGCTGTTAGGCGACGTTTAGGGCAAAATTGGGCGCAAATCGGGTCGAAAATTGGGCGCACTTTTCAGGGCTTCTGGCGGCTTCTGAGCCCGAGAGCTTCCGGAAGTTGGGCGCACCCGTCTGCGAAGGTCTAGAAGAGAGGGAGCGGCGTCAAATCTGAGGGCTGCTGAGCAGCGTTTCCGTGCCCCTTGAGAGGTGCGGCGTCAGGTCAGGGCAAATAGCCCTTCCCTTCCGATCCTCGGGCTTCTGTGAGGCTCTGGCGTGAGGATGGACACATCAATGCCGCTGCCCCCCTTTTTTTGTCGTGCGATTAGAAGCCTCAGGATCGACCGGGATGCCTTGGCTGCCCTTGGACACCCTCAGGAGCCTCTGAGCCTTCTACGGGCTTCTTCTGGCGGTCTGGATGGGCTTGAGGATGGACACACCGCTCCTGCCCTGCTCTGGACTTGGCGAGATGTGACCCCCTACGAAAACTCAGACGCACAACCGATGCGGGCTTCTTGCGGTCTGGAAGGGGTGGAGCCTGTGGGTCATTTCCACTCCCCCTCAGGTCTTGAAAATAGGAAAGCCCGCCGAGAGTCGAAAAAAGGCGGGCTTCCCGAAGGATGCGTCACACAAGACGCGCAATGGCAGTCATTATCAGCGGGAAGCGAAGAGTACCCGATACATCTCGGGGCGATCTGCCTTGAATTCCCTGAGCGCACGGGATGCTTGAAGAAGTCGCTCCTTCTCAGCGTGTGCATCATCTTGTGCGACAATAGCCTTTGTCACCTTGGACCTCTGCTCTTGAAGGACGCGCTGACTTTCGGCACAAGCTGCCAAATGAGCCTGAACCGTCCGCTCTGCCTCTTGCTCAATCTGCTTCCCACGATCCACGTAGGCTTTGGATGCAGAAAGTCGCTTGGCGGTCTTCACGTCTTCTTCCATCTGCTCCGGCGTGATGTTGATTTCCCTGAGCAGGGCATCCAATTCATCTAGCTGCTTCTCAGTGAGATTGTCGAAGTCTCTGACGAAAGCATAATACCGCTCCAGAGCAGACTGTTGACGCTCTTCCCTCTTACCTTTTAATCGTGATATAATATTCATCGTCTCCCCTGTTTGTAACACACCCTCTGTACCCTATTATCGACATCATGGACACATTGCTTTCGCCTGCCGCCTGTGGATGCTAAATAATGTCACACATAATACTTCGCTGTTCCCTTTGCCTAGAGCCTATCCCAAAACGTAAGAACCCGTGTTATGATGTCCGCCATCATGATGAAGCTCACGGACGAGCAGGTCGATTGGTTCGCCGCGAGGATACCTGATCCGCTCAGGACGCCCAAGGGCGGTCGGCCGCCGGCGGACAAGCGGCGGGTCATCCGCGGCATCTTCTGGGTGCTGGACAATG
>JBHJOM010000126.1:0-6364 GCA_050329715.1 Phycisphaerae bacterium
GCGGTGCGGCCGGGGTCGGTGGCTTTGCCCGGCAACAGATGCTCGATCTTCTCCCACTGGCGATCCGTCAGCTCGTGTCGTCGTCGTCTCATGTGTGCCCTCCTTGGCAAAAGAAGCGACGATCATCGGCGAAACCGACGGAAAGGGACAACGGTGAATGTCGATACTACCTAGGGGCTGGCGACCGACGGCCGTCCGGCCCTTCGTGCCTTGGATCAGTAACAGGGTGCAGTAGCAGGGAACAGGGTGAGGCATCAGGCGGCGGGCAGCCGGTCCGAATTCTGACTTCTGACTCCTGACTTCCAAACCCTTCGTGCCTCCGTGCCTTCCTCCCCCCCTCGATCCCTTGATGCCTCACTCCCTCGATCCCTTCCCCCCCCCAAAAAAACCAAAAGGCCGTCGGACGGATCCGACGGCCCTGTGGGTTTTGAAGTAGCGGGGGTGGGATTCGAACCCACGACCTCCGGGTTATGAGCCCGACGAGCTACCAGGCTGCTCTACCCCGCGATTAGGTTTTGCAGTGTAGGCGAACGGCGGGGCGGGTCAAGTCGGCGGCGGGGGATTGGCGGGGATCGCAGTTCTCCGGGGTTTCTCGGCAGGCGGGCTCTTCACCAGACGTGTGCGGGGGCGTGGGGGTTGGGCTTCGGCAGGGTGCTCGTGTTACGCTGTTGGGATGGTTCGATCGCTTGCGTTTCTGGGTGCCGGCAACATGGCCGAGGCGATCGCGCGGGGCGTGTTGGCTGCGGGCGCGCTGCCGGCCGAGGTGATGGTGGCGGCGGACCCTAATGCGGAGCGTCGGCGGGTGTTTGAGGGGTTGGGGGTTACCACGTACGCCTCGGCCACGGAGGCTGCGGTGCAGGCGGAGGTTTGGTTGCTGGCGGTGAAGCCGCAGGTGATGGCGGGGTTGCTGGCTGAGTTGGCGTCGGTGGCGGGGGAGGGTCGGCGGGTGATTTCGATCGCGGCGGGGGTGACGGCGGCGTTCATTGAGCGGCAGTTGCCCGGGGCGCGGGTCGTGCGGTCGATGCCGAACACGCCGATGCTGCTGGGGGCGGGCGTGGTGGCCGTCTCCGGCGGGGCGGCGGCGACGGCGGCGGACGTGGCGTTTGCGGCCCGGCTCTTCGAGCCGGCGGCCGAGGTGGTGAGCCTGCCGGAGGCGAAGATGGACGCGGTGACCGCAATCAGTGGCAGCGGGCCGGCGTATGTCTTCTGGCTGGCGGAGCAGATGGTGGCGGCCGGGCTTGCCGAGGGGCTCTCGCCCGAGGAAGCGCGTACCTTGGCGCTGACGACGGTGAGCGGCGCTGGGCGAATGCTCGCCGAGGCGGACGCCGACCCGGCCGAGCTACGGAAGCGGGTGACGAGCCCGGGCGGCACGACACAGGCGGCGCTGACGAGGTTGGACGAAGCGGGCGTGGGCCCGCTGGTGGTAGAGGCCATCCGGGCGGCGGCCGCACGCAGCCGGGAACTGGGTGCCTAACATGCGGGCGAGGCAATAAATATGAAGACCATCAAGACGATTCTCTTCGGCGGGCCGGGTGCGGCTACGGCCTTCGGCGACGTCGGGCTGTTCCTCCTGCGGGCCAGCTTCGGCATCTTTATGCTCGCGTTTCACGGCTGGGGGAAGCTGTTCCCCGAGGGCGGCGGGTTGGGGCCGACCCAAGGCTTTGTGGAGAACACGGGCTCGATGGGCTTTCCCATGCCGCTGTTGTTTGCCTGGGGCGCGGTGCTGGCCGAGACGGTTTTTGCACTGCTGATCACGCTGGGGCTGTTCACGCGGCTGTCGGCGTCGGTGCTGGTGTTCACCATGGGCGTGGCGGCGTTCGTGGTGCACGCCGGCGACCCGTGGCCGATGGGCGGCGAAGGCGACTCCAAGGAGCCGGCGATGCTTTACCTGGTGACGTACCTGCTGTTCGTCTTCACCGGCGCCGGGCGGTACAGCCTCGACGCGGTGCTGCTACGCCGGCGGGGTGGAAGCAAGGCTCGAGGGTGATCGATTCAGACAAAGAGGTCACAGAGATCAGGAGATCACGGAGAAAACAAGAGGTTTGCGAAGAGAAGTAGGTCGGATTGCCTGCTCTTATGCTTATATTTTTCCTGTGACGCCGGTGCTTTCTTCTAGCTCTTGACCTGCATGGCGAGGATGCGGGCGATGGCTTCGCACATTTCCTGGCGGTGTTTGCCGTTGAGGGCCAGGGCCAGTTGCGTTTCCATCATGCCGTAGGGGATACCGGTGTCGTACCGCTGCCCCTGATTGATGACGGCCCAGTACTTCTGGCAGTTTTCGCGCAGGTGTTCCTGGCTGCTGGTGAACTGGATTTCGCCCTTTTCGCGCAGGTCGTTTTCGATGTGGTGTTCGAGGCTCTCGAAGATCTGCGGGCCGAAGACGTGGATGCCGAAGTGCGCCAGGTAGTTGCCCGCCTGCAGGCCCGGCGTGACGAGGTTCTCGCGGGCGTACTCCGGCGTGGGCTTTTCCTTGATGTGGGTGGCCTTGTAGATGCCGCGGTCCGGCTCGATGGGCTCACCTTTGATCGTGCCGAAGAGGTGCAGTTGCTTCTCCAGCGTCGGCTGCACACCGGAGACGGCGTCGAGCATGTACTTCTCGAAGACGTCGATGAGCTGCCGCACGCAGCGGACCTGCGTGTCCGAGATGTAGATGTGGTCCCCCAGCAGGAGGACGAACGGCTCGTCGCCGACGAAGTCCTTGGCCTGGTAGACGGCGTGGCCGAAGCCCTCGGGCGTCTCCTGGAAGGCGTAACTGAGCCGCTCGCCGATGCTGCCCAGGTGCTCGGATTCGAGGATCGCCCAGTCCTTGCCGCGGAAGGCCTTCACGTCGGTGTCGGACAGGCGTTTGAAGTAGTCGCGGTAGGTCTTGTCGCCGCCGGGGTTGGTGACGATGCAGATCTCCTCGATGCCGCTGGAGATGCACTCCTCGGCGATGATCTGGATGATCGGCTTGGTGAGCCCGTCGCGGTCGACCAGGGGGATCATCTCCTTCTGGACGGCGCTGGTCGCGGGGTACTGACGGGTGCCGCGGCCTGCGGCGGTGATTACGGCTTTACGAACCTTCGCCATCGACTTGTCTACTCCTGTTAGTGGCTCGCCTGCGAGTATGCGAACTCCCGCCGACGCCACAAGGGGCCAAACCCCGCACGCTAGCCCAGCACTGCGACATCGGCGACACGGCTGCGGACCTCCCCGGCCACGTTCAGCTCCACCACCGGTGCCCCTGGCTGGCCGGCGTCCCACACCACCAGCCGCTGCCGGTCCGCCGAGAGCGCCACGACGTGCCGCCCGGTCGCGGCGATGTCGCGCAGCCCCCGGTGCCCGGCCGCGAAGCGCGTCACCACGCTGTCCTCAAGCCCCACGCACGTCAGGCCGCCCTCGTCACCGCCGAGCAGCAGGCGGGTTCCCTCCAGCCACGGCAGCGGGGCGGCCGCGGTGACGTCCCGGCCCAGCACGTGCTCGCCGAGCTTGGAGAGGTCCGCCGCATCCAGCACCTCCACGACGCCACGGCTGCGGACGAGGCTGAGGGTGGTGTCGGCGACGAGAATCTGCCGGACCTCCCCGCCGCGGTCGTTCAAGCCGGCTACCGGGCTCGCCCGCCCGTCGGTCACACTTAGCACGGCATCGCCGACGGCCAGCACGAGCCGCCCGGCCGCCGCACGCAGCAGCCGCGGCCCGCCGACGCCCTCGGCCTCGGCCAGCAGCGCCGCCGGCGGCAGCGCCTTCGCCGGGGCAGTGCTGTCGTCCAGCGGCCAGGCGAGCAGCCCGGCGTCCGCGTGCGTCGCCCAGAGCGTGCCGCCCAGCGTCAGGGCGCTGTTCACGCCGAACGGGCTGCGGCCCTCCGGTAACCGGAAGACCTGCCCGGCGGTAAGTTCGCCCGCCACGCCGCGAACCACCCCGTGCCGCCCGCCCAGCAACACCGCCCGCAGCCCGGCCTCGGCGTCCGCATTCAAACTACGCAGCGGGCCCACCGCGGCGGGCGTCTCGTCCACCACCTTCAGCACCGGCACCTCGGCGGACAAATCCAGCTCCACCAAACTGCTGCCGGCCACCAGGAACACCGGCCGGGCCTCGGCACCGGCGGCCTGGGCCGTCAGCAGCCCCTCGAGCACCCGCCCGCGCTGCTCGGCGGCCAGTTGCTCCAGCAGCTTGCCGGCCGGCATGCCGGGGCTCTGCGTCCGCAGGCTGTTAAACTCGCTGAGCAGCGACCCCATCTGCCTCAAACTAGCCAGCCGCCGCAACGACGGGCTCGCCAAACTCGCCGACGGCTCCCCGACGACCTCCCGCCCCGCCTCGAACGTCGGCCGCTTCATCGCCTCGGCCAGTTGCTCCGCCAAAACCGCCTGCTGCCGCGGCAAGTCCGCCGGCCCGGCCTCCAATGCCGCGGCGAAGTCGCCAAAACACCGCTGCAACGCCGGGGCCAGCAGCCGAACGATCTCCCCGCCCGGCACCCCCAGCCCGGCCGCCTCCGGAAACCGCGCGGCGAACGCCCGACGCTCCACGTCGGCGTCGTGTACCCGCACGGCCGCCTCGAACGTCGCGGCCAACTCATGCCCGTCCCGCGTGAACCCCGGCCCAAGCCGCCAGGCAAGCCGAACGGCCGGGCCGTGCGTCGTCAGACGTTGTGCAGTCGCAGTCGTCATCTCGAAAGAGTGTACCCCGCAACCCGAGCAGCGTGGGTGCTAGAACTGCCACCCCGTTTTCTACCCGGAGAGGACACGCGAGCCAGCCGTCGAGAGGGCGAGACTCTCGGCGGGTTCGGGCGTGACCTTCGAAAACGACCTCAAATGCTGGACAGTCTGCCAGTGCCCGTCGTGGGCGCTTCGACTTGGCCCGGATTCGGCCCGGTTGGCGGGGCTGGGTTGTCGGGTCCTGTCGGTCGGTGCCGTTTCGTTTGGGCGGGGTGTCGGCTTGGCGAATGCCGGTGAGGGGAGGGTGTTGGCGGCCGGGTGGGCGGTGGCCTGAGAAACGGTCGGGTGTGGGACGGTCGGGTGTGGGCTGGGGGGCATCGGGCTGTCTCCGTTGTGAGTAAGGGTCCATGACGCGGCCGGTTGGCACGCCGGTGTAGCGGGCGTGGCCGGCGTGGCGGGACGCGGGGTAAGGGGGGACGCGGCGTGAGGAAGGCCGAGGGTCGGCACGACGGGCGTAGGCTCGGTGGCCATAGCGTTACCTTTCATGAGTCACAGAGATCCCGGACAACGCTGTCCGAAGAAGCCCGCGGGCCGTCGGTGGACGACGCGCGGGTGGGGTTGAGGGTCAGGCCTGTGCCGCCTCGAGGCTCAGGAGGTTGACGGAGGTCGTGGTGCTCGGGGTTGAAGCGTCGCGACGATCGGCCTGATGGGCCGGGTCGGTCGGGGCCGGGGCCGCTTTGTCAGCCGGGGCTTTCGGGCCAGCTCTTGGGCCGGGGCCTTCGGGTCGGGGGCTTGGCCGACGGCCGGCGGCCGGCTTGTCGGCTGGCTTGCCGGCGACTGGCTCTTTGGTCGGGAACGGGAAGTCGATCTCGGCCATGTAGTCGCGTGGGTCGGCGTGGCGGTCGTAGTAGGTGGCGTCCATGGCGCTGGCCCCACGCCGCTTGTCCTCGGGGCTGGGCTGGCTGCTGTGGTCCATCCAGCGGTTGTAGACCACCGGCGGGATGCCCGTGGAGATGCAGACCGTCTTGAACCAGTGCCGAAAGCTGTGCGGCGTGATGCCGCCTTGCACGCTCTGCCCGTACGGCACGCCGGCCTCGCGGCACAGGGCCGACAGCCCGTCACGGATGCCCACCTGCGTGAGCGGGCGGCCCTCGACATCCACGAAGTACCGCTCGCGGGCCTTGGCGGGGGAGCAGTCCGCCTAGTACGCGGCCAGGTAGGCCGCCTGCGCCCTGCGTCCAGAAAATGGCACCGGGTGTCCAAAAATGTCCCCGGCCGGGTCATCCCGTGTCCCCGGCGGGTGCGGGAAAAGTCCACGCCGTGTCCAGAAATGTCCAGCGAAACCGCCCGCAAGTCCACCCGCCCGCCGCCGAGCCCGGCCCGCGCATGTCAAGCCCGCGCCGAAGGCACCCACCCTCCCGGCCGAACGAGCTCGACGCCATGCGCGTGTTCGCGCTCCTCGTCGAGTCTTCAGCGAGCCCGGTGCTGACGGAAAGTGATCGGCGTCTGCTGGCCATCTCCGGCAGCCTCGACCCCCCCCCCTCCACCCCGGACACCACCGCCCGACCGCCAATCGCCTCCCCCGGCGGCCGGGGCACCGCCCGCGGCGTGGCCATCGACCCCGAAACCCGTATCCTCATCGGCGGCGAGGCCGGCATGTACAACACCAACGGCAACCACTGGACAGACTTCGCTGTCGCACGGCTCCTGGGCGATGCCCCCGACGCCCCGGC
>JBHJOM010000127.1:0-19749 GCA_050329715.1 Phycisphaerae bacterium
GATGGCTTTTGTCGCGACCTGCCCGCTGAAGACGATCATCGGGATCGAGTCCATCTGGGCGGTGGCCAGGGGGGTCACGGTGTTGGTGGCACCCGGGCCGGAGGTCACGATGCAGATGCCCGGCTTGCCGGTGACGCGGGCATAGCCGTCGGCACAGTGGCCCGAGGCCTGCTCGTGGCGGTTGAGGATGAACTTGGCCGGGGTGCGGTACATCTCGTCGAAGACGGGAAGAATCGCGCCGCCGGGGTAGCCGAAGATGGTATCGACCTTGTGCGGGCTGATGAGCATCTCGTGGAGGATCTTGGCGCCGGTCTTACCCTTATACTTGGGTGCGGCGTCGGCGGCGGGTTTACCGGCGGGGCGGGCGGATGGGTTGATGGTCGTCATGGCGGGTTTCCGTTGGCGTTTTTCCGTTGGCGTTGTTCGTGGGTCCAGGTGCCGGGGCGGTCGGGGTGTCGGGCGGTAGTCTACCGCAACGGCATTCAGGTTTAGTTCGTTATCGGGCCGGGGTTGGTTCGTTCGACACCTTGGCCTTGGGCCCCCGCGTGGTTTGCGGGTGCTGGCTGTTCGGTCGACACACGGCGGCTGCCCCGAAGCGGGACGCGGCGGCGTGCCGACCTAGCTAACCTGTACGCTGATAACGCGCCGAAGAACTCCGGCGAGGGCGGGCGTGGGGGCGGTCATGGTGGCTTTCTGAAGCATCATGAGACGGTCCGGCCGGGGTAAACGGCGACTGCTACATCGCCTTCCTGCGCGGACGATAAGGCTCCGGCACGTCAACGTCAACCGCGACGCCCACATAATTCGGCTCGCGGCTACGCTCCACCTCACGGTGGTACGCGGCCAGGACGTCCTTCTCGATCGCCCGGCGGGTGTCGGCGTTGACGGGGTGGGCAATGTCCGCGTGCAGGCGGCTGCGCTCCGGGCCGTCGGCACCACGGTTTTCGTCCATCGGCAGCCCGCAATTGTTGCAGAACCGGGCGCGGAGGTGGTTCTTTTCGCGGCAGCGGGGGCAGTGGTCGCAGATTTTGCGGCTGGGCATGGCCAGGAAAAGGCCCGTATCCCCGTCAATCAGCTTTACGTCGCGCACGACGAAGCACTCATCGAATGTGAGGCAGCAAAAAGCCTTGAGCCGACCGGCGGAATGGGTGAGCTGGATGTCGATGCCCGACAGTCGCATAGCGGCCTCCTGCGCGCAAGTCGGGCGGCGTTTGCCCGTTGCGCCAATCCCTGGATGTGTCGACCGGCCGGACGTGAAAAAAGCCAGTCCAGAGTGTTCTCCCACTCCAACCGCGTGTTGACCGGGCCTCCGGTGCCCCGCGGACGGATGTGATCGGCCGACTCACCTGACGTCGGCGTTTGCCGGGCCAGACTGAAGGTCAGCCAGCATTATCAGACGATACCGAATCGTCGTTGTCTACGCACCATTTTGTCAGTCTGGCAACGTCACGGCTACGGCCCTGAAGGGGGCAACGTTCTTCGCAGCCGGATGATTGCCGAGCAATTTGCCCGCCGATTCCGCCTCGCCCATCTCGTCAAAAAGGGTGAAAAGCGTGCTGCCGCTCCCCGATAGCAGAACGGGCCGGCCTAGCCGCTCCCGGGCAGAGTCGGCCAGGCGGGCCAACTGCGGGAAGAGGTCGAACGCCGCCGGCTGCAGGTGGTTGACGAGGTGGGGCAACATCGCCTCGGCGTGGAGGTCGGCCAGGTCGGCCGGGGAGGGGCCTGTCAGGTCGCCGCCGTCGGGAAAGAGGGTGTCGAAGTGGCGGTAAACCTGCCCGGTCGGGCAGGCCAGGGCGGGCAGGAGGAGCAATGCCGCCGCCGGCCGGGGTTCGGCGGTCGGTTCGACCACCTCACCCCGGCCGGTGCATTCGGCGCTTCGGACCCGGGCATCTGATGTATGAGACAGATGATGACGTAAATGGGCCCAGAAGAACGGCACGTCGCTCCCGAGGGAAGCGGCAAGCCGCTGCTTTCTCGCCTCCGGAAGAACGAGGCCCAGTTGCAAACTGAGCCCTACCAGAGTGGCGGCCGCGTCACTGCTCCCACCGCCGAGGCCGCCGCCGGCGGGGATGTGCTTCTCCAACGCGATCTCCAACCCCCTGGCCGCAGCGTCCACCTGCTGTGGCGTCATCCCTGACCGGCGGGCCTCTTCCATGAAGCCCTTCGCCGCCTTCACGACCAGATTCGTCTCGTCCAACGGGAGCGAAGGCTCGTTGCACGTCAGCCGGAACCGCAGGTCACCGGCCTGATAAACCTCGGCAGGCCGAGGCCCGGGCACCTTTTCCGAGGCGTCGGCCTGTGAAAGGTCCGTTGCCGCCGGCGAGAAAAGCAGCCTGTCACGCAGACCGACAGTCACCATCCACGTGCGGAGCGGATGAAACCCGTCTGCCGATGCAGGCCCGACGCGTAGCGTCAAGTTCAACTTCGCAGGCGCCGCGACTTCGGCGATCTCCATGGCCTCGAACCTAACCTCTACGCCTCGGATGATGAAGGTAAGGCGTTATCGGACGTTGTCAACGAATAACTTGGACCACACAAGCCCCGTCCTCACCCCGTGCCGCAGGCACTGGCGGTCGACGCGCGTTACGCGTGCCTGGAGCTTACGTGACGGCCACTCTGGCGTATCATCCGACGTCACATGTCCACCGACGCCACCAAAGCCCGCATCCTCATCGTCGACGACGAGCGGGAGCACGCCGAGGTCATGACCGAGGCCCTCCGCCGACAGGGCTACCGCATGACGACCACCTACAGCCTCGCCGAGGCCAGGCGCGCGTTGGACAACGCCAAGTTCGACGTGGTCGTGACGGACCTGGTGATGGAAGGCGAGCGCGACGGGCTGGACCTGATCCGGCTGGCCAAGGGCCTGACGCCGCCGCCGCCGGTCATCCTCGTGACCGCCCACGCCGACATCCCCACGTGCAAGGCCGCCCTGGCCGACGGGGCGTACGACTACATCGAGAAGCCGCTGGACCTGGACGACTTCCGTGCGCAAGTCCGCCGGGCCGCGGAGAAGAGCGAGCTGCTCAAGCAGAACCAGATCCTGGCCGCCCAGGTGCTCGAAGGGGGCAACTTCGAGGGCATCATCGGGCGAAGCCAGGTCATGCAGCAGGTGCTTCGGCTAGCACGCCAGGTGGCCGCCAGCGACATCCCGGTGCTCATCACCGGCGAAAGCGGCACGGGCAAGGAGCTGATCGCCCGGGCGATTCACAACAACTCCAACCGCCGCAAGAACCGCCTGGTCGCCATCAACTCCGCGGGCATGCCTGAGGGCACACTCGAGGATGAACTCTTCGGCCACGTCCGCGGTGCCTTCACCGGTGCGAACACCGAGCGCAAGGGGCATTTCGAAACCGCCAACGGCGGGACGATCATGCTCGACGAGATCGGGGACATGCCCATCCAGATGCAGGCCAAGCTCCTGCGCGTGCTGGAGAACGGCGAGATCATGCGCCTGGGCTCGAGCACGCCGATCCGGGTGGACGTGCGCCTGATCACCGCCACCAACCGCGACCTGACGGAGATGGTCGCCGATAAGACCTTTCGCGAGGACCTCTACTTCCGCATCAAAGGCGTGGAGATTCACCTGCCGCCGCTACGCGAACGGCGGGACGACATTCCGCTGCTGGTACACTACTTCCTGAAGCGGGCGGCCGAGAAGTACAACCGCGACCCGGACACCGTGACCCTCGACCCCGAAGCACAGCAGGCGTTGATGGGCTACACCTGGCCGGGCAACATCCGTGAGCTTGGCCGTGTGATAGAGAATGTCGTGGTGCTGGCCGCGGACGGCACGATACGCCGGGCCGACCTGCCGCCGGAGATCTCTCCCCGTACCGCCACCTCGGCGGGGGGGATGAGCAACCTCGTCGGCATCAGCATGCAGCAGGCGGAACTGGAGCTCATTCGCAACACGTTGAAGATGACCGAAGGCAACCGCGAGAAGGCCGCCAAGATCCTGGGCATCGGCGAGCGGACGCTCTACCGGAAGATCAAGGAATTCGGCCTGTAAAGCAGTCGCCACGCGCGAACAGGCAAAAAAGCCTCTGTTCCCATGACCAGCAACCAGCAACCAGTAACGGGCAACGGCAAGTCCCCCCGCATCGGCCACGGCTACGACATTCACCGCCTCAAGCCCGGCGGCACGCTCGTGCTGGGCGGCGTGGACGTCGGCGGCGAGCTGTCGGTCATCGCCCACTCCGACGGCGACGTGGTGTACCACGCCCTCGTCGACGCACTGCTTGGTGCGATCGGCGCGGGCGACATCGGCGAACTGTTCCCGGACAGCGACGCCCGCTGGAAGGACGCCGCCAGCCGATTGTTCGTCGAGGAGGCCGTGCGGCGGGTACATGAGGCCGGCTTTGCCGTCGCCAATGCCGACGTCACGATCCTGGCGGAGAGGCCCAAGCTCAAGACGTTCAAGGCGAAGATGCGGGCGAACCTGGAGGTCCTGCTTCATGCGCCGGCGAACGTGAAGGCGGGCACGAACGAGGCCGTCGACGCCGTGGGCCGCGGCGAGGCGATCGCGGCGCACGCCGTGGTGTTGCTGGTCCCCGGAGCGCAGCAGCCTTGACAGCCGGGCCGGGTAGTTCTCGCCGTGGCCGGCCTGTGCCGCTATACTTGCCGGTAGATGGCCAAAATCGCCGAACAACCCACGCACGAGGACGTCGAGTCGGTGCTCGAACTGATCCGCCCGGCGATCCGCCGCGACGGCGGCGACGTCGAACTCGTCGGCGTCGAGGGGGACACCGCACGCATCCGCTTCCACGGTGCCTGCTGCGGCTGCCCCAGCAGCAGCCTGACGCTGCAGCACGGCATCGAACGCGCGTTCGCCGAGCGGCTGCCGGGTATCCGCCAGGTCGTCGCGGTCAAGTAGCATGACGCACGAGACGGCCATGCGGCTGGCACTCGAACAGGCCGCCCTGGCCGACGCTGCCGGCGAGGTGCCCGTCGGGTGTGTCATCGTGCGCGGTGACGACGTCGTCGGTGCCGGCCACAACCTTCGCGAAAACGCCGCCGACCCGACCGCCCACGCCGAAGTTGTCGCCATGCGTGCCGCCGCGGCCGCCCAGGGCCACTGGCGACTGACCGACTGCACGCTCTACGTGACGCTGGAGCCCTGCTGCATGTGCGCCGGGGCGATCGTGAACGCGCGGGTGCCGCACGTCGTCTTCGGCTGCCGCGACCCCAAGGCCGGTGCCGCCGGCAGCCTGATGAACCTGCTGAACGACCCACGCCTGAACCACCGATGCGACATCGAAGAGAGCGTGCTGCAGGAGGCGTGTGCCGAGTTGCTCCGCGCGTTCTTCCGCCGGCAGCGGGCACTGGGCAAGAAGTAAGCGGCCCGGCGGCTAGGGCTGGCCCGGCGTCAGGCCCAGGTCGGTGGTGGTGACGACGGCCGTCATGGTGTAGCCGGCCTGCTCGATGTTCTGGCGAGCGCCCTCCTGGCGGTCGATGACGCCGGCAATCTGCTTGATCTTCGCCCCGGCCTCTTCGAGTGTCTTCGCCGCTTCCAGCACCTGCCCGCCGGTGGTGAGCACGTCCTCCACAAGCAGCACAGTCTCGCCTTTCTCCAGCACACCCTCGTACATCTTCTGGGTGCCGTAGCCCTTCTTGGCGTTGCGGACGATGACGAACGGCTTGCCGCACGCCAGGCTCGTGGCCGCCGCCAGCGCCACCGCGCCCAGCTCAGCACCGGCGATGCGGTCGCACCCCTCGGCGTGCCCGGCCAGCAGGCGGCCCAGCTCGGCCAGCACGTCCGGGTGCGTCTCGAAGCGGTACTTGTCTATGTAGTAGTCGCTCTTTCGGCCGGAGCGTAGCGTGAACTCGCCGCGGAGCACGGCCGTCTCGTGAATGCGTTCGATCAATCGCTCTCGGTTCATACGCCGGATCATCCGACGCCGCCGCCCGGCGGTCAACGCACGGTCCTCAACGCACGGTCCTCAACGCACGGCACGAGACGCGATACGCGTCGTCGCATTCCTGTCACCGCGTCCGGCGGGTCGTTAGACTTGTCCGCCATGATCCCCACGAGCACGAGTGTTTCGGTCAAGGTCGGCAACACGCTTCCTGCGAAGGCGGAGGTTTACATTGCGTTCGTCGCAGAAGGCGGCAAGCTGCTGGAGGCGTCGCTGCCCGAGGGCGTGGTCGCCGCGGCCGGGCGGCTGCTTAAGGGGAAGCTCATCGAGGGCAAGGCCAAGGAGGCGAGCCTGCAGATGATCGAACTCGGCAAGCAGCAGTGCCGGCTGCTGCTGATGGGCGTCGGGTCGCTCGAAGCGCTGACCGCCCAGGCGCTGCGCGAGGCGGGTGCCACGGCCGCACGTACGCTGAAGCGGGCGAAGCTGTCAGAGGTGGCCGTCGGCGTAGCGCCGCTGGGTGATTTGGACGCCGCCGCGGTGGCCGAGGCGTTCGTCACGGGTTATCGGCTGGCATCGTTCGACTTCCGGGAGTTTAAGGGCACCGGCTCGGAGCAGGAGAAGGCGGTCGCGGTGAAGATCACCTGCGCCCCGGCCGCCGGGGGCGACGTGAAGGGGGTGCGAGCCGCGGCCGAGCGTGCCGTGGCCCTGACGGATGCGCAGAACTTCGCCCGGACCATCAGCCAGCGCCCGGCGAACGACATCAATCCCGTTTCGCTTGCAAAAGTAGCGCAGGCGATGGCCAAGGGGCTGAAGCTCAAGTGCCGGGTCATAGACGAGAAGGAGATGAAGCGGCTTGGCATGGGCGGCATCCTGGCGGTGGGCGGCGGCTCGGCCACGCCGCCGCGATTGATCGTGCTCGAGCACAAGCCGGCGGGCGTGAAGAAGGGGCAAAAGCCGCTGCTGGTGGTGGGCAAGAGCATCACGTTCGACACCGGCGGTTACAGCATCAAGCCGGCGGCGAGCATGCCGCCGATGATCTTCGACAAGTGCGGCGGCACGTTCACGCTCGGCTTCATGGCGGCGGTGGCGTCGCTCAAGCTCAAGCGGCACGTCGTGGGCATCCTGGCCGCGGCCGAGAACATGATCAGCCACACCGCCTACCGACCCGGCGACATTCTGAAGATGTACAACGGCGTGACGGTGGACGTGACGAACACCGACGCCGAGGGCCGGCTGGTACTGGCCGACGCCCTGGCCTGGGGCTGCGAAGCGTACAAGCCCCAAGCCGTGGTGGACCTTGCGACGCTGACGGGCGCGGCCGTGGTGGCCGTCGGGCTGGAGCGGGCCGCGGTGTTTTCCAATGACGACGCGTTGTTCGCCGCTATTGACGCCGCCTCGAAGCGCGAGGGCGAGAAGCTCTGGCGCCTGCCGATGGGCGAGGAGTACCGCGAGCAGCTCAAGGCGCAAAGTGCGGACATCGTCAACAGCCCGGGCCGGTGGGGCGGTGCGTGCACGGCGGCGAGTTTCCTGGGCTACTTCGTGCCGGAAGGTACGCCGTGGCTGCACATCGACCTGTGCCCGGCCGACGCGGAGCGGGACTTGCCGCTCTACGCCAAAGGGGCGACGGGCTTTGCAGTACGCACTCTGGTTGCGTGGGCGTCGCAGGAGTGAGGGGCGCAATGAACCAAAGTTGAAGCCGCAGGCCGAAGGCCGCGCTTCTGCCGGCGGGCGGAAGCGCGGCCTTCGGCCTGCGGCTTAAAGGGCTTGTTCACCCTGGATTGTTCAATCGGGCTTGGTCGCCCAGTCCACTTCCTCGGCGTCGCCCCAGAGGTTGTCCAGGTCGTAATAGAGGCGCGCCTCCTGACCGAAGACGTGCACGACGACGTCGAAGTAGTCCTGCGCGATCCAGCTTTCAGAATCCCGGCCGCTGGAGCGGCGAAGGGGGAATTCAAGCTCGTGGCCCTTGTCTTCGATGTCCTTGGCGACGGTCGACATCTGTCGGCCGCTGGTGCCGGTGGCAAGCACCATGAAGTCGCATAGCGGGCTCAGGTGCGTCACGTCCAGCACGCGCACGTTGTGGCATTTGTCTTCAACGGCAGTGCGGGCCGCCTCAATGGCGAATGCCCGGGCAAGGGCAAGCTCTTCCTGTCGTGTCCGTTCGGCAGTATCTGCGACGATGTCGACCTCCGGTAAAACGTCCAGCCGATTATACAACCGCTACTGCCCTTCGACGACGCCTACCGCCAGGATCTCGCGCGACTCGTGGCGTTTGAGTGCCCAAGTCTGCCTCGGCGGGCAGGCGCGGAGCACCGTCGCCACGATTTCGGCATGAACCCGCTCGCTTTTCTCGATATTGAAGTGGTTCGTACCCGGCTCGAGCAGGTCACGGCGGTCCTCGCGGATGTTCACGTTCGCCATCTCGCCGGCCTGGCTTCCGTCGACAGGCACGCCACGCAGGATCGGCAGCACGTCCAGCAGGCCCGACTGGTACAGGTTCAGGCACGCCCGCACGTTCCCCGGCACCTCCGGCGGCGTGACAGGGTCCAGCGTGACGAGCAGGTCGATCACCACGCCGTGCTCCTCCAGCCGCCGGGCGATGCGGATCACGTCGTCCGCGCCGTAGCTGTGGCCGACGAGCACCAGCGGCTCACGAACATCCTCCGGGGAGGCGGCGGCCTCCTCGGCCAGCTTCCGGGCCAGCGCACGCCACTGGTCGTCCTGGTAGACGTGGGCCCGGACGCCGGACTCGTTCAGCTTGTCCGTCAGGTCGTTGATGCCGGTGGAAAAGATCCCAATCCACCCCCGCAGCAGGTAGACGTTGCCGGCCCGCTCGAACGCCTCCGGCTCGGACTGAAAGCTGACGGCCTCCAGGTTCCCGGGTTTCATGCTTGCGCAGCCGCCGACCAGCAGCAGCAATGTGGTCAGAAGAACGATGGAGCTTGTTCGTGACATTATAGTTGAGCCGTCTGGTGCAAAGGTCGCGCCGTCCTGACGCCGTTACCGGAGCACTTGCGACCCGACCGACGGGGCGCTCCGGCGCAATAGGTATCGTCCGAACACAGGGGCCACTTTGCTACTGCCCTAAATCAGGCATGACCGAACCAGCCGATACAGCTTCTCGGCCCTTGTCGGTCGCCAGTACCAGCCGTCCGGTGGCGTCCAGACCGCGGACGACGCCGACGACCGAATGCCCGTCTCGCACGACAGACACCCGCCTGCCCTCAAGGATATGAAATTTTCCCCACTCTGTCAGAATGTCGCCCCATCGGCCTTCGGCGGCGGCGGCAAGGGCGGCGCTCAATGAATCGTGCACCGCGATGAGCACCCGCCAGGGCTCGCAGTCGGCCTCGGCCGTTGCCGCCTCCAGGAGGCTCGCGGCAGGCCCGGCAGGGGTTTGCGGCAGGTCCGCCGGCTTCACACTGCAGTTGATCCCGATGCCCACCAGGTCCAGCCCCAGTTGCCGCTCGCAGAGCACCCCGGCGAGCTTCCGGCCGGCCAGCAGTACGTCGTTGGGCCACTTCAGGGACAGGTCCGCGTTCGGCAGCAGCACGCCGCGGCAGGCACGGTGCACGGCCAGCCCGGCGAGCAACGCCAACTGAAACGGCTGACGCGCCTCCTCCGCCGGGAAGGCGAACGTGACGGCCAACGCGCCCGGCGGGGAGGTCCAGGTTCGACCGTCGCGCCCG
This sequence comes from Phycisphaerae bacterium, assembly GCA_050329715.1. Classification (GTDB taxonomy): domain Bacteria; phylum Planctomycetota; class Phycisphaerae; order Tepidisphaerales; family Tepidisphaeraceae; genus DAIOTR01. The sequence goes on from JBHJOM010000127.1 coordinate 9,545, forward strand.
CGGCCGCGCGTCTGCCGGGCCGTCAGCACCACGGCCGGGGCCAAGAGTCGGCCCTCGCGTCGCATGCGGGCGGCGTGGTCGCTGGTGCTGCTCAGCCGCGGGAAGTAGTGCAGCCGCGAAGGTCGCAAGGCCTGCTTGAGGTGGGCAACGGGGAAGGGGGGGTGCATCGGGACACTCACAGTATCGACGAAACGCTGCCTGACAGAAAGCTCGCCGCGGGGGCCGGGCGGCGTAAACTGCTTGCGTGCTCACACTCGACGACGCCGCCAGGGACAGCTTCCGGTCGGCCGTGCAGGCTGCGGGAAGTCGGCTCGCGGCGGCGCGGTCGGCGGTGGCTCCGCTGCGGGCGGGGCTGGCGGCGGCCACGGCCGAGCGTCGGCCGGTCTGCGTGAACTCCGGGCGATGCTGCCGTTTCGAAACCTACGGGCATCGGTTATTCGTCACGCCGCTGGAACTGGCGGTGGTGCTGGCGGACGCCGCGGCGCTTCGTCGTTCGCCTGAGCTGGCCGCGGCGGAGGCGGCGTGGTCGGGTGAAGGCTGCCCGTTCCAGGCGGGCGGGGGCTGCGGCATTCACCCGCACAGGCCGTTGGGCTGCCGCGTCTATTTCTGCGACGAGACGAGCGACGACTGGCAGTCGCAGCAGTACGAGGCGTTCCATGCCGGGCTGAAGGAAGCCCACACGAACCTGAACGTGCCGTACCAGTACGTGGAGTGGCGCGAGGCGTTGCGGGCCATGAGCATCACGGCTGCGGGAGATCGGCGGACGCCGGGGCGGCACGCCTTACCGGTGGTAAGCGGCTAACAACGGGCGGTGGGGTACCCGCCGCCACGGATGTTACCGGACGTACGGCACCGGCCCCCGGCTTTGACAGCGGCGGCACTCGGGCGGTAAATTGTGAGCCCACAGCCGAGTAACACTCACCGAAGGAAGCACACCATGAAGAAGTCACTCGCCCTGGCCTGCCTGTCGGTGGCCGCTTTGGCACTCACCGGTTGCCAGTCGGACTACGACGTCTACGGTTCGACGCCGGCCTACAGCCTGAACGAGCGTATGCAGCAGATCAGCCGGAACCAGAATATGGAAGGCCGCATGCGTCAGGACGATATCGACAGCGCATTGCTGCTCCGCCCGGTGTCGATGATGACGACTTGGAAGGTCCGCCGGTTCTAGCCGCGGGCCCGAAGCGGTCGAGGCACCGCCCGACCTGACGACAGCACACCCCTAAGCCGCAGGCCGAAGGCCGCGCTCCCCCTCCGGGCGAGCGCAGTCTCCGCCCTGCGGCTCTTTGCATGGTCTGCCGCCGAAGCGCCGGCGTTTGGCCGAATCCGCGGTTCCAGCTAAACTCCCGGCCGACCAAAACCGGAGGAACCCTTCATGGCCAAGCAGTGCAACGTCTGTCTTATCGGCACGAAATTCATGGGCCGGGCCCACTCGAACGCCTACCTGAAGGCCCCGCGTTTCTTCGACCTGTCACTCCCGCCGGTGATGCACACCGTCACCGCCCGCGACGAGGCCGAGACCCGCGCCTTCGCCGACCGCTGGGGCTGGCAACACGCGCTGACGGACTGGCAAAGGGCGGTGACGAACCCCGAGATCGACCTGGTGGACGTCGGCACGCCGAACCACGTGCACAGGGACATGGCGATTGCTGCACTGGAGGCCGGGAAGCACGTGGCGTGCGAGAAGCCGCTTGCGAACACACTGGATGCCGCCCGTGAGATGCGTGACGCCGCCGCCAAGGCCGCCGGCAAGACGTTCGTCTGGTACAACTACCGCCGCTGCCCGGCCCTGACGCTGGCGCACCGGCTGGTCAAGGAAGGGCGGCTGGGGACGATCCGCCACGTCCGCGGGTTCTACCTGCAGGACTGGGCCGGGCCCGAAGCGCCGATGGTCTGGCGGTTCCAGGGCGACGTCGCCGGCAGCGGTTCGCTGGGCGACCTGTGTGCGCACAGCATTGACGCGGCCCGCTTCGTCACCGGCGAGGAGTTTGAGGAGGTCGGCGGGGCGTACCTCGAGACGTTCATCAAGGAGCGCAAGGTCATGTCCGGCGGCGGGGCGGACATCTCCGGCCGAGGTGCCAAGGCCAGCACCGAAACCGCCCGCAGCACCGTGGACGACGCGGCCGTCTTCAGTGCCCGCTTCACCGGCGGGGCCGTCGCCACCTTCGAGGCGACCCGCCTGAGCACCGGCGACAAGAACGGCAACCGGCTGGAAGTACACGGCGACAAAGGGGCGATTCGCTGGGATTTTGAGCGATTCCATGAACTGCAGTGGTACGACGCCACCTACGAGGAACGCCTGCAGGGTTGGAGCACGATTAACGTGAGCAACGGCGGTGCAGGCCACCCGTGGGCGGCGGCATGGTGGCCGACGGCCCACTCGATCGGCTACGAGCACAGCTTTATCAACCAGGTGGCGGACATGATGCGTGTGCTCGGCGGCGACGAGCCGGAGGCACCGCTGCCCGATTTCGAGGACGCGTACAGGACGCAACGGGTGCTGGAGGCCGTGCAGGTGGCCGCCCGTGAGAGAAGTGTCGTGAAGCTCGCCGAGATCAAGTAGTGCCCGGCGGAGCGTCGCGACGGACGCAAACCGAAAGGATTGCATGATGGACAAAGTGAAACTAGCCGTCGCCGGTGGCGGGGCGATCAGTCAGCGAAGGCACCTTCCCGAGGCGATGGCGCACGAGCATGTCGAGATCGTCGCGATCTGTGACCCTCGTGCCGACCGCGTCGCGACGCTCGCCGAAAAGTACGACGCCGAGCCGTACACCGACTTCGAGAAGATGCTCAAGGAGGTCGATTGCGACGCCGTGGTTGTCGCCACGCCGAACGCCGACCACTGCCCGCAGGCCCTGGCGGCCCTGGCGGCCGGTAAGCACGTGCTCGTGGAGAAGCCGATGGCCACGACGCGTGAGGAGGCCAAGGCGATGATTGAGGCGGCAAAGAAGGCCGGCAAGTACCTCATGGTCGGCATGAACCAGCGGCTGATGCCCCCGCACGTCAAGGCCCGCGAGATCCTGGCCACAGGCCGCCTCGGCGACGTGCTGGGCTTCGAAACCACCTTCAAACACCCCGGCCCGGACGGCTGGAGCGTCGACGGGCGCAGCAGCTGGTTCTTCGTGAAGGACCGGGCGGTCATGGGCGTCTGCGGGGACCTTGGCATCCACAAGGCCGACCTGATGCGCTACCTGCTCCAGCAGGAGTTCACCCACGTGACCGGTTTTGTCGGCACAGTGGACAAGAAGAACCCGGACGGCACCCCCATCCCGCTCGACGACAACGCCTACCTCACCCTCAAGACCGACAAGGGCACCATCGGCACCATCACCATCAGCTGGACGCACTACGGCCGGTTCGAGGACAACGGCACCACCCTCTACTGCCGCAACGGCGTCATGCGGCTCGGCCAGCACCCGGAGTTCGGCGTGATGGTCGACTTCGCCGACGGCTCCAAAGAACGCCATATCGTCGGCAAGGTGGCGACGAACACGAGCCAGGTTGCCAGCGGCGTCATGGATGAGTTCGTGGACTGCCTGCGGACGAACACCCCGCCGAGGATCAACGGCGACGAAGGCTGGCGTGCACTGAACGTCATCCTATCCGGTATTGAATCGTCGAAGACCGGCAGCACGGTCGAGTTGAAGTACTGAGCCCCGGCCTGAAGAATCCGGGCCCGGGCGAACGCGGACGACCTCCTGCCGCCGTTCGCCCGGGCCCGTCGTTGTTTTCTGGGAGATTGCATGCTCGTAGTGGGCGACATCGGTGCCACCAACATCCGGCTGGCCACGTTCAAGCGTGGCCGGCCGCGTGATTTCTCGCAGCCTCGCAAGTACAGCCGCAAGCCTGACGGCTCGCCCTGGACCGTCGTCGAGGCACTGGCGGACTTTGCACGGAGCCTGCCCGAGCCCGTCGAGGCCGCCTGCCTCGGCGTCGCCGGGCGCGTTCAGGAGGAGGAACTGGTCATCCCCAGCAACCGGAAGGACATCATCCGGCGGGCGGAGGTCGCCGCCAGCCTCGGGATCGAGCCGCGAAGGGTGCGGCTGGTCAACGACATGCTCCCGCACATCGCCTGCGTCGACCTGCTGAGAGAGGACGAGACCATCTTCATTCGCCAGGGTAAACGCGAGGCCGCGACCCGTGCCGTCAGCATGCCCGGCACTGGGCTTGGAACCGGGCTTGCGGTTTACGACGAGACGATAGGCCGCCACCGCCACAACCCCGTCCCCAGTGAAGGCGGGCACGTGGAGTTTGCCCCCCGCACGGACGAGCAGATCGAGGTTCTGCGTGCCTGCCGCGGCATGCTCCCGCCCTGGGAGAACCAGGTGACCTGGGAGACGATCCTCTGCGGCGAGGGGCTTCGGCGCGTCTACACGCTGTTCACGGGGGGGTCGGCCAAGGACCTCCCGGCGGCACCGCCGGCCGAGGCCATCACGGCCGAGGCCGCACCCGGAGTCGACGCCGCCGCCCGCGAGCACACGCTCGATTTCTTCGTAGCCGTGTGGGGCCAGCAGTGCGCGAACCTGATGCTGGCGTCGGCCGCGGCGGGCGGGCTTTACGTCGGCGGGTCGATCGCCTCGAGCCTGCTGCCGCGACTCTGCACCGACCGGTTCCTCGAGCCGATGTCGGCCACCGGGTCCGACGCGCTGCTGGAACTGACCGCCGGGGTCGCTGTCGTGTTCATGCGTCATCCGGAGACGGGCCTGCTCGGCTCGGCGGCCCTGGCTGAGCGGCTTCTATAGATTTATGCCCCCTTCGACTAAAGCAGATCATGGGGTGTCCGCTGCGGCTCAAGAGACATATCCACCGGGCCGATATTGAGCCTAACGGATGTCTGATCATGTCGAGCAAAGCGGGCATTGGGAAGCGGCAAGACTTGCCGCTTTAAAGCGTTACGAAATTCTCGACACGCCCCCGGAGGCGGTGTTCGATGAGATCGCCGAGATCGCCGGGCACATCTTCGACACGCCCATCAATCTGATCAGCCTCGTAGCCGAGGACCGCCAGTTTCTTAAAACCAATTGCGGTGTGGATTGCCGCGAGACGCCGCGCGACGTGTCGTTCTGCTCACATGCGATCGCCACGCCGGACGAGGTGTTCGTCGTTAGGGATGCGACGTTGAATCCGCTCTTTGCCGACAACCCGCTGGTGACCGGGCCGCCTTACATCCGGTTTTATGCAGGTGCCCCACTGGTGACGCCCGAGGGGTTTGCGTTGGGCACGCTGTGCGTGATCGGAAGGGAACCGCGGGCACCGACGCCTGAGCAGCTTGCGCTGCTCAAGTCGCTGGCCAGGCAGGTCATGGCGCAGCTTGAATTGCGAATACGGAACACCCAGCTGGTTCTGGCGCGACGTGAGGCCGAGGAGTCTTGCCAGTCCAAAAGCGAGTTTCTGGCGAGCATGAGCCACGAGATCCGCACGCCCATGACCGCCATCATCGGCTACGCCGAACTGCTGCAGGACGGGCTCTCGGCACCGGCCGATGTCGAGCACGCCGTCTGCGCCATCTGTCGGAACGGCGAGCACCTGCTGGCCATCGTCAACGACATCCTGGACCTGTCCAAGATCGAAGCCGGACACATCGTTATCGAGCAGATCCCAACGTCTCCGCTTCAGGTTCTGGAGGACACGGCCAGCATGTTCAGCGGTGCGGCCTCCTCGCGTGGCATTGCTTTCGAGTGCTTGCACCAGACGCCACTCCCCGGCACGGTACAAACCGACCCGACGCGCTTCCGACAGATCCTGCTGAACCTCGTCAGCAACGCGGTTAAGTTCACCGACAACGGCCTGGTTCGCATCACCGCACGGGCCGAGCCGACGCCAAACCGACCCGGACTCACCCGGCTTCTGTTCGACGTGTCCGACAGCGGCATCGGCATGACGCCCGAACAGCTCAAGAGGCTTTTTCAGCCGTTTACGCAGGCCGACGCCAGCACGACCCGTCGCTTCGGGGGCACCGGGCTGGGCTTGGCGATCTCCAGGAGACTGGCACAGATGCTCGGGGGTGACATCAGCGTCAAGAGTCGGCTCGGCATCGGGTCGACGTTCACGCTCACGCTCGATGTCGAGGCCGCAACGAGCCTCAGCGACACGTTCCCCGCCACGGCCACGGCCTCGCCCCCGACACAGCCTTCCAACCCGGCGCGACAACAGCTTGCAGGCAAGCGGCTGCTCGTAGCCGAGGACGGCCCGGACAATCAGCGGCTCATCCGCCACCACCTCGAACGGGCCGGAGCAGTGGTGCAACTCGTGGAGAACGGCCTTCTCGCGGTGGAGGCCTGCGAGTCGGGCGACCCGTTCGACGCGCTGCTGCTGGACATGCAGATGCCCATCCTCGACGGATACGAAGCCGCACGCCGTATTCGTCAGGCTGGAATTCTGTTGCCGATCATCGCCCTCACCGCCGACGCCATGGCCGGCACACGTGAACGCTGCATCCAGGCCGGTTGCGATGATTACGCTTCGAAGCCCCTTCGACCAAGGCAGATCATCGAGACGCTCAGCCGGCACATCAACGCCCGCCCGGCCGCGGCGGCCTGAGCAGGCCGACTACAGCGAACTCCGCGAGCCCGCAGCCCGCGCCTTGGGCGAGACGGCGAGTAACACGATCACCCCGACGACGAAACCGACGATAATCCCAAGCAAAATGGGCGTTCCGGCGAACTCTGTCCCGTAGGCCCAGTACCCGATCAAGCCCAGCAAAATCGAGCCGACCACCCCGGCGATCAGCGTGGACTTCACGGCCCGGGCGCGGAGTTTGGGCATGTAGCCGGCGGCCTCGGCGGCTGTGTTGTCGCTGGCCGTCCAGTTCACAGCACTTCCGCCGGACGGATTGGCGTACCCGGACATTACGACACCCTGTGCGACAGGGCGTCGGTCTGGCCGAGGTTCTGTAACACCAGCATCGGACCCTGCCGCCTCGTCCTTCCCGGAATCTGGCGACGGATTCGCCTCCCTCGGCGTCTGGTCTCGATTCGGATTGTTCTGGTCGCGTTCCGTCTGATTCATAGAAGGTACCTGGCTCGGCTGACGGACCATTGCAAAAACCGGTCCAACATGGGCCTTTCGCGCCAATCTTGCGGGTCGATTCGAAGTGCGTGCTCGACGTCGTGGGCGAAAAGCTGCTTCATTTGCCGGCAGAACTCGGCATTCCGAACGACGGCAGAAATCTCGAGATTGAACTCGATACTTCGGTAGTCGAGGTTGGTGCTGCCGACGAGCGCGAGCCGTTCGTCCACCGTGATGCTCTTGGAGTGAAGCATGACGCCCTGACGCTCATAGACGTGCACACCGGCGGACAGGAGCCGCTCGTAGAAGCTGCGTGCCGCGACCAGCAGGATCGGTTGGTCGATCACCCCGGCGATCATCAGCTCGACCCTTACGCCGCGACGTGCGGTGTTGCAGAGGGTCTCGAGGAACTCTTCGTCCGGCGCGAAATAGGCCATGGTGAGTTGCACGTTCTGTCGTGCGCTCTCCAGCAGTCGCCGCAGGTAAGGCCGAAGGGGGCTCGATAGCGTGGGCACGCTGGCGAAGATGCCCAGGTCGGTCTCGTGGCTCGGCGTGGGGGTGGGGTGGTACTCCAGGTACTGGCGTTGCTTGCCGAGGCGTTGGCCCTTGGTCGGTCGGCCTGTGTCGATGTCATGGACGAACTGCGCCCTGCGGATCGGGCCGCCGCGGTGTACGTACCGCCATGCCGCCGCGAACGCCTTGTGGAGGTGCCGCACGGCCGGGCCGCGCAGGCCGATGGCGGTGTCACGCCGGTAAGTCGTTATTTCGTCGAGGTTTGGCGCGACCCACCGTCCTGCGTACTCGTTGCCGATGTTCACGCCGCCCAGCCCGCCGATGTCGTGGTCGACCAGGAGCAGCTTGCGGTGGTCGCGGTTGCCAGGTCGCCAGCCGAAGTGGCACTCCCAAGGCCGAACCGGATGAAACTCCGCCACATGCCCGCCGGCCCGTCGGATGCGCTGGAACATGCCCCGGTCCGCCTTGAAGCTGCCGAAGCTGTCGTAAAGCAGGTAGACGGTTACGCCCTGTTTCGCCTTTGCAGCCAGCAGTTCCGTGAAGGCCCGGCCCGTCTCGTCGGACTTGTAGATGTACACCTGCAGGCAGACGAGTTGCCTGGCTTTCTCGATCACGCCCATCGCCGCGGCCAGGGCTTCGCCGTCCTTGTACAACTGCACGCGCGTGCCGTCCGAGAGTGTCACGGGCGGGGGAATGTGCCAGCCGTCGTCGTCGGCACCCGGCTCGACGTTCAGCCCGAGCGGGAGGTTGGCCTGGTCCGGCGGGGCAGTCATTGTTGCCACTATATGAGCCGGACGCCTCCCGGCGAACCGCATCCGCGATTACCTGTCCCGACCGTGCGCGACACGGGGCAGAATTCCGTCTAGAATTCAGCCGACATGCCCATCACCCAGGACAAAGCCCTCGCCGCACTCCGCACCGTTCAGGACCCGGAGCTGTTCAAGGACATCGTCACACTCAACATGGTCAAACACGTGGCGGTGGAGGCAGATGTCGTCCGCGTCACCGTCGAACTCACCACCCCGGCCTGCCCGATGAAGGAAAAGATCGAGGCCGACGTCACCACCGCACTGAAGCGGGCCGGTGCTGTAGACGTACACGTCGAACTCACCGCCGACACCCGCGGCGGCAAGGCCAACGCCTCCAATGGTGCCGCCAATGCACTCCCGCAGGTCAAAAACGTTATCGCCGTCGGGGCAGGCAAGGGGGGCGTGGGCAAAAGCACCGTCGCCGTGAACCTGGCCATCGGCCTGCAGCGCAGCGGCGCGACAGTCGGCCTCATGGACGGCGACATCTACGGCCCCAGCATGCCTACCATGCTCGGCATCAAGGGTGAGGTGCCCCGAACCACCGCGGACCGCAAAAAGATCCTCCCGCACTACGTTCACGGCATCTACGCCGTAACCATCGGCAGCCTCGTCGAGGAGGAAAAACCCCTCATCTGGCGTGGCCCGATGGCGCACGGCGCGTTCAAGCAACTGCTGCTGGACAACACCCAGTGGCCCGAGCTTGATTACCTCGTGGTCGACCTGCCCCCCGGCACTGGGGACGTCCCGCTCACCCTCTGCCAGACGCTCCCGCTGACCGGCGCGGTGGTCGTAGCCACGCCGCAGCAGGTCGCAATCGACGACGCCACCCGGGCCGTCCGGATGTTCCAGCAGCTGAATACGCCCGTGCTGGGCCTGGTGGAGAACATGAGTCACTTTGTGACCCCGACCGGTGAGGAGCACGACATCTTCGGCCGCGGCGGCACAGTGAACGCGGCCAAAAAGCTGAAGCTCGATTTCCTCGGCGAGCTGCCGATGTTCACCGAACTGCGTGAAAACTGCGACGCCGGCAAGCCCCACGCGAACTTCGAGCGCAACGCACGGCTTCGCGAAGCCCTTGAACACATCGTGGGCCGCGTAGCCGGTGAAGTGAGCAAACGCAACCTGTCTTTCCGTGCCCCGACTCTTGAAATTCTGTAGTGCCGGCGGGCATCACCCGCTCGCCTGCGTTGCTTCTTTCATTCAATGCCGGTCGGGTATGCCGTTTGCTCGTCCGTGCTACATGAGCAACCTGATTCGCAATACGACAGACCGCGTCCGCCAGAACACCCCGGACGAGATCAACCATCGCATCGACCAGCTGATCGAACGCAGGATCGCCTTCTACCGTCAGAATCCGGACTGGATCGACGCCCGCCTCGGCGAACTCGCCCGTGAGTGGGACACGGAGCGGAGCCTCGGCACAAACAGCAGCATTCTTTCGCTGGTCGGGCTGTTTTTCACCATCACCAAGAGCCGCCTCTGGATTCTGCTGCCGATCGTGGTGCAGGGCTTCTTCCTGCAGCACCAACTGACCGGCTTCTGCCCGCCGTTGCTGATTATGCGACGCATGGGCGTCCGAACGCCGCACGAGATCGACCGGGAGCGCGAGGCACTGATCTCCCTCCGCGAAGAAGGAGCCCTGGGCTCGGACGCCAACGGCGGCAGCGAGGCTCACGAGCGTTTCGTAGAAGCGCAGGCCTAGGTAGTACCGACATTCATCCGCTCCAAGTCACGCCCGCGGCGAGCCAGACGAAGGAGACGAAGTTCACCGCCTTCTTCTCGTATCGCATCGCCACACGGCGGCACTGGCGGATGCGGCGGAAGAACCGTTCGATCACGTTGCGGTGCTTGTATCGCTGACGGTCGTAACGCTTG
>JBHJOM010000128.1:0-19739 GCA_050329715.1 Phycisphaerae bacterium
GCCCGGCCGGCGGCGTCGGCGGCGTCGGCGGGCTGGGCGTCGGCGGGCTGGGCGTCGGCGGGCTGGGCGTCGGCGGGCTGGGCCGGTTCGGCGGGTGCGTCGGCCAGCAGCAGCGTCGCCGTGTCCGCCTCGGCCAGGAGTGCGTCGCCGGCGGCGCCGGTCGTGGCGACTGCGACCTGCTCGAACAGCTCGATGCGGTTGTTCTGCCCGTCGGCCAGCAGCCGGCCGGCCCAGGTGACGTCGGCCAGCTGCGGCTCGCCCTGGGCGTTGGTCTGCTCGGCCGTGAGCTTCCCGGCCGCCGGGACGAGCAGCCGCTGCCCGGCCGGCTCGTACTGCAGGGTGAGCGCGACGAGCTGACTTTCGCCGTCGGAGAGCACCGCCGGCCGCTCCGGTGTGCCGGTGAGCGTGACCGTCTGCCCCCCGCCCTCCACGCCGCCTTCGCCGACTAACTCCAGCCGGGACGCGCGGGCGAAGAACCCGGCCTCGTCCGTCACACGCACCTGCCCGGCCGCCACCAGCGAGGACAACTGCTGCACCGCCCCGGCGAGCGAATCCTCCGCGGGATCTGCTGCATCCTGCACATTCGCGACGTTCGCTTCGTCCGCGAAGACGGCGACGATGCTCGTCGCGGCCAGTGCCTGCCCCCGGCCGGTGGCGACGGCGGGGCTTGCCTCGGTGCCGGTGGCCGTGAGCCGCTCGATGCGGACCGCCTCGTCGCCTTCACCCCCGCCGGGCACGGCGTCGATCTGCAGGGACTGGGCGCGGATGGTCTGGTCCGGCTCGCCGGGGCGGCCTTTGACGCGGGCAAGCACATCCCCCTCGGCCAGCACCTGACGGAGCACCGGGCGGGAACGCCCGGCTTCTGCGTTGGTGGCGAAGCGGACGTCCAGCCGGGCGGCGGCCAGGTCGAACGTGTCCGAGGCGGCGCGGACGTCGCCCAGGAACGTGGCCGACTCCAGGCCGGTGAGGTCGGCGTCGGCGGCTGCTGGGTTTGCGGCTGTTGCGTCGGTGCCCGTTAAGTCTGCGGCGGCTGCTTCTGCGGTTGCGAAGCCGAACTCCGCGGAGGCGGACCAGGCCGCGGAGACGGGCGGGGTGTTCACGGGCGGGGTGTTCACGGGCGGCCTGTTGTGCGGGCCCTCAGCGTCGGCGTCGGGGCGTTCGGGCGGGGCCTGGAGGGAGCCGGGGCCTTGCACGAAGGCCCGGCCGGCGGTCCGGTCGAGGCTGACGCGGCCGGTGCTGACGAGGCGGCCGCCGGCGGCGTCGGCGAGCTGCACCTGCGGGGCGATGCCCCCCTCGGCGGAGGGCACGAGGGTGAGCCGGCCGGGGCCGGTGGCGTAGGTGGCCTCGGCGGAGCGGCTGGTGAGGCCCTGGCGGTCGAAGGTGACGGGTCTCGTCCGGCCCAGGAGGCGGACGAGGCGGTCGGCGGGGCCGGCGAGCTGGTTGTCTTCGGCCGGGCGGATCAGGAGCGGGCCGGACCAGAAGACCTCGACGGGCCCGTCGAGGTCGGCGGCAGGGCCGGCGGTTGGGCCGGCGGCTGGTTCGGCGGCGGGGTCGGCGGCGGGGTCGGCGGCGGGGTCGGTTGCTTCCGGAGGATTCACAACGTTCGTGGCGTCAGGGGTGGCGGGTTCGCCGGTGGGTTCGTGGGGGGCGGGTCCGGCTGCGTCTGTGACATTCGCTCGGTTTGCGGCGTCAGGGGCTGTTGCCGCCGGGGTCGGCTCGCGCAGTTCGCCCAGCAGCCCGGCCGGGGAGTTCATCGCGAAGTCGACGGTCAGCTCGTCCGCCTCGGCCACGACCCGCCCCCCCTCGGCGATCCGCGACAGCTCGGAGAACCGGGCGCGGTAGTACGTCACCCCGTCGACGGTCGACCCGGTGGTGTCGACGGCCGATTGGGCGGTCGGGGGGAGGTCGGCGGCGGCGAGCAGCGCGCCGGCGAGGGTGGCATCCGGCGTGTCGGAAAAGGCGTGGACATGGCCCCGGTTCTTCTGGACGAGACGGGGTGCTCTGCTGGACATGCCATGGCCCAACGGTGGACTGGTGAGCCCCTTTGCCCCGGTTTTGCTGGACATTTCTGGACTTGCGATGGACTTGAGTACGAGGCGTTCGCCCCGGGCGATTTCGAGGAACTCGAGTCGGCCGTCGCGGTCGTTCCAGCGGGCGGTCAGGCCGAAGCCGTCGAAATCGAGGGTCGTGCCGCGGGCCTGGACGGGGATGTCATTGGCGGCGACGCGTCGGCCGTCGATGACCTGTGCGGTGGTGCCGATGAGGAAGGCTTCGTTGTCGAAGGTGAGATTGGGGAGGGTGACGACGAGGTCGGGAATCTGCGTTTCTGGCTCGAAAAGCTCGATTTTTACGGCCTGCAGCTCGCCGCGGGTGGGCACGGCGTTGAGGCGTTCGAACCGCTGGGGTGCCCCGACGATCCGGCCGGAGTCCGCCCTGAGCACGACCCGCCCGCCTGCGTCGAGGTAGAAGGTGATTTCGACGGTATTGAGGAGGATTTCCTCGCCCCGGGGCTCGTAGGAGGCGACTTTCATGAGCATTTCCCGCTGGCCGGTCTGCCGGTTGCGGATGTCGTTCACCAGCATGCTGCCGGTGCCCAGGACGGTGTCCGGGTCGTCGCTCAGGGGGGTGACGAGGGGGGTCTTTTGCGGGTCGGTGGCGGGGGTGAGCTTCACGTCCGGCTGGAGGACGATGACGGCGATGAACGCCACCGCCAGCACGCCCAGGGAGAGTGCGATGAGAATCAGGGTGCGCATAAACGGCTTTCAGATAAGGAGTTACAGCGTCACGTCGTAGAGGCGCAGGGCGACCACGTCCTGCACGTCGATGAGCCCGACGGGCCGGCGGTCGTCGTCCAGGACGGGCAGTTCGTCGATGCGGTGCCGCTTCATGACCGCCACGGCCTCGGAGGCGAGTGCCTCCGCCGGCACGGCCTTGGGGCCTCGGGTCATCACCTGGGAAACGGGTCGGCTCATGGCGGCGTGCTCGTCCTGCTCCACCAGGCGGCGGAGGTCGCCGTCGGAGAAGAAGCCGCTGAGCCGCCCGTGGTCGTCTGTCAGGATGATGCCGCCGGACCGCCGTTTGATCCGGCTTACCGCCTTGAGCACCCCGCCGACGGTCAGGTCGTCGCGGGCGACCGGCAGGTTCTCCCCGGCGCGAAAACCCATGACTTCATGGACTTTTGCGAGCTTTCTGCCCAACTGCCCCGCCGGGTGGAAGCGGGCAAAGTCCTCGGCACGGAAGTCCCGCAGCGTCATCACGCACATGGCCAGCGCATCGCCCAATGCGAGCATGGCGGTGGTGCTGGCGGTGGGGGCGAGCCCGAGCGGGCAGGCCTCGGCGATGCGGCCGGTGCTGCAGACGGCGTCCGCCAGCCTGCCCAGCGAGTTGCCCCGGCCGGCGGTCACCGCGATCGTCGCGGTGCCGAGGCGCTTGAGGATCTCCATGAGCCGGAGGATCTCGTCGCTCTCGCCCGAGGCCGAGAAGAGCAGCACGATGTCATGTTCGCGGATGGACCCCAGGTCGCCATGAACGGCGTCGGGGGTGGAGAGGAAGTGGCTGGCGGTGCCGGTGGAGGCGAAGGTCGCCGAGACCTTGCGTGCCACGTGCCCGGCCTTGCCCACGCCGGTCACGAGCAGCGTGCCGGCACAGCCGTGGATCATGCCGACGGCCTGCTCGAAGCCGTCGTCCAGCGCGTCGACGACCTGGGCGATCGCCGCCTGCTCGGCCTGAAGCACCTGCTTACCAAAGCCACGAATGTCCACACGGCAGATATTGCCACAGATGGACACGGAAGAACACAGATGCGGGCTCCGTGGGTGTCTCTGGCGGGCCGGGTGTCAGTTTCCGTCGGTCAAAAGTGACGGCCGTCTCGCTGTCTTCCAGCTGGTCTGCGACTGCGGCAGGTCCTCGTGGCGCGGGCCGCGGATGCGCTTGATCTCGACACGCTGTGTAAAGTTCATCAGCAGGCACAACGGCAATCGCGTGCAGACCAGGTAATTGAGGCACTGGGCGATGTGGCTGTCGTCAAACGTCCGGGCGGCTTTGATCTCGACGAGAACCGTCCGCTCCACGATCAGATCGGCGACGTAGTCCCCCACCCTCACGCCGTCGTAGAAGACCGGCACCGGATGCTGCTGCGAAACCTGAAGCCCCGCCTTTTGCAGCTCGTGCACCAGCGCATTCTCGTAAACCTTCTCGGCAAACCCCCGCCCGAGCACGTTGTGCACCTTGAACGCCAGCCCAATGATTGCCCCTGACAACGCATTCAACTTGTCTTCATCTGTGTTCATCCGTGTCCATCTGTGGCACTATCCGCATCATCATGGAAGACACGTGGCGAGTCGAGTTGGACGTGTTCAGCGGGCCGCTGGACTTGTTGCTCTACCTGATCCGTCGGGACGAGCTGGACGTTCACGACATTCCCATCGCCCGCATCACGACCAGCTACTTCAACTATCTGGAGAAGATCCGCAGCCTGAACCACCTGGGGTTGGACATCAACGTGGCCGGGGACTTTCTGGTGATGGCCGCGACGCTGATGGAGATCAAAAGTCGGGAGCTGTTGCCCGAGGCGAGCGCCGACGAGGTGGCGGGCAAGGAGCCGTCGGCCGTGGACGACCTGGCCGACCCGAAGGCGGAGCTGATCCAGCAGTTGCTGGCGTACAAGCGGTTCAAGGACGCCTCGAACCGGCTCGAGCGGCAGCGGGACGTGCACACGGCCCGGTTCGCGCGGGTGCCGGCGTTCCGCGAGGAGGCCTCCGACGAGCCGCCGCCGCTGGACATGGACGAGGTGCAGGTGTTCGACCTGCTGGCGGCGTTCGAGCGGCTGATGGCGGAGGTAGGCCGGCGCGGCCCGGCCACGCACGACGTGCAGTACGACGACACGCCCCTTGAGCTGCACGCGGCGGACATCGAAGACCGCCTCGGCCGAGAAGGCCCACTGCGGCTGGGCACGCTCTTCGCCGGGGGCAAGAGCCGCGGCGAGATGATCGGGCTGTTCCTGGCGACGCTGGAACTGGTCCGGCAGAAGAAGGTTCTCGTCTCGCTCATCGAAGGCTCGGAGGACATCGAAATCACCCTGGCACCACCCGAACACCGCGCGCTGCACGAGGAGTCGCGCGACGGCGGGACACGAACCGAATCGGAGCGAACATGACGATCACACAAAAGCTGGCCGAACTGGGCATCACCCTTCCGGCCGTGCCGGGGCCCTTCGGCACGTATGTGCCCGCAAAGCGTTGCGGCAGCTTGGTTTACGTGGCCGGGCAGCTGCCGATGAAGGACGGTGCGATGCTCGCCGAGGGGCGCGTGCCGATGGCCTGCGGCATAGAGCAGGCAAGGGCCTGCGCCCGCCAGTGCGTGGTGAACGCGCTGGCGGCGGTACAGACCCTTCCCGGCGGGGTGGACCAGCTTGCGGGCGTGCTGCGGGTGGGGGTTTTCGTCGCCAGCGACCCGGTTTTTCACCAGCAGCCGACGGTGGCGAACGCCGCCAGCGAGCTGCTAGCCGAGATCTTCGGCGACGCCGGACGGCACGTGCGGGCGGCGGTGGGCTTGGCCGCCCTGCCGCTGAATGCGCCCGTCGAGATTGAGTTCACGTTCACCACGGCCTGAGCCGGAACGCCCGTGCTGCCCTTACCCGCGTGGCCGGCCGCCGGGCAGGTCCAACACGGTGCGGAGGCCCGGTTCGAGGGCGGGTACGTGGCGTGCGGCGTTGACGAGTGCGGCGGCGGTCGCGGTGTCGCCGGGCGTGCCGCCGGGGATCTGCAGCGTGAGCTTGCCGCCGGGGAGTTCGTCGCTCCAGAGTTCGATTTCGTCGCGTGGGTTGGGCTCGGCCAGGGCCATGGTCAGGTCCAGGTCGATGGTGATCTGGCCGTCGGTCCAGTGGGCGGTGTTGTGCATGCCGCGGACGTCGCCGGGCTCGACCCGGCCGCCGGGCCAGTCGGTCGGGGCGTCCGCCAGCACGGGGCGCAGGCCCACCTTCACGCTGTTGCCCAGTGGGTTGTGCCCCAGCCCGTGGGCGACGACGCAGACGCTCTCGGCGATGCCCTTGTGCCCGATTTTGCCCCCGGCCGCGAGCTTTTCGAATGCCGCAGGCTTCATCCCACTGCCGACCTTCACCTGCAACGGCCGGCGCCGGCTCAGCACGTCCACCACCCGCGTGCACCGGACCCGGGTGACGCGGTTGAGCATCTGCGAAACCTGCACCGGGAAGAGGTCCATCACCCAGCCGGGGTTGACGCCGGTGGCGAGCATGGCGACACCCTCCTGCTCGCACTCGCCGTTGACCTGGTCGGCCAGGACCTTGTGGCGGTACCAAGGCCAAGTCATTTCCTCACAACTGGTTACGACGGGCAGGCCGCCCTTCATCACGTCGCGGAGGGTGGGGACGATGGCGTCGAAGTAGCTGGTGGTGCAGACGACGGCGGCGTCGGCCTCGCCGAAGTCGGCGGCCTCGACCTTGCGAACCTGGTCCACCACGACCGGCCCGTCTTCTGGCGCATCGACGCCGGGCCCGAGGATCTCCGGCAGCGTCCGCCCGACCTTGGCAGGGTCCAGGTCGACGAGCCCGACGAGGTTCAATTCGGGCGAAGCGGCAATGTGACGGGCGACGGCCAGGCCAATGGGCCCCAGGCCGATGACGATGAAGCTGTGCATGCAATCATCTTGCCCGGTGAACCCGGGCGATGAAAGAGGGTGCCGGGAGCGGGAAAACACCGGGACAGGCGGGACGGGCGGCTCGATGCGTGTGAGCCGGGCGGCGCTAAACCAGAGGCCGTCAGCGGTTAGGCCGACGGCCCCGGCAAGGGCTCTCAAGATTGGAGGCGAAGGCGACAGCCTGCGGGCGTTAAGCCCGCAGGGGGGCGCGTTCGTTCGGGGCGGAGTCCGTTGTGAGTCGGGTTACAGGCGCGACCTGCGGAGCAGGCCGAAGCCCAGGCCCGAGACGAGAACCATCGCGGAGGTCGGCTCGGGGATGACGATGCCAAGGACGAGCCCGGCCTCGGGCCCGTCGCCGCCGCCGAAGGCTTTCTTCTCGATGATGGCGGTGCCCTGCGGGCCGGAAGTGGCCTGAAGGACGTTGTTCAGGACGACCTGAATGCGGCTGACGCCGGCGGGCAGGTCGACATCGATGATGCCTTCCCAGATACCGGCGGCGAAGCCCTGCGGGCCGTTGGTGAAGATCGGCAGGTCCGGCTCGGTGTTGTCAAAGACGCTGGAGTAGACGATGCCGGTGTCCAGGTCGGTGACGAAGAGGAATGCGGCGGCGGTGACGCCTCCGGGGCCGAGGATGGAGTAATCGCCGGCTTCACTGAGGGTGACCCGGTCGATGTCCTGATCGTTGACGGTTTCGAGCTGGAAGAAGAGCCGGTCCACGGTGGTGGTGGCGTTGCCGTTGGAGGCGATGGCTCGGAAATCGGTGGGGAAGAAGGCGAAACCGCCGTTGACGACGGTGGGGTCGCCGAAGAGACCCAGGTCACTTCCCCCGTTGGAGTAATTGAAAGTGCCCGTGGAACCGTTGGGCTGTGCCCACGGAATCGGGGCGGCCAGTGACGCAAGCGGGCCAAGGCACATGACAGTACCGACGGCCAGCAGGCAAGATCGCAGCATTTTTTGACTCCCAATCCTCAAGAGAACCTCGACCCGGCCGCCTCATGAAGACTCCGCGAGCATCATGCTCACGGCGCATCGCCTTCATGTTTACGTCACATCAATGCCAGCGAACCAATCGTTTGGCTAGCAAAGATGTTGCCTGAACGAGTTTCTACGACACGTTTAATGAACGCTTCGCCGAACAGAAACAGTCGGGCCGGATGGCACAGGCTGTTCGCATCTCCGAGCGGCGAATCTGTTAACGGACCGTGTGTGCTCTTACAGCGGAGCTTCAACTCGACCCGTCGCATCGAGTCTAGCCTGCTGCATCGCAGAGGCAAATGTTACTTATTTTCCGCCAGCAAAGTTAGCGGAGTCTTAACAATCTGGTCGGGGTTGATCCCTTGCGTTTCATGGGCACCAAAACCCTCACCCGGCCGGCAGGCGGCTCTGGGGCGGCTTGGCGAGGCCCTGGGCGGCCGTTTTTCGATGCTGGCGGGGATGCCGGGGAATGTAGAGACTGTTCATACCTCCGGCCGGCGGCATTTTGCCGCACCGGCCGCCGATCCACGGTTTGCAAGGACGAGTCCCAATATGCCCCGAGATATTCCCGTCGGAAATGGTCGACTTCTTGTCACCTTCGACGACCGATACCAGCTCCGCGACTTCTACTTCCCCCACGTCGGTCAGGAAAACCACGCCGGCGGCGGGGCCTGTCACTTCGGCCTCTGGACCACCCTGCCCGACCCCGCCGAACCCGACCCCGGTGCCGACGCGGGCGACGACAGCGGCAACGACGCCGCCCCCCAGCCCACCGGCCCGAGGCCCGGCAAACTCGCCTGGACCAGTGACCCGGCCTGGCGGATCACCCAGCGATACCTCCGCGACACACTCACCACCAGCGTCTTCTGCGAGCATGACGAGCTGCAGACCGCCCTCTACTGCAACGACGTCGTCGACTTCCACCGCAGGGTGCACGTCCGCCGAATCAAGGTGAAGAACCGCGCTTCCGTCGACCGCGCGTTTCACCTCATGCACCACCAGAACTACAACATGTACGGCACGCGCATCGGCGACACGGCCTACTACGACCCGGACCTGCGGGCCATGGTTCACTACCGGGCCAAGCGGTACATCTCCACGGCGTGGTTCAGCCACGGCGAGCAGCGGATCGACGAGTACGCCACGGGCACCAGCGGCTTCGGCGGGGCCGAGGGCACCTGGCGCGATGCCGAGGACGGGCATTTGCAGGGCAACCCGATCGCCCAGGGCGCGGTGGACAGCACGGTGAGCCTGCACGTGAGCGTCCCGGCCGGGGGTGAGGAGGTCGTTTTCTTCGTCCAGTGCGCCGCCGAGAGTCGCGAGGAGCTGGCCGAGCTGCACAAGTGGCTGCTCCGCCAGACGCCCCAGCACGTGGTGGACCGGACGACCAGCTACTGGCGGCTGTGGACAGGCGGCACGAACCTGAACTTCGGCGACCTGCCGCCGCGGTACGTCGAGCTGATCAAGCGGAGCCTGCTGATCGTTCGGAGCCAGTGCGACAACGCCGGGGCGATCATCGCGGCCAACGACTCGGACATCATGCAGTTCGCCCGGGACACCTACAGCTACATGTGGCCGCGGGACGGTGCCCTCGTCGCCGACGCCCTGGACCTGGCCGGCTTCCCCGACCTGGCCCGCAACTTTTACCTGTTCTGCCAGCGGACGATCACCGACGCCGGCTACTTTCTGCACAAGTACAACCCGGACGGCAGCCTGGCCAGCAGCTGGCACCCGTGGGTGCTCAAGGGGCACGCCAGTCTGCCCATTCAGGAGGACGAAACGGCATTGGTCGTCTGGGCGTTGTGGCGGCACTATTACCGGTACCGTGACATCGAGTTCGTCCGCCCGTTGTGGATGGACGTCATCGTCAAAGCCGCAGACTTCATGTGCGACTTCCGCGACCCACGTACCGGGCTACCCCTGCCCAGCTACGACTTGTGGGAGGAACGTTGGGGCGTTCACGCCTTCACCGTCGGCACGGTTTACGGCGGGCTGCAGGCGGCCAGGAACTTTGCCGTCTGCTTCGGCGACCGCATGCGCGCCGAGAAGTACGCCAAGGCCGCCGCCGAGGTCAAAGCCGGCGCGGAGAAGCACCTCTGGAGCGAAAAGCTGGGCCGATTCGTCCGCCGGCTCGTACCGATCGAGAATGCGCCCGACACCGCCACCGAGACCGCCGAGCTGTTCGAGGTGGATGAAACCCTCGACGCCGCCCTGTTCGCCCTCTACAAGTTCAACCTCTTCGACGCCACCGACCCGCGCATCGAGGCGACGATGAAGGCGATCGAAGAGGAGCTGTGGATCAAGACCGACGTCGGCGGCGTGGCCCGATACGCCAACGACTACTACCACCGCATCTCCGACGATATCGAACGCGTGCCGGGCAACCCGTGGTTCATCTGCACCCTCTGGCTGGCGGATTTCTATATCGCCCGCGCCCAAACCCGCGAGGAACTGCGACAGGCCGTCGGCATCTTCGAGTGGACGGTGAACCACACGCTGCCCAGCGGCGTGCTGGCCGAGCAGGTCCACCCGTTCACCAACGAGCCGCTTTCAGTCAGCCCGCTGACCTGGAGCCACGCGACGGTCGTCTCGACGGCCATCAAGTACCTGGAAAAGCTCGAGCAGCTGAGCATCGACGAGACGGGCCGCGCGATGTTCCAGATGCGTCGCGCCGGCCCGGTTG
Organism: Phycisphaerae bacterium; assembly: GCA_050329715.1. Taxonomy (GTDB): domain Bacteria; phylum Planctomycetota; class Phycisphaerae; order Tepidisphaerales; family Tepidisphaeraceae; genus DAIOTR01. The sequence continues at coordinate 10,313 of JBHJOM010000128.1, forward strand.
AAATCGCCAACCACGTGCAGTTCGACCTGACCAGTGCCGGTTTCGTGACGCTCGACCCCTCCGAGATCGGGCACGAGGAGGATCGCGAGGCCGGGCAGCTGAACAGCTTCGGCCCGTCGGCCGTGGGCTGAAGGGGGCAATTGGCTTGCCATCGGCCGGTGGGAATGCTTCCATACGGGCATGAAGCGTGCCCTGAAACGTGCCCTGGTTCTCTGTGCCGTCGCCCTGACGGGCGTCGGGTCGGTCGCGTTGCTGTCTGAGGCCCGGGCCGAGCCCCCGGCCGCGGTCGCCCGCGCCGCCGCGGACGTCCCCGTGACCGCCGACCCGGACGCGATCGCCCGCCTGCAGTTGCGTGCCGACCAGGCCTTCGCCGCCGACGACTTTGAAACCGCCCGGGAGCTGTACAAGAAGCTGGCGATCCAGCTCCGCGGCGACGAGGCGCGCCTCGGGCCGGTGCTGGAGCGGGTCCGCGTCTGCGACGCCATGCTGGCCCAGGCCGAAGCCGAAAACCCCGACGCCGCGGGCCCTCAGAACGCGACCGACCCCGCCAAACGCACCCCCCACACCCTGCCGGCCGACGGGCAGCCGTACGCCGTGACCATCCAGCAGCTTGGCAACTTCGTGTTCGATCCGCTGGGTGCCGACGACGTCCCGGCGGACGTGCAGGCACTGCACGGCAAGACCGTGCAGATCGTCGGCTACATGATCCCGATGCAGCAGGCCCGGCAGATCACGCAATTCGCCCTCGTGCCGGACCTGTTCCAGTGCTGCTTTGGCCAGCCGCCGCAACTGCACCACACCGTGATCGTCAACACCCCGCAGGGCAAAAGCGTCCCCTACTTCCCCGAGGAACTCGTCTGCACGGGCACCCTCCGGGTCAAGAAGCAGATGGAAGACGGCTTCGTCGTCGGCCTGTTCGAGCTGGACGTAACGAGCGTGAAGCCGGCACCCCGGTGATGACCCAAGCGCAGCCGAGCTCGTCACATGCAGGCCAGGTCAGCCCGCCTGCATCATCTTCAGCATTTCAAAGCCGGTGAAGATGCTCAGCCAGTCCTTGTGGCGGCCGAGCTGGCACTTGCCCCTGGCGATGCGTTTGGGGCATCGGCCGGCCCCTCGCGTACTCGTGCCGCGACGGCACCACTGGTAGAACTTTCGTATGAGCCAGCAACCGGCCGAGGCCGTCGCGGCGACTCACAGGCAGATCCTGCCGTTGCGCCAGGCCTATTGCCGTGAGATGAACTGCCAGATCGTGCACGACTCGTGGCACGCCCGAGGATTTCTGCGCAGCCGACTGCTACGGCTGGCGGGCGATGTGGTGGGCTACGCCTCGGCGGGGGCCCCGCCAAGCGAGGAAGGATGCACAATCAAGGAGTTTTACGTGCTGCCGCGGCACCGCGTCGAGGCGTTGCGGCTGTTCCGGCTGGCGTTGGAAGCCAGCGGGGCCGATGCGGTGGAGGCGCAGACCAACGACCGCCTCCTGCTGCTGATGCTGCTGGACACCGCCACGAACCTTCGGGCCGAGCGCCTGCTATTCGCCGACGCCGAGGCCACGGACCTCCGTGCCCCGGGGTGCGTTTTCCGCCCGCTGCCGCCCGAAGAACGGGAACGCGTTTTTGCGCACGAGCACGAGCCGGTGGGCGAGTATGGCCTTGAGGTCGGGGGCGTCGTCGTGGCGACGGGCGGGTGGGCCTGCCATTACAACCCGCCCTATGCCGACCTGTACATGGAGGTGCACGCCCCGCACCGCCGCCGGGGGCTGGGCGCGTATTTGGTGCAGCAGTCGAAGCGCGTCTGCCGGGAGGCCGGTTACGAGCCGGCCGCACGCTGTGCGGCCGCGAACGTGGCATCACGGAGGACGCTGGAACGCGCCGGCCTTTTTCCTTGTGCCAGGATCGTCCGAGGCGACGTGCCCAGGTGACGGCAGCCCGCGTCCGCCGCCGCAACACAAAGCGAACGCCCGACGTCGGACGGTCAATGCAATATTTCACCCCCCCCGGCCCGCTGTCTTGGGGGGGGAAGCGAGCTGGCGATCCGGTACTACGACGCGGAATCGGGTGTGCCCGGCCGCGACGGACTGCACAAGTTCGAGATGCCAATCCTCGAAGTGCACGGAGCCCGCGAGAGTCGGACCTGCCTCAGCCCGCCTGCATCATCTTCAGCATTTCAAAGCCGGTGAAGATGCTCAGCCAGTCTTTGTGGCGGCCGAGTTGGCACTTGCCCTTGGCGATGCGTTTGGGGCATCGGCCGGCGCGGGTGCTCATGTCGTCGGCGGGCGGGGCGAAGCCGAGGCGCCACAGCTGCAGGCGGTCGGCGTCGAAGCATGCGCCGACGGTCGGGCAGTCGCTGAGGGCACCGGCGTGGTGCGTCAGGAGTGCCTCGTCGAGCCGCCCTCGCGCGACTGCATCCAGGCGGATGAGCCCCGCCTCGGAGAGCCGGTCCGCCAGCTCGACGGCCCGTCGGCCGTGGTCGGCCGGCTCGGCGTCGGGGTGACGCTGGCTGTCGTGCAGGAGTGCGAAGAGGAAGACCACCGCCGGGTCGGCACCTGGGGTGGCATGTGCCAGGTCCAGGCCGGACCAGGCGACACACTTCCAGTGGGCCTCACCATGCGTCACGCTGTTTCGGTTGTCGCTCGCCTCGCGAACGGCATCGACCAGCTTGGTGACAGACGGAACGATAAACTGCAACCCTGCAGGCGCGGCCGAACGAGTCGGCAGGCCCGGGGCCTCCAAAATTTGCCTTTTCACGGGGAACCTTCCCTAGGTTGCCAGCCCCCTCCAGGGCCGGCGGCACCGCTTCTCCACGTCCAGTAAACACATCACTCGTCCGACCTCCGCGACTTGCTGAGCCGTTGCTGAACGGCCCGGCCGCGTTGTCTAACGGAGTGTTGTGTACCGCGCTCCGCTCGACCCGGCTGGTATAGCTTCTTTGCGGGTCACGATGCAAGGAAAACTTCAGGAAGTTTAGTTACGCCAACCGATTACGACCGATAACAGACCCAACCCCGCCCCTGATACGCTCGCCCCAGACACACGCCCGCCGGGCCGCATGACCCCACGGCGCCGCACCCGGGTCGCCGGCCGCATGCTCAACGGCAACCACCAACAGGAGGAAACGCCATGCAGATCGACCTGATCCCCGCACTCATCGACCAGTTCCGCGAGACGTTCGAGTCCGAACCGGCGCCCTGGGTTTGGATCACCGACGGCAACCCGAACCTGGCCGTGCTCGGCATCCTCCGGCCGTTGCCCGCCGACGCCGCATTCGCCCCGGCGAGCCACGGCGGCAAGTCCGTCGCGGCACACGTCGCACACCTGCGGTTCTCGCTCGACCTGCTCCGCCAACGCCTCGACGGCCAAAACCCGTCGGCCGACTGGCAGACCAGCTTCGACCTGCAGGTGCCGCCCGACCTCACCACCGACCCCGCCGTTGCCCGACAAGCATGGCAAAACCTGCAACAGGACCTCCGGCGGGCCTACAACGACGTCGTGAGCTTCCTCGAAGCCCGCCGGCAGACTCCCGTAACCGAGTGGGAGCCGATCCAAGTCGCCGGCTTCGTCGCCATGACGGCTCACAACGCCTACCACCTGGGACAGATCCGCCAGCTCATACTTTCAATGAAGACGCTGTAAACGCGGCGGCCGATTCCGGCCGGCGGGGCCGGCGACGGGTTACGAGACGCTCGGGCGGCGCTTGTGGTACTCCGTCGCGGCCTCGAACATCCGGGCGGCGCGAAGCAGCTTCGCCTCCTCGAACGCCGGGCCGATGAGGTGCAGCCCGATGGGCAACGGCGTGTCGCCACTCGTGAACCCGCAATTCAGGCTGATGCTCGCGTTGCCGGCAATGTTGCTCGTGACGGTGAAGACGTCGCACAGGTACATCGCAAGCGGGTCGTCCCCCTTCTCCCCGATCTTGAACGCCGGGAACGGGCTCGTGGGGCTCAGCAGCACGTCGCACTTCTTGAAGGCCTCGTCGTATTCCTGGCGGATTTTGGTCCGCACCTGCAGCGCCCGCTTGTAGTAGGCGTCGTAGTAGCCGCTGGAGAGGGCGTATGTACCGATCATGATGCGGCGTTTCACTTCGTCGCCGAAGCCCTCGTACCGGCTCTTGCTGAAGAGTTCGATGATGTCCGACACGGCCTCCTTCGTCCGGTGGCCGAAGTGCACGCCGTCGTACCGCGCCAGGTTGCTGCTGCACTCGCTGGGGGCGATGACGTAGTACGCGGCGATGCCGTAGTCGGTCAGCGGCATGTCGACTTCGACGATCTCGGCACCCAGTTCCTCGTAGAGCAGCTTGGCCCGGTCGATGGCCTGCTTCACCTGCGGGTCGAGGCCCTCGCTCGGCTCGAACTGCGGGGCCACGCCGATGCGCAGGCCCTGGATCGGCCTTTCCAGCTCGGCCAGGTAGTCCGGCACGGGCTGCTGCACGCTGGTGGAGTCGAGCTCATCATGCCCCGCGATGACCTGCAGGAGCATGGCCGCGTCTTCGACGGTCCAGGTGAGCGGGCCGATCTGGTCGAGGCTGCTGGCGAAGGCGACGAGCCCGTAGCGGGAGACGAGCCCGTAGCTGGGCTTGAGCCCGACGAGGCCGCACAGCGCCGCCGGCTGGCGGATGCTGCCGCCGGTGTCCGAGCCGAGGCTGGCGCAGGCCATGCCCGCCGCCACGGCCGCCGCCGAGCCGCCGGAACTGCCCCCCGGCACGCGCGTCAGGTCCCACGGGTTCCGTGTGACGTGAAACGCCGAGTTCTCCGTGCTGGAGCCCATGGCGAACTCGTCGAGGTTGGTCTTGCCGAGGATGACCGCCCCGGCCGCCTCCAGCTTGCGGATGACCGTCGCGTCGTAAGGCGCGTGAAAGTCCTTGAGCATCTTGCTGGAGCAGGTGGTGGTGCCCCAACTGGTGCAGAGGTTGTCCTTCACGGCGATCGGCACGCCGGCGAGCGGGCCGGTGCGGCGGCCGTCGTCGGCGGCCTTGGCCTGCTTCAGCGCCCGGCCCGAGTCGATCGTGTTGTAGGCGTAGACGAGCTTGTCGAGGTCGTCGATGCGGGCGATGCACAGCCGCGTCAGCTCGTGGGAGGAGATTTCTCGCGAGGCGATGGCCCGGCGTGCGTTGGCGATGGTGTCGAATGGCAGCATGGTGTGAAGGCTCGTTCGTCGAGTTGTCTGGTGGCGTGTGGCGGGCTTCGATACGCCGGGGGCAGCTTGTTCTGCTACGGCGGCCGGGAAGCGTTCGGCGGCCTCAGCCGGCCGAGTCCTCATCGCCGCCGAGGATCTTGGGCACCTTGAAGAACGGCGGGTCGGTGTCCGGGGCGTTGCGGAGCACGTCCTCCAGCGACAGGCCGGGCTTGGCGACGTCTTCCCGCAGGACGTTCTTCAGCGGCAGGGAGTGGGCGGTCATCTCCACGCCGGCCACGTCCACCTCGCCGAGCTTGGCGACGTACGCCAGGATGCCCTCGAGCTGGCTGGTGAAGCGGGGCATCTGGTCCTCGGGCACGGCCAGGCGGGCGAGCTTGGCGACGTGGCGGACCTCCTGGGCGGTGATCCGGGCACCTGAGGAGGTTGCGGGGGCGGTCGCGGGGGCGGGTTGCGAGGGTTCATCGGGCATTGTCCCGGGTTTTAGCCTAAGCCCGGCAGACGGTAAAGAATCGATCGCAATCGGCCGAGGGCGAAATGTCGCTTCGGCCGGTGGGACGGCGGCGGTTGGTGTGAGCCAGCTGACGGCTTCAGGTCCGGTAACGTGGCGGGTTTGTGACAGACCGCCCGGTCGGATTGACCGGGATGTTGAAGACGGGTAGAACCATTTCGGCAAGGCTCGGAAATGGGTTCCCGGGCCCGGACGACCCGGCGGCCTGCCGGGGAACCCGGGCAGGCCGAATGAACGGCCAGAACCGACTGGAGCCTCGCCGGCGGAGAGAGACGTCCGGGTCGAGACGCCTTTGGCGTGGCCCGCACTCGAACGACCGGTGCCTTGGCCGCCTATCGCCGCCGAGGACGCCTGAACAGACCCCGCCCACGGACCGGGCAGCGACGCGCTTCCGGCCCGCAGCCAGAGACGTACCACCTTGATCCACAGCAGGAGCAGCCATGCCGCTTTCCTCTCGTAATGCCAGCCCGGCACGTAGCGGGGCCATTGGACAGGCGGTTTCCGCCGCCCTTACGTCAACGCCAGCACGCCCGAACCTCGTGCTCGAACGCCTGGAGGAGCGCCGCCTGCTGACCCGGATGGTCGGCGGCGAGTTCTTCGAGTACCAGGACCTCAATGGCAACGCGGTACGCGTCGGCCTCCAGGGGAACAACGCATCGGTCGAGCTTATCGGTGCCAGCCTTGATGCCGACGGCTTCCCACGCCTCAACCAGATTCCCGGCGTCTTCGTCGACGCCGCGGGGAACCCGATCCGCGACATTTTCGGCGGGTACGGCGGTGCCGACGGCGTCGAGCCTGTGACGGTGCTCCAGCAGTTCCTGCCCCCGGCACAGCAGGGCAACTTCGCCGGCAACGCCTTCACGGACATCAACCGCGTGAACGCCGGCTTCGGGCCGAGCATTGCCGCCCGCGACGGCACCGGCAACGGCAACATCAACATTACCGCCCTTGCCGCCAAGAGCACCGGGCAGACGTTCGGCTTCAACGTCTCGAACTTGGCCGTAGGCGACAGCAGCCGTCGCGTGGTCGAGCTGGTGAGCATCAGCAACTACGACGGCAAGGCGACCGTCGGGTACCCGGTGAGCGAGATCGCGACGGACATCCTGACGGTGCTGGGCATCCCGGAGTTCTTCGTGCCCCCGCCGGAAGACCCAGAAAACCCCCCAGAGGATCCGCCGGAGCCCGAGGACCAGCGTAGCCGTATCGAGTCGATCACCTCCGCCGACTTCGACTCGCTCAACGACCGCTTTCTCTTTTTCGTCGCCGACGTCACACGCGGCGGCGATGCAGACCCCGTCGGCGGCGAAGAGGAGAAGCTCGTCAGCCACCTGATGTACTTCGACGCCCTCACCGGCGACGTCGTCCGCGTCACCAACTTCGGCAGCATCATCAACAGCGAGAACGAGGCGGACGTTAACCCCGTCTCGGCGATCAGCTTCCTGCCCAACGGGAACATGCTCGTCTGGGGCACCCGCGGCGGAAACCAGACGGGGCTGTTCACGCTCACCCGCCCGTTCGGCAACGACGCCCTCGAGGAAGCCTCCGCCTTTACGACCGTCCGGATCGGAACCGGCGACGACGCCGAGGCCATCGACGAAATCTCCGCCATGGAGGTCATCCCCTACGACGCCGAGGCCGTCTACATCATCTCCGAAGCGGTGCTCTACCGCGTACAGATCAGCAACGGTACCGCCGTAGCTCTGGGCGACCTGCCCGACCCGGACGACGAGCGCGAAGGCGTCACGGCACGCGGCACCAACCTCAACGCCCTCGTCTGGAACCCTGCGCTGCCAAACTTCTTCGCCGACCGGGACCGTGACCTGTCGATCCCAAGCCGCGGCGTGCTGCTGGCAGTCGATACGGTGACCGACGAGTTGGTCGTCGTCGACCAGCGTGAGCGTGTCGCCGAAACGAATCTCTTCCGCGTCGAAGGTCTCAGCTCGAACGTGGGCACATCGCTCCGCATTGCCCAAGTGAACCAACCCCCGACCGTCGATAGGCCGAGCGAGCGCGTACTCGTCCCGTTCGCCGGCACCATCGGGACGATCGCCACGCTGGACGAGGCCATTCCGGCGGGAACGGCGGCCGGCGGTACCGGCTCGGTCCTCATCGGCATCCGCTCGCAGGCAGAGGACTTTGAGGACACGCTGCAAAACAGCCTGCCACTGTCCGGCTTCATCGGAGCGATCCCGTCGATCGGCCTCGCCGAAAACGTCCGCCCCGGCGTCTTCTTCCCCAACAGCATCCAGAGCATGCTCGTCGGCGGGACCATCTCCGGCGACATCCGCATCGTCGGCTCGGCCGACACCATCTACGCAGGCAACATCCTCACCGGCGACGCAGGCGGCCTTGTGCCGGGCTCCTCCGCCGGCACGGAGTTCACCTACAACTTCCGCGTCGACGGCGACGTGCGGAACGTCCTCGTCGCCGGCGGCATCGGCTCCACACAGGACCCGCGCCTCGGCTACCGCACCGGCACCGACATGTTCATCGGCGGGCGAATGGGGCAAATCCGCACCGGGGCAGGCTTCTCCGGCAGCGCGTACATCTTCGGCGACCGCGGCGTGCCCCGCCTGACCAACAACCAGACCGAACTGGAAACCTTCCTCGACCCGCTCGTAGACGCCTTCCAGGTCGGTGTCCTCGAGACAGACAGCGGCCTGACACAAAACGACACCTTCGAGACCGCCCAACTCCTCTACACCGCACCCAGCGGCGGCGCGAACAACGACGTCGTCGTCGTCGACGGAACGCTGCAACAGCCCTTCTTCGGCGACATCACCGACTTCTACGGCGTGCCGCTCATCGCAGGGCAGCAGGTCGAGTTCAATCTCGTTCAGTCGCTGGTTACCCCCGTCATCGGCGTCTTCGACCCGGACGGGCGGATCATCTATACGACACAGTCCAACGACAATCCCATGGCGGCCGCGGGCGAATCGTTCCGCTTCACCGCGGAACGGCCCGGCATCTATCGCATCGCCATCAGTGCCAACAATAATGTCTTCGGCGGGGATGACGCCCCGGCTACCCAGCCGAGCAACCCGTACACCTTCGCGCTGCGTAACGTGAACAACCTCGTCTTCGGCGGCCTGGTCGCCGGCGGCGGGGCGCACCTTTCGGGCATCAACGACTACGCCTTCCTCGCCCGCCGCGGCGACGTCGGCGCATTCGACATCCAGGGCAGCCTCACGACCGACTTCGGCAGCGTCAACGTACTGGACGGCAACTTCCGCAGCATTCAGGCGGACGACATCGGCGCCATATCGGAAGGGTTCCTCGTTGACGGGCTGGTCCTGAACGTCTCGGGCGGCTCTGTCGGCCTGCTCCAGACCAACAACGCGGCGGCAACGGGACTCATGTACGTCGGCGTGCCTCAGGCGCCTGAGTTCCGAAGCTATGCGGGCCTCGACTTCCAGCACGTCGACGCCGCCAGCCTCTTCATCGGCAACCTTCAGGCGGACCGGGGCATCGGCAACATTCTGGCCGGGAACATGACGACCTCCGTCCCGCCCGAATTCGTCGTCAACGCCGACCGACGCGGCAACGACGGCTTCATCAACCTGATCGACGTCACCGGGGACTTCGGCACGCTCGCCGGCGGCGGCCCGCGCATCGTCACGAACGAGGGGGGCAATGTCCGCTACATCCGCGTCGGCGGCGAGATCTTCCGGGACCAGGCCTTCGGCGGCGGCGTCGCACCAGTTCGCACCGTCTCCACCGGCGAAGACCTCCTCTTCCAGGACGACTCCGGCTCCAGCATCCTCTTCGAAGCCGGCGGCGCGGGCGGCGG
>JBHJOM010000129.1:0-55798 GCA_050329715.1 Phycisphaerae bacterium
TAGCATGGGCATCCTGCCCATCCACAAATCCGCATGTCCTTCGCGCCTTCGTGGTCATCCCCGGTCGATGAACCACGAAGGCACGAAGGCACGAAGGCGCGAAGGCACGAAGGCACGAAGGCACGAAGGCACGAAGGCACGAAGACACGAAGACACGAAGGCACGAAGGCACGAAGGCACGAAGGCAGGAAGAAGAAACAGGATGCGTGGATGGGCTGGAAGCCCATGCTACGGGGTTTCGGATCAGCAGCAGGGAGCGGGATAGGCAGCAGGGGAATGACCCAATCGCAGGGAACCAATGACCAAAGGGGCCGGGACGGTTGCACCCCGACCTTCGGAAGACCCTTGGCCTTGCCCATTGCTCATTCCCCTGCTGCCTGCTGCCTGACCCCTGCTGCCTGACCCCTGCTGCCTGACCCGGTCATTGGAATCCTGCTCATTATTCATTGTTCATTACTCATTGTGCCTCCAAGCCTCCGTGCATGCCCCTCGATCCCTCGATCCCTCGATCCCTACCCTCCCTGCCTTTCTCCCCCCACTGGCTCGGGCTTTGCGACGTTCCCGGCTGGTCGGGCATGCGTCCGGCAACGTTTTGACGCGAAGTTGAAGGAGACACGTTTATGAACCGAAGTCATTTGATCAAGTGGGCCGCCGCGATGGCCCTTTGTGCAGCCCCGGTTGCCGTCGCCCAGCAGGCCGGTCAGCAGGACCCGCAGGCCGACCGGCAGCGGCAGGAAGCACGTCAGCAAGGCCAGCAGCCCGGCCAGCAGGGCGACAGGCCGACGCAGCCGGGCCAGATGCAGCCGGGCCAGATGCAGCCGGGTCAGATGCAGCCGGGTCAGGCACAGCAGGGCCAGGGGCAAGCCGGGCAGATGAGCCCCGAGCAGAGCAAGGAAGCGGGCAAGAAGTTCCTCAAGATGCTCAGCAGTGCCAACCAGTTCGAGATCCAGTCGGCCGAGTACGTTCAGGAGCAGGTCAGCACCGGCCCGGTCGCCGACTACGCCCGCACCGTGCAGCAGGACCACGAGCAGCTCGGCGAGCGCATCAAGCAGCTTGCCGAGACGATGGACGTGGAAGACGCCCAGGAGCTGAACGAAGTCCACACCGCCGTGCTCGAGCACCTCAAGAGCCTCGAGGGCGATGAGCTGGAGCGGGCGTACATCTTCGGCAACGCCTCGGGCCACCTGAAGCTGATCTTCAACTCGGCCTGGGCCGCTGAAAACATCCAGAACCAGGAGCTTCAGCAGTTGGTGCAGACCAGCCTGCCGGTGCTCCAACGTCACCTGCAGCAGGGCGAGCAGCTCACGCAGCAGATCATCCGCCAGGGCTCGGCCCAGCAGGCCGGCGGCCGCGTCGGCGGGCAGGCCGGCGAGCGTCAGCCGGGCCAGATGCAGCCGGGCCAGCGCCCCGGTCAGCAGCCGGGCGAGCGCCCCGGTCAGCAGCCGGGCGAGCGCACCGGCCAGCAGCCGGGCCAGCAGCCGGGCCAGCAGCCGGGCCAGCCGGGCGGCATGTCCGGGCAGGATGAGCCGCGTCAGCCGGGCCAGCCCGCCCGTCCGGGCCAGCCGCAGCGGCCGGGCCAGCAGAACCAGGACGACTAAGTCCGTCGCCCGACTAACCACCAGACCCCCTGAAGCACGGGGCGGGTCGGCACCACGCCGGCCCGCCCTGTCTTGCGCGCGCTGACAGGTCTCGATGCAGAGGTGTCAGGTGCCAAAGGCGCGTGGGGAGCCGCGTCGGCCGCCGCTGACGGTTCAGGCTCAGAAACCGGTCCGTTTGAACTGTTTTTCCAGGTCCTTGAGCGACAGCTTCAGCGTCGTCGGCCGGCCGTGGGGGCAGTTGCTGCTCCGGCTGATCAGGTGGCGGCGGGCCAGCAGGGCCTGCACCTCGGCGGGGTCGAGGCGGTCGCCGGCTTTCACCGCGGCTTTGCAGGCCATCATGTCCAGCACGTCGTGGAGCAGTTCCTCGGCGTGCAGGTCGAGTTGCTCGCTCTCGCCGCGCTCCAGAAGCTCGGCCACGAAGGCGACGGGGTCGAGGCGCGACAGGAAGCTGGGGAAGGCCCGCACGGCGGCCGTGTCCGGCCCGAAGGCCTCGGCCTCGATGCCCAGCTTCTTCAGCAGTGGCGCGACTTCCTCCAGCAGTTCCAGCTGCCGCGGCGTGGCCGGGAGCGTCAGCGGCATGAGCAGCGCCTGGCTCTCCAGCGGCCCGCGCTGCACGCGCTGCCACAACTCCTCGTACATGATCCGCTCGTGCAAGGCGTGCTGGTCGATGATCTCCAGCCCGTCCTCCGTCTGGGCGACGAGGTAGCTGTCGTGCAACTGCAGCGCCCGCCCGGCGGCCGGGTCGAAGGCCGGCGGGACGGCCGAAGCCGCGGCACCTGTACCCTCCGCTGCGTGTACGCCGTCCGCGATGCTCGTGGCGTCGTTCGCTGGTTGTCGGCTAGCCTCCGCCACAGGGCCGGGCGTTTCCAGCCGGCCCTGTGTCGGCTCGACAGCCAGGAAGAAGTCGGCCAGTTGGCGGCGCATCTGCCGGCGGTCCTCATCCGCCTCGGCGGTGGCGGCGGTGGCTGCGGCTTGCACGTGCGGCACGGCGCGGGGGGTCAGCTCGGCGCCCAGCAGCACCTGCCGCACGCCGCTGAGCACGAGCGAGTGTACGCGGCCGGAGTCCTTGAAGCGGACCTCGCTCTTGGTGGGGTGGACGTTCACGTCCACGTCGGCCGGGGGGAGGGTCAGCAGCAGCACGGCGGCGGGCTGGCGGCCGGGCTCGGTCAGGCCGCGGTAGGCTTCGCGCAGGGCGTGGTTCATGAAGCGGTCGCGGATCGGCCGGCCGTTCACGAACAGGTGCTGGTACCGCGCGGTTACGTGGGCCAGTTCCGGCAGGCCGACGATGCCCACGAGGCGCATGTCCTCGTGCGTCGCGTCCACGGTGAGGCGCTGCTCGGCGAACTCCCTCGGCCAGACGGCCAGCAGGCGGGTCACCGGGTCGGTCGCGGGCAGGTCGTGCGTCGTCCGGCCGTTGTTGATGAGGCGGAAGCTCACCTGCGGGCGGGGCAGGGCCAGGCGCAGGAACATCTCGTTGACGTGTTGCGTCTCGGTGCCGCCGCCTTTGAGGAACTTGCGCCGCGCAGGCGTGTTGAAGAAGAGGTTGCGCACCTCGACGCCGGTGCCGCGGTTGCCGGCGCAGACGGCCGGGCCGGTGACGTCGCCGCCGCGGCTTTCGATGGCCCAGGCGGCGTCGTCGTCGGGGGTTCGGCTGGTGATCTTCAGGTGGCTGATGGCCGCGATGCTCGCCAGGGCTTCGCCGCGAAAGCCCATGGTGCTGATGGCGAAGAGGTCGGCCTCGTCGGCAAGCTTGCTGGTGGCGTGCTCGGCCAGGGCCAGGGGGAGTTGGTCGGCCGGCATGCCGTCGCCGTCGTCGGTGACGCGGATGAGTTCCCGGCCGCCGTCTTCGATCTCGAGGACCACCTGGGTTGCGCCGGCGTCGAGTGCGTTTTCGACGAGTTCCTTGACGACGGAGGCGGGGCGTTCGATGACCTCGCCGGCGGCGATCTTGTTCACCAGGTGGGTGCTGAGGGGTTGGATCGGTCGGCCGGGCATGCGTGCGTGGAGTATACGCCTGGGCGGCGTTCGGCTCAGGCGGGCGTGAGCTCGGCGGTCTCGGCGGCCTGTGCTTCAGGCCCGGCGATGCGCACGAAGATGTCCTGCAGCGACGGGTGGGCGATCTCGAAGCGCTCGACGGCGCCGCGGCGCATCAGCTCGGCGAGGATGCGTTGCCGGTCGGCGTCGGGGGCGACGCGCAGTTCGTGCTGGTTGCCCAGGTCGGTCGCGCGGAGCACGCCGGGGAGGTCGGCGTAGTCGGCGGGCGTCGCGCCGGCCAGGCGCACGCGGACCACATCCTGCCCGTACTCCGACTGGATGGATTTGAGGGTGCCGTCGAGCACCTTGCGGCCCTTGTAGATCATGAGGATGGCGTCGCACAGGTCTTCGGCGGTGCTCATGTCATGGGTGCTGAAGATGACGGTGGTGCCTTCCTTGCGCAGGTCGAGGATCATCTGGCGCATGGTGACGCGGTTGACGGGGTCCAGGCCGGAGAAGACCTCGTCGAGGAGGACGAGCCTGGGCTTGTGGATGACGGTGCAGATGAACTGCAGCTTCTGGTTCATGCCCTTGGAGAGCTGCTCGACCTTCTTGTTCTCCCAGCCGGCCAGGCCGAGTTTTTCCAGCCAGGCGTCGATCTCGGCGTTGGTGGGGTTGTGGCTCTTGAGGCGGGACATGAAGCGGACGACGTCGCGCACCTTCATGTGCTTGTAGAGCGAGCGTTCCTCGGGCAGGTAGCTGACGCGGTCGTCGGGCTTGTGGCCGGCGACGTCGTCGAGGACGGCGACGCGGCCTTCGTCCGGGCGGTAGATGCGCATGATCATCCGCAGCGTGGTGGTCTTGCCCGAGCCGTTGGGCCCGATGAAGCCGTACACGCCCCCGGCCGGCACCACGAGCGAAAGCCCCTCCACCGCGGTGAAGGCACCGAACCGCTTCGTCACGTCGTTGAGTTCGACCGCATGCATGGTGCAAGAGGGTACGGCATCCGGCGGGGGTTTGCACACGGAGGGCGAAACCGGAGACGTTGCAGTTCTGCCCGCGAACGGCACCGGCTTTGCTGCCTTCTCCGGTTTGATCGACGTACCTTCAACCTGAGGAGTAACCATGCGAACGCTAATGGACACCGGCAGCACCGAAGCAGGACAGTTTCTTGAGGAGCAGACGGCCAAGTTGCCGAGTGACACGTTCATCTGGCTCAGCGGTGCCAGCATCGCCGCGGCGCTGACGCTCAAGTTGCTCGGTCGGGACCGCGACGCCCTGTTCGTCGGGCAGTGGGCACCGACGTTCCTGATCCTGGGCGTCTACAACAAGCTGATCAAGCGGCTGCTGGATTAAGGCGGCACCGCCGGACGAACCCGATAGACGACAGGCGATAGGCGAGAGGAATCTCGGAGTCTGGCCAGCCGGCTCCGCTTCCTCTTCCTGTCGCCTGTGTCTGCGCGCCTGGAGAAGTCGCTGCGCCAGACGAGCCAGCCTCGCGGGCTGCTACGGGATGATGGACCCTGCTCTAGCGTCCGCCGGCCTGGAGGAATGCTTGCAGGAGGGGTTCGATCTTCTGGCGCAGGGTCGGGTTGGCGTAGCCGACCCAGTTGACGTCGGTTTCGGTGTCCAGGGGCATGTCCAGAGGTCTGCCGGCTTCGTCGGTGATGATGGCGCCGGCCTCCTCGGCGATGAGGAGCGCGGCGCAATCGTACGGATGGCAGCAGAGGCCCGCCGGCTGGTTCTGGATCTTGTAGAAGGCGGGGCGCAGGTCACAGCAGAAGCGGTCCTTGCCGCTGATGAGTTCCCAGAACTGCCCGCCGGTGCAGATGTACTGGTCGTCGAAGACGGTTGCGCGGGTGACGTCCGCGGGGCCGAGCAGGGCGTGGGCGATCTTCTCCATCAGCCGGCTGGCGATCTCCTTGGTGCCGGGGAAGAAGTTGCTGACCGACATGAACCCGTGCTCGATGCCGGGCGACCTGGAGGGTGCCAATGGCAGATCGGCACGTGTCGAATCGGTCAGGTTGACGCGAAACGCTTTGACGCCGCGACCTTTCACAGCGTAGGCGACGTCAGTGAGGTTCATCTTGCTGGTGGGCAGTTCGGTCATGACGGCAATTTCGCAGTCACGCAGGCGGGTGTCGCGGCCGCGGTTCGGGGCGACGGCGGCCAGTGCCCAGGCCGAGCGTTTGTCGTACATGAAGCCGCGTGTGCCGTCGATCGGGTCGATGATGAGGCGGATCTGAGCGTCTTCCTCGGGCGTGCCGTGCGGGTAGACCACGGGGCGCTCCTGGCCGTGCTCGTCGACGAGACCCTCGGAGATGAGCATGAGGGGCACGTGCCTGGCGAGTTCCTCGCAGTGGCGTTCGACGATCGGCTCGACGACGGCGTCGATGGCGTAAATGGTGTCGGCCGAGGCGCTGCGGGCGACGGCGGCCATGTCGGGCGTACGGCCGGTGATGACGGCGTCGCGGACGTCGGCCTGCATGGCCAGCAGGTGCTCGAGAATCAGGTCGTGGTTCATGGGTCGGGCTGGGTTACGTGCCGGGTGGTCGCGCTGTGGCGGAGGTCTTGTGGCCCGAGGCGTGGCCGACGGCCACAAGGAACGGGGCGGCTAGATCTGTGGGATCGGCAAGTCGGCGAACTCGAAGGGAACATCGAGGGTCGTGGTGCCGGTGGGCACCCGCCAGTTGAGGCGGCCCGGCTCGACGGTTGCATCGTCATTGGCGGGGTTCGAGGGGCGGTAGCTGATGGTGAAGGACATCTCGTCGTTGCCGTGGCGGTCGAAGTTAAAGCTGCGGAGGTTGAAGGGCTGTCCGTCGGCCGACTCCAGCCGAAGCTCGCTGGAGAGCGTATTACGGACCTGCTGCCACTGCTGCTGGGTCATGCCCAGGTTCCGCATGGTCAGGTAGAGTTCGACGTTGTCCTTCTCGGGGGTCTTGAGCGAGACGATTTCGATGCTGGCCCGGTCGACGGTGAACTGCTTGCCGACGGCTTTTGAAAGGTCGTCGATCTTGAGCTCGGCGTGGGAGGTTTCGACCTCGATTTCGAGCCGGCCCTTCATCGTGGCGATGTGCGTGCCCAGGTTCTCCGGCGAGCGCAACTCCATGCCGAACTGCATGGCACTTCGGCCGCTGTTGTAGACCCGCTGTTCGCGGGAGCCGCCGACCAGGTCATTGCCGTTGTTGTCCAGCACCGTCTCCAGAAACACGACATGCTGGCCACGCGAGATTTCAATCTTGGGTTCGTTGGCAACCATAACGTTGATGCTGAAGTTTTTGTTCTGCTGGTTGTTGTGGTCGAAGGTGATGTTGGCCGAGCGATGAATGTTTCTCGGCCGGATGGCGAACGGGCCGGAATAGACAGTGAACGCGCTGTCGAAGCTGTCGAACTGGCGCTGACGGAGGATCTGCAGGCCCTGCCCGCGCTCGACGAGGGCCAGCCCTGTGATTTCGTGCAGCGCCTCGGCGGCCTGGAAGAAGTTGACGTCGCGCAGCTCGATGCTGACGGTGCCGGCGTCTTTCCAGATGTCATCTGCGGCTTTCACCTCCTGGGCCCGGGCCTGGGCCAGCAGGGCGTCGTAGACGTTCTTGGCCGGTTCGTCTTCGTAGACCAGCGTGATGCGGCTGGCGCCGACGCGGGCGTTTTCGTCGATCTGCCGGATGGCGGCCTCGATGCGGCTGCGCGATTCGAGGTCCGTGACGGTGCTAAGCGCCTGCTTCAGTGCCGGCAACACCGGCTCGCCGCGGTCGACCAGCGCCGCTTGGGCGGCCTCGCGGCGTGGCCAATCTGCGGCGGCCAGGTCCGCGAGGAGCGCGTCGACCGCCACGCCCTCCGAGGCGGCGGCGGTCGGCCCCGGGGCGTCCACCATCGGCGTGTCCACCTTCGGGGTGTCCACCATCGGCGTGCCAGCCTGCTGCGCGTAGCCCGGGACGGCCGTCACGCCGAGCGTCGTCGCGGCGAGCATCGTCGCGGCGAGGAGCAGTACGATCCTGGCCGTCGGCCGCGGCATGAAGCCTCCCGTGCATGAAACCATCGCTGAATTAGGCCCGACATCGACGCGATCGTCCAGCATAAAAGCGATCGGGCGGACACTCCTTCGACGCACGAGCTTGAGCGAGGTTCCGGCAATCCTCCCGCAGGCGAAACCGACGGCTACAGCTCAATCGGCAGGTAAGGCAGGTCGCTGCGGCCCATCAGGAAGGTGTCGACGCACCGGGCGGCCTGCCGGCCTTCGCTGATCGCCCACACCACCAGGCTCGCGCCGCGGCGGTTGTCCCCGCAGGCGAAGACGCCTTCCTCGCTCGTCTGGAAGTTCTCGTCCACGTCCACGGCACCACGCGGCGTGAGCTTCAGGCCCAGTTGCTGGATCGGCCCGTCCTTTTCCGGCCCGGCAAAGCCGATCGCCAGCAGCACCAGGTCCGCGGGGATCTCAAACTCGCCGCCGGACAGCTCCTCCACGAAGCGCTTGCCGGTTTCGTCCTTCCACGTCTTGATGCGGGCGGCCTTGAGGGCCTTCACCCGCCCGTGGCCGTCGTCCACGAAAGCCTTGGTCAGCACGGCGAACTTGCGAAGCTCGCCGTACAACTCCTCGCCTTCCTCGTGCGCGCCGCTGGACCGCATAACGAGTTGCCAGTTGGGCCAGGGCGTGTTCGGGTTGTCCTTCTCCGGCGGCATGGGGTTGATGTCGAACTGCACGATGCCCTTTGCACCCTGGCGGACGGCGGTGCCCAGGCAGTCGGCGGCCGTGTCGCCGCCGCCGATGATCACCACGTGCTTGTCCTTCGCGTCGATGTGCTGGTCGGCGAAGATCTCGTCGCCGTAGTTCAGTTGCGTCTGCTGCGGCAGGTAGGTCATGGCGTAGTGGATGCCGTGCAGTTCGCGACCAGGCACCTGCACGTCGCGGTGGGCGGTGGCACCGTTGGCCAGCACGATGGCGTCAAAGTCGGCCTTGAGCTGGTCCATCGTGATGTCATGCCCGGCGGTCATGTTGCAGCGGAAGGTGATGCCCTCCTCCTCGAGGATCTTCACGCGTCGGCCGACGGTCCGCTTGTCCATCTTGAAGTCCGGGATGCCGTACAGCAGCAGCCCGCCGGGGCGGTCGGCCCGCTCGAAGACGGTCACGGTGTGCCCGGCGCGGTTGAGCTGCTGTGCCGCGGCCAGCCCGGCCGGGCCTGAGCCGATCACCGCGACCTTCTTGCCCGTCCGCCGCGTCGGCGGCTGCGCGACGACCCACCCCTCGGCGAACGCCCGGTCGATGATCGCCTGCTCGATCATCTTGATGTTCACCGGGTCGTCATTGATCTTCAGCACGCACGCCTCTTCGCACGGCGCGGGGCAGATGCGGCCGGTCCACTCCGGGAAGTTGTTCGTCTTGGCCAGTGCGTGGTACGCCTCGCGCCACTTGTTGCGGTAGACCAGGTCGTTCCAGTCCGGGATGAGGTTGCCCAGCGGGCAGCCGTTGTTGCAGAACGGCACGCCACAATCCATGCAGCGGGCACCCTGGTCGCGCAGGTCCTGTTCGGTCGGCAGCTCGTAAATCTCCTCCCAGTCGAGGATACGGAGGTTGATCGGCCGGGCCGACCGCTTGCTGCGGCCGATTTCCTTGAAACCAGTAGGCTTGCCCATGTGTGATACTACGAATGTGACGAAACGAGAGCCTGCCGGAAACCTGATTCCGGCGGAAAAAGCGAGCCGCGTAGTGTGCGACACCCGAGGCGAAATTGCCAGCACAATCAACCCGCGGCCGACACGCCGCGCCAAGCCACGCCAAGCCACGCCACGCCACGCCTGGGCGCACACGGCGGACCACCAGCCGCGCGTTCAGAAACGCGCCCGCCGGACGCGGAACCGCAAAACCGTAATTCCGGACGCGAACGAAGCGACGGGACTGCGGTCGTGCGCTTCAACCCGTGCAACGCTGCTGAACGCCTTGTCACACCCGCCGTCCGCGAGGATCGGTGGCTACGCCAGGCCAAGACAGGCGGGCGGGCAGCGTCCGCGAGCTTTTGAGGGCTCCACAGCGGCGTTCGGATGCCAGCCGCCTTTCGACTGCTGCCGGCCACCTGCAGTTGCTTTTGCTGCCGTTGCACAGGATATAGGCAGAAGACGTAAACCGCGGGCGGCTCGCCGGTGAGGCAGCGGGCGATGCCGATGCCGAATTTGCTCTCAAGCTAAGGGGTCGTGACTTACTCGGCCCGGGTGGCATAGCCGAGCGGGTGTTTCTCGAACCAGGCCCAGGCCGTGCGGATGATCGCTTCGGGGTCCTTGTACCTGGCTTCCCAGCCGAGCAACTCCCTGGCGCGGGTCGGGTCGGCGTAGAGGGCGACGGCGTCGCCGGGGCGACGGGGGCCCCATTCCACGGCGACGTCCTTGCCGGTGACTTTCCTGGCCGTCTCGATGATCTCCTTCACGCTGAACCCGCGGCCGGTGCCCAGGTTGCAGACGATCTCGCGGTGCTCGTCCAGCTTCTGCATGGCCTTGATGTGCGCGTCGGCCAGGTCGGTCACGTGGATGTAGTCGCGAATGTTCGTGCCGTCGGGCGTGGGGTAGTTGTCGCCGAAGACGGTCATCTTCTGGCGTTGGCCCATGGCCGTCTGCAGCACCACGGGGATGAGGTGGGTTTCCGGGTCGTGGTCTTCGCCAAGGAGGCCGTCCGGGTCGCAGCCGCTGGCGTTGAAGTACCGCAGGGCGGCGTAGCGGAAGTCGGCATCGGCGGCGAGGTGGTCCTGCAGGACCTGCTCGACCATCCACTTGCTCCGGCCGTAGGGGCTTACGGGCTTCTTGGTCATCTCCTCGGTGATGGGCACGGCGTCCGGGTCGCCGTAGGTGGCACAGGTGCTGGAGAAGACGAACTTGTTGACGCCGGCGTCCTTCATCGCTTCCAGGACGTTGACGGTGGTCGCGACGTTGTTGCGGTAGTAACTCAGCGGCTTCTGCACGCTCTCGCCGACGTACGCGTAGGCGGCAAAGTGCATGACGCACTCGATCTGGTGTTTGTCCAGGGCGTGGAGCAGGGCGGCCTTGTCGTCCAGGTCCGCCTCGACGAGGGGCAGGTCCAGCAGGCCGGCGACGACGTCGTGCCCGCGCTCCGCGTTGTCGTAGAGGACGACGCTGTGCCCG
Organism: Phycisphaerae bacterium; assembly: GCA_050329715.1. Classification (GTDB taxonomy): domain Bacteria; phylum Planctomycetota; class Phycisphaerae; order Tepidisphaerales; family Tepidisphaeraceae; genus DAIOTR01. Next base: position 10,695 of record JBHJOM010000129.1, read on the forward strand.
TGCTCCTTGAGCAGCTTGGCCGTGTGCGAGCCGATATAACCACAACCGCCTGCGACGAGTACGTTCATGAAGCGGAGTGTATCGAAGTGGCCATTGTGGCCCAAACGCAGTGCGCATGGGTTTTTGCATGGCCGGCCTGACGTGTTGCGGGCGTGCCGCCGGCGTGTCTCAGGCGTGCTTGAGGCGGGAGGATTCGGCGGGGGCGTGGCCGTTGTCGGGGGGTGTTGTTCCCTGGTTGTCGGTCCGGGACTTGCAGATGGCCACGACGGCCGGGTGCTCCACCTTGCGTTGGACGCTCCATGCGTAAAAGCGTTCGCTGACGGCGGTGGTGCGTCCCAGCAGTGCGACGTCGTACTGGCTGCAGACGTCTTTCTCGATAATGGTGAGTGTGGGGAAGAAGCCGAAGCCGGTTTCGCCGAAGGCTTTGAGCATGGCGGTGTCCTGCATTTCCCCGACGACCCTCGGCCGGACTTGTTGCTCCGCCAGCCAGACGTCCAGCGCCTTTCGCAGTGGTGAGCCGGTTGCCGGCAGGAGCAGGGGTGCATCGTTCAGGCAGGCGGGGAAGCGGCCCTGGTGACGCTGGATGAGCCGCGGGCTCCCCACGACGCTGACGCCCGAGTCGATGAGGGGTCGCCCGAAGATGGGGGTAGGCGAGTCGCGAGGCGGCGGTTCGTCGGCCAGGACGACGTCGAGTGAAAAGTCGGCCAGTTGTGCCGCGAGTGCCTCGGCCGTGCCCTGGCAAAGGTCCAGGTAGATGTCCTGCGAGAGCTTCAGCGCCGGCTCGATCAGCTGTCGGCCGACGAGCTTGGGCACACTGCCGGTGAGCCCGACGCCGAGTCGCAGCGGCCCGGTGGTGGGGCGACGGCGGATAACGTCGTCGAGTTCGTGTCCGAGCCGGAAAATCTCGTCGGCGTAACCGTAGATGGTCCGGCCCATCTCGGTCAGTTCCAGCTTCCGCTGCGACCGCTCGAAGAGCTTCTCGCCGACGTACTTTTCGAGCTGCTTGAGCTGGGTCGAGACGGTCGGCTGGCTGATGGACAACTGCTCTGCCGCCCGCGTCACGCCGCCGGCCCGGACGACCGTCCAGAAGTAGAGCAGGTGGTGGTAGTTGAGCCAGTTCATGGAACGCCTGTCGGTGAAGGGCCAGTCCGGTACGCGTGAATCATTGCGTTTATCAATCGCACCGGCCACAGCTATGTGTTTGGGAAGACGTCCATCGAAAAAACTTTTGCAGAAAAACAGTCATTTCGCATGTCGATGGCTGGAATGGACTTGCGCCAATGTATAGACTGCAGGCGTCTCAGGGGGAGACTGTTACGGATCCCTGTCGCCCCGCCCGTCCCATAGGCTTTGGCCTGTGGGCGGGCGGATTGTTGTCTCCGGGCACTGCACGCCGTGTGGGCCTGCGCGGCTTGCGCTTACTTCTCTGATGTGTCTTGGCTCGTGGTCGGGTCGTCACCGGGAAGCAGGCCGGCGGCGTGTAGCGACTGCCGTATGCCCGCCACCGGGTCCGCCGCTTCCCGCCATGCCGCCACGCAATTCCGCGACGCCGCCTGGTAGGCCGCCAGCCGGGCCGGGTCAGTCGTCTTCAGAAGGGCTTCGACGGCGGCGGCGGTCGCCGCTTCATCCGGACCGTGCCGCACGACGTGCCCGTTGACGCCGTCCTGCAGCAGCTCGGCGGCGGCACCGACGACGTCCGTGCAGACCAGTGCTGCACCCGCCCAGGCCGCCTCGTTGATGACAAGCCCCCACGGCTCGTGGTCCGGCACGTGGATCAGCACCGCCGAGCGACGGTAGACGGCAAACACGTCCCGCTCGTCCTGCACAAAGCCCGGCAGGTGTACGCGCCCGGCGAGGTTTTCGGGAATGGCCGCCCGGAGCCGGAGCATCTCCGGGCCGTCGCCCAGCAGCACCAGGTCCAGTTCCGGCCGACGTTCGGCGACGGCGGCGAAGGCGGCCAGCGCGCGGTCGTGGCGCTTGCTGGGGACCATGCGTCCGCTGCAGACGGCCAGCGTCCGCCCGGCCGGCAGGCCCAGGGCCGCGGTCCGCCGGGCGACTTCTTCGGACGTCATGGCGTCGATGCGGTCGTAGGCAGGCTCGTACGGTGCGGGCACGACGCGGCGTGGATCGACGCCGAAGGCCTGCAGGTAGCCGAGCGTCAGCCGCCCGCAGCCGAGCCAGCCGGCCAGGCTGGTATCGATCAGCCCGATGTACCGCCGCTTGACCCATGCCCGCCGCCCGGCCGTTTGCGCTCCGGCGACGTTGGCGTCGGTGAACGCGAACGCCGGCACGCGGTTCCGCCGGCACCAGGCCAGCACCCGCCAGCGGGACGGGTCGGCGTAGCCGTTGACGACGACGGCCGAGGGCCCGAGCCGCCGCAACTCGCCGATGAGCCGCTTGCCCAGCCGCCAATTTTCGACTTTCGCCTTGAAGCTCGGGTCCCAGTCGGTCTCGACACGGTGCATAACCTTCTGCCGCACGCCGGGCACGTCCGTCATCGGCCAGCCGGGGCGGGCGTGGGTGTAGAGCACGTGCAGGTCGAGTCGCGGGACCTCGGCGGCGAGTCGGCGGTGCAGGTGGTCGAAGTACGGCGTCGGCGTGGCCGCGAGGATGACCAGGCGAAGGCGTGGCACGTTGTCGGGGGCTGACTGCCGGGCGGACGGAAGGTGTGCTGAAACGCCCATCCGTGCGATTCTGACGGGGCGGCGGGCCCGTCACAAGCCGGCGGTATGAACCACCCCGCCAGGAAAGACGGCCGCGAGCACGTCGTGAAGTCGCCGGAAGGCGCTCGGCTTGCCGGTCGGCCTGCGGTTCTTACAATCCGGAACCTTAGCCGTGTCAGGACGCATACAGGAGCCCACATGCCCGCCAATGGAAAGATCGTTCAGGTCATCGGATCTACCTTCGACGTCGAGTTCCCCGAGAACCAGATGCCGGCCATCTACAACGCCGTCCGTATCGATTTCGAGTCGGAGGAATTGACGATCCACCTCACCGGCGAGGTGCAGCAGCACCTGGGCGGCGGGCGCGTCCGGGCCGTCGCGCTCGGCGGGACCGACGGCTTGCGCCGCGGTATGGCCTGCGAGGACACCGGCGGCCCCGTGACCGTGCCCGTCGGCGTCGAGACCCTCGGCCGAGTCTTCAACCTCCTGGGCGACCCGATCGACAACCGCGGCCCGGTCAACGCCCAGAAGCGCATGCCCATCCACCGCGAGCCGCCTGAGTTCTCCGACCTCACCCCCAAGGCCGAGGTCTTTGAGACCGGCATCAAGGTCATCGACCTGCTCACCCCCTTCATCCGCGGCGGCAAGGCCGGCCTCTTCGGCGGGGCGGGGCTGGGCAAAACCGTCATCATTCAGGAACTCATCGCCCGCATCGCCCGGGAGCACGGCGGTTACTCCGTCTTCGCCGGCGTCGGTGAACGCACCCGCGAAGGCACCGACCTCTGGCTGGAAATGCAGGAGACGGCCATCGGCGACACCGGCAAGAAGGTCATCGACCAGACGGTGATGGTCTTCGGCCAGATGAACGAGCCGCCGGGTGCCCGCCTGCGCGTGGCCCTGTCCGCGCTGACGATGGCCGAGTACTTCCGTGACGAGTCGGGTGCCGACACGCTGCTGTTTATCGACAACATTTTCCGGTTCACGCAGGCCGGCGCCGAGGTGAGCGCGCTGCTGGGCCGCATGCCCTCCGCCGTCGGCTACCAGCCGACGCTGGCGACGGAGATGGGCGAACTTCAGGAGCGGATCACCAGCACCAAGAGCGGCGCCATCACCAGCGTGCAGGCGGTGTACGTGCCCGCCGACGACCCGACGGACCCCGCCCCGGCCAACGCGTTCGCCCACCTGGACTCGTTCATCTACCTCGAGCGGAGCATCGCCGCCAAGGGCATCTACCCGGCCGTGGACCCCCTGGCGAGCAACAGCCGCGCGCTGGACCCCGGCATCGTCGGTCAGCGGCACTACGACATCGCCCGCCAGGTGCAGACGATGCTGCAGCGGTACCGCGACCTGCAGGACATCATCGCGATCCTAGGCATCGACGAGCTGTCCGAGGAAGACAAGCTGATCGTCAGCCGGGCCCGCAAGATCGAGCGGTTCTTCAGCCAGCCGTTCTTCGTGGCCGAGGTCTTCACCGGCAAGAGCGGCAACTATACCAAGCTCGACGAGACGCTCAGCAGCTTCGAGCGCATCCTCGCCGGCGAGGCCGACAAAGTGGGCGAAGCCAACTTCCTCTACGCCGGCGGCCTGGACGAAGTGCTGGAAAAGGCCAAGGCCTGAACCGACCGTCCCCGTCGCGAGGCGACTCGAGCCGAAGCTCCCGGCAAGTAAGGCCGGCCCGGCCTGCATGTCGCCCGGCTGAGTCTGGCAACACGAAAGGGCACCCTGGCCGCCGGTCAGGGTGCCCTTGGTTTTGTCAGTCGGACGGCCTCCAGCGGGCGGGTACCGCCGCGAGCGATTCGACAACCCCGCCGCCTGAGCCTCTCGCGCCGCGTCAGCATGTCGGGCCGCACCGGGCTGCGCCTGGCGATGGTGCCGACTTGCGGCCCATTGGGCTCGACACGAATGTCACGCAATCTGCAATTCGTCAGGGCCAGCTGCAAATCTCGGTAAAGCTTTGGTGGCCTGTTGCCGCCGCCTTGGAGACACAGGTACAAGCCCGCACATGGAACAAGCTGCCGATCGTCCGGGTGCCGGGGCTGCCAGGGCACGTTCGCTGATCCGTTCCTCCTGTGCCAAGGCGGTCGAGACGCTCGAAAGACGCGTCTACCTCGCCTTCGCCCAACCGTTCGAGCCGGCCGCGCCGCACGGCTCGCTGGCGGCCACGAGTTTCCTCGACGACGACTTCGCCGCCACCGGCGAGACCGACACGTTCGCCGTCCCGGTCGAGGCCGGCCGCCGGCTCACCCTCGTGCTCCGCCCCACGGACCCGTCGGTGCAGGCACGGCTCACGCTGCTCGACGACGCCGGCACGCCCGTCGCCTCGGCCGACGCCCCGGCCGCCGGCGAGCCGGTCGTCATCACGCCGACGTTCAAGTCGACCGCCGCCGACTGGACCCTTCAGGCCGAAAGCCTCGCCGGAGACGGGGCCTATCGCATCGATGTGGCCGTGGACGCCGCCTTCGAGGCCGAGTCCGCCGGCGGCGTGAGCAACGACCTCGTCGTCGACGCGCAGGACCTCGAGCCGCTGTTCGCGCCGCTGCCGACGGGCGCGCGTTCGGCCGGCGTGCTGGGGGAACTGGCCGCCGGTGACACCGACGTATTCGCTATGAACGCCGCCGCGGGGCGGGGTGTGTCGCTCGTGCTGGAGTCGGGCGTGGGCCGCGGCCTGGAGCTGCTCGACGCCGGCGGCAACGTCGTCGCCCTGGGCGAGCCTGCCGGGGCGGGGCTTGAGCAACTCCTCATCGACAACTTCGTACCGGACGCCGCCGGCACGCTGTTCGTCCGCGTTTTGGGTGCCGAGGGCAGCTACGGGCTGCTGGTGCTCGACGGGGCGGCGGCGGACATCGAGCCGAGCGTCGACGGCGTGCCGCTGGCCGGCCGCGGCGTCGCCGTCGGTCGGATCGAGGCGGTGCAGCAATCCATTCTGCCGGACAACTACCCGGCCGACACGGTGCTGACCGACGTGCTGCCGGGTGTCACGCTCACGTCCGTCAACCGCCCGACGACGCCGATCACTGCGCGGCCGTCGGGTGTGAGCAGCGCCCGCGGCAACGTGTTCGCGACCGGCACCGACCGCATCTTCATCGAATCCGGCAACCGGCTGCTGCAGGCGACGTTCAGCAGCCCGGCGTTGCAGGTGAGCCTCGAGTTCATCGCCGACGATTCCAGCGACCCGGGCTTCATCAGCGCGTACGCCGCCGACGGCACGCTGCTGCAGCGCGTCGTGACGGCTACAAACGGGCCGGTCGGCGTGGCGCGTCTGCTCACACTCAGCCGCTCTGTGCCGGACATCGCCTACATCCGTGCCGGCGGCACCGGCGGGCAGACGCTCGAGCTGGACAACCTCCGCGTCTCCTTCGACGCCGGCGACCGCTACCGCTTCGATGCCGCCGAAGGCGACACGCTCACGCTGTCGACCACCACGCCAGGTGATGCGCCCGGCGAGCCGGGCAACAGCCTCTTCCCCGTGCTGGAACTGTTCGACCCCGCCGGCACGCTCGTCGCGACCAACACCGGCGGCGCGGCCGACGGCCGAAACGCGCTGCTTAACTACGCCGTCCCGGCGGGCCAGGCCGGCAGCTACTCGGTGTTGCTGCGGCCCGCCGCCGGCACCGGGGACTATACGCTGGCCGTCGTCGGCGCGACCGGCACGCCGGCCGCGGTCGTCCCCTTGCCCACGCCGCTTCTTGCCGACGGCGACACGGTCCGCACCTTTCCGGCGAGCTACCTGGTGACGTTCGACAGGCCCGTGCGGGCCGACGGCATCTCGCCGGCCGACTTCACCCTCGACGGCCAGCCGGCCGTCGGCGTTTCGGTTGTCGACGCCCGCACGCTCGCCTTCGACCTCACGGGCCTTGCATCCGGCGACGGCACGTACGCCGCGACCCTCGCCGCCGGGGCCGTCCGAGCCCTGGACGGCACGCCTTCGGCCGCGCTGGCCGCCTCCTTCACGCTCGACGGCACCGCCCCCACCGTCACGGCAAGCTCCCCGGCCGAGGCCGAAGTCGTGGCCCCGGGCCTGCTGCCGGTGAGCATCAGCTTCAGCGAACCTCTCGACCCGACGACCCTTAACGCCGCCGATCTGAGCCTCGTGAATGCCACGACGGGCCAGAATTTTTCGCCGGCGAGCTTCACACTCGACGCGGCCGGCACGCTCCTAGCCGCCGAGTACGCCAACCTGCCCGAAGGGGACTACACGCTGACACTCGCCGCCGGCCCGGACGCCGCGCAGGACCTGGTCGGCAACGCACTCGACGGCAGCGGGGTCGGCACCGGCGGCGACTTCGTCCTCGGCTTCGCGGTCGATTACACGGTATCGGCCTTCCCGATGGGCATCCCCGCCGGCGTGCGCGGCTCGGGTGCCGAGGTCGCCGGGCGGGGCGGCCGGTTCAATAACGTCGGCGACGTCGACACGTTCACGTTCGACGTCGAAGCAGGCCGGCTGGTGACACTGCAACTGGAGGCCGTCGCCGCACAGGCCCGGCTGGAACTGCTCGACGCCGCCGACACCGTGCTGGCCACCGCCGAGGCGACCGCCGCGGGCGAACGGATGGTGATCAACGGCCACCTCGCCGCCGGGGGAACGCTGCAGGTTCGCGTGACGTCCCTGGCGGGCACCGGCACGTACGGCATCGAGCTGCTGATCGACGCGATCCGCGAGAACGAGCCGGACGGCGCCACGCTCAACGACACTGCCGCCGACGCGACCGACCTGACGCCGCAACTGCGGCCCATTGGTCCCGGTGCGCTCGGCGGCCAGCGGCTGACCGTCCGCGGCGAGATGACCTTCGGCGAGACCGACCTCTACGCGGTGGACCTGGCCGCCGGCGAGGTGCTCTCCTTCGCCGCCGTTTCGACGAGCTTCATCGACGCCCTGCGGCTGCTGGACGACGCCGGTGACCCGATTGCATTGAGCACCTACGACTTTCAGGGCGACGTGCGAATCGACGGCTTCGTCGCGCCCGCGGCGGGGCGGTACATCATCGAGGTGAACGGCGGCGGCGTGTACGACCTGACCGTCGTCCGCGGCGGCGTGCTCGACCACGACGCAGGCCAGGGCGTGGAAGCTCCGGCCGGCGACGTCACGCTCCTGGGCCGCCTCACGGGCCCCGGCGACGCGACGAACACCTTCTACTTCGATGCCGGCGAAGGGCAGACCTTCACGCTCGAAACCTTCACGCCCGGCGACGCCGCCGGCCGCCCGGTGAACACCCTCGACCCGCGGCTGGAGCTGCGCCTGCCCGACGGCTCGCTCATCACCGACGCCGCCAGCGCCGCCGACGGCGTGAATGCGTTCCTGTCCTACACGGTGCCGGCGGGGCAGGCGGGGCGGTTCGAGGCCCGCATCTTCGCCGAGGCCGGCGCGGGGCAGGTCGCCATGCGGCTGGCCGGCGCGCAGGCGGTGGCCGCGGCACCGCAAGTCAGCTACATCGACCCTGCCGACGGCGACCGGCTCACCGGCTGGCCCGGCTGGGTCTACATCGAGTTCGACCGGCCCATCCGCGTAGACGGCCTGTCGGCCGCGTCGCTCACCGTCAACGGCCAGCCGGCGACGGAGCTGTACCTCTACGACAGCCGAACCATCGAGTTTGACATCAACGGCCTTGAAGCCGGCGACGGCATCTACACCGTCGAGATCGCGCCGGGTGTGATCCTCGGCCTCGACGGTGAGCCGTACGCGGGGCTGACGAACACGTTCGAAATCGACACCACCTCCCCTGTCGTCGTCGCGACGAGCATCCCGGAGGGCGGCACCGTCGGCAGCGGGCCGCGGGACATCGACATCACCTTTAGCGAGCCGATCAACACCGGCGTGCTCGACCCCAGCGACTTCCGCCTGCGTAACACCGGGGGAACACTTTTTGCCGTAAACGGCTTCGACTTCGACGCCACGACGAACACGCTTACCCTCAGCTTCGGGTCCCTGCCGGAGGGGAGCTACACACTGGAGCTGCTGGCCGGCTTCGGGCAAATCCAGGACGAGTTGGGCAACCGGCTCGACGGTGGGCCCAGCTTCCCGTTGCCCTCGGGCGATGGCGTCGGCGGCGACGCGTTCGTGCTGAACTTCAACGTCGATGACGCCGTCGTCGCCGTGCCGACGCCGCTGAACCCGCTCGGGGCCCCCGGTTCGCTGGCGTATGAGCAGACGGCCGCCGGCAACTTCGGAACGCTCGGCGACGAAGACGGTTTCACCCTCGACCTGGAAGCCGGGCAGACGCTGGCGGTGATCTTCGAGCCCCTCGACCCGGCCGTCCGTGGGCGGCTGTCGCTGACGGGCCCCGACGGAAGCGTCGTTGCCACGGCCGACGCATCAATCGACGGCGAGCCGATCCTGCTGGGCCCGGTGCAGGTGTCTACGGCAGGCACCTGGCAGATCGACGCCGTGAGCCTCGCCGGCACGGGGGACTACGCGGTGCGGGTGGTGGTTAACGCCGGCTTCGAGGCCGAAGCCGCCGGCGGCCCGGCGAACGACACCGCCGCCGCAGCGCAGGACCTGGCACCGGATATCGTCACGCTCGCCAGCCCGGTGGAGCGTGCGGCCGTGGTCGGCACGCTCGCCGACGCCGCGGACGTGGACCACTACGCCATCGAGCTGGCCGCCGGCGAAGCGGCGACGTTCGGCGTGAGCGGCCCGGCCGGCCTGCGCCTCGAATTGCTCGACGACGCCGGCACGCCGCTGGCGGTGGGCGTCGGCGGCTCGACGGACTTCGCCAGCCATATCTCGCCGTTCGTTGCGCCGGCGGCAGGGCGGTACGTGTTGCGGGTGAGCGGTGCGGCCGCGGAGAACTACGTGCTGCTGGCCACTCGCGGCGGTACGTTCGAGATCGAGCCGAACAGCAGCCTCGCCGCCGCCAAGCCACTTGCCTCGCCGGCCACACTCGGCTACCTCGGCAGCGACCTGTTCGGCCGAAGCGGCCCGGTCGTCACCGGCGGCATCCTTCTGGCCGGCGACGACATCAGCATCGGCATCAATGCCGACGGCAGCCTCGTGCAGAGCAGCGGCGGCGTCGGGTTCCGGTTCGACGGCATCGAGTTCCTTACGCCCGGAACGCCGCAGGCCGCATTCAGCATCGCCCGCGACGGCAGCTCGTTCCAGAACAACCAGCCGGCCGGCGGCCGCGCCTTCAACGTCATCATCGAGGACATCTCCGACGGCGACCTGCTGGCAGCACGCATCACCGGCGTCGTCGGCGGCAACCTCCAGCTCGAACGCGTCATCGCGTTCAATCGCGGCGACCGGCACGCCTTCATCGCCACCCGGCTGACCAACATCTCCGCGGCAACCCTCAACAATGTCGCCTCGCTGGAGAACTACGACACCGACCAACTCTCCTTCAGCACACGCAACGACGTGCTGCGCGACTTCAAGTTCGGCCGGACGCACAACATCAACAGCACCTACCCCGGCGGCCTGACGATGGGCCTGGGCTCGCTCGACCCGCGGGCGACGGTGTCGATTGAAGGCTTCAACGTCTCCAACCCGTTTGACGTCATCAACTCGCCGGTCGACCCCAACGGTACGTCCGGTGACGTCTCGCTGAACATCGCCTTCAACTTCGGCACGCTTACGCCCGGCGAATCGACCGACGGCGTCGCGGTGCTCCTGGTCGAGCGCAGCACGACCCTCGCCGACGCGTTGTTCGACGAGGTCTCCGGCGCGACCGAGACAGGCGGCGGCGTCGACCTGTACCGCGTGAACCTCACCGCCGGCGTGCCGTTCACGGCCACCACCGCCACCCCAGGCGACGCGCCTGGCGAACCGACCAACATCGTCGACCCGGTTCTCGAACTGCTCGACGCCGACGGCAATGTCCTGGCCGCCGACGACAACAGCGCCCCCGACGGCCGCAACGCCGTGCTGGGCTTCACGCCCGCCGCGGACGGCGTCTACTTCCTCCGCGTGACCAGCGCCGACGCGGCCGGGCCGTACCTGCTCCAGGTGAGCGGTGCCGCCCCCGCGGACGCGGCGACGGCCACCCCCCTCGACCCGGCGGACGGCGCGCTGCTCTCTGCGTTCCCGGACACGTACCGCATCAGCTTCAGCCGGCCGGTGCTCCTTTCGAGCCTTTCGGGCGCGAGCCTGACAGTCGATGGCGTCTCCGCCGCCGGGTTCACCATCGTCGACGGGCAGACGGTCGAGTTCGACATCAGCAACACGGCCGCCGGCGACGGGCTTTACGACGTGCAGCTTGCGGGCGTGCTGAGCATCGACGGCCTGCCGGTCGCCCCGTTCGCCGCGACATTCGACGCAGACGCATCCGCCCCGACCGTCACGGCCACGACCCCCGCCCCCGGGCAGAGGCTCCAGCCGGGGCCGCTGACGATCGCCGTGACCTTCAGCGAAGAACTCGACGCCACCGGGCTCGACTCGGCCGACGTGGCGCTCATCGACACCGCCACCGGCACGCCGTACACGCCGGCGACGTTCGCCTACGACGCGGCCGCGAGCCTGCTGACGCTCAGCTTCGCCGCCCTGCCGGAGGGCAGCTACGAGCTGACGCTCACCAGCGCCGCCGACGCCTTCCGCGACCGCCGTGGCAACCTGCTTGCGGGCAACACGCCCGGCGGCGACTTCGTGCTGCCATTCACCGTAGACATCGACGAGCTGGCGATGCCGGCCTTCACTGGGGTCGAGCCGGTGGGCGGCTTCACGTACCGCTCGGCGGCGGCCGGCTCGCTGTCCGACGGGCTCGACGTCGATTCGTTCACCTTCGACAACCCCGGCGCGTGGCTGCTGACGCTTCGGCTGATTCCCGCCGACGCGGCGGCGGCGCTGAAGCTGGAAGTGCTCGACTCGAGCGACACCGTCGTGGCCGACGCGACGGGCCTGCCTGGCGAGGCGGTCGTGCTGCCGGCCGGAACGCCGGCCGCGGGCGCGATGACGATGCGTGTTTCGGCCGAGGCGGGCGCCGGCGGCTACACGGTAGAGGCCGTTCTGGGCGCGCTCCTGGCGAGCGGCAATGAAACGCCGGCGGCCGCTCTGGGCCTTGCCGGCAGCTTGGTGAACGTCGGCGTCGCCGACCGCTTCGCGGCGATTGCGGAGGCGGACGGCTATTATGCGATCGACCTGCTCGCCGGCGACCAGCTCGATCTGCAGGCCGCGGCCCTTGCCGCCGGCGCGCTGGACGGGGCAAGCCTCGAGCTCTACTCGCCGGCGGGCGTTCGGCTTGCCTCGGCCGGCGCGGGTTCCGGTACGGACGCGGGCGTTGCGGCACTCTCCGGCTTCATCGCGGATGCCGCCGGCACGTACCAGGTGCGTATGGTCGGTTCCACGGGCGAGTACCACCTTGCCGCCGTCGTGGGTGCGAGCCTCGAGGTCGAGCCGAACGGCGGCGTCGGCGTCGGCACGCCGCTGGGCGGCACGCTGGCCGGCCTCGGCGGGCTGGCGGGCAACGACGCCGTCGGAGGGGCGAGTCGCAGCTTCGACGCCGACGGCTTCGCACCCGGTACGGTGCTGAACGACCTGTTCCCCGGCATCACGCTCAGCATCAACGGCACGAGCACGCCCGTCACCGCGGCAGCCGGCGCGAGCCCCAGCACCGGCACCAACGTCTTCTCGGCGAACGGCCAAACGCTCTTCGACGGCAACACGCGGCTGCGCGTCGACTTCGACCGGCCGGTCTCGAACGTCTCCATCGACATCATCGGCAACGATAGCTCCGACCCGGGCCGGCTGGAGGCATACGACGCCGCCGGGATGCTCATCCAGACGTTCAACACGCCCGCCGCCGGGCCGGCGGGCGTGCCGCGGACGATGACCGTCAGCCGGCCGAGCCGCGACATCGCCTACGTCATTGCCGGCGGCGTCGGCGGTGACAACGCCGAGCTGGACAACCTCCGTGCCGACGTGGAGTCGGGCGACGGCTACGCCTTTGCCGCCGCCGAGCAGGACGTGCTGGTCATTACCACCGCCACGCCTTTCCCGCTGAGCCCGCCGGACCTGCGGCTGGAGCTTTACAACCCGCAGGGCCTGCTGGTGGCCGTCGATGACAACTCCGCCGCCGACGGCGTCAACGCCCAGGTCACCTACGTCGTGCCGGCCGGCGGGGCGGGCATCTACACGGCAGTGGTGATCGGCGACGGCGGCAGCTACACCGTGCAGGTGGCAGGCGCGACGCCGGCACAGGGTTCGGCCGCCACCGTCACCGCCACGAGCCTCCCGGACGGCACCAATCGCCCTGTTGCGCCCACGACGTTGGAGCTGAGCTTCTCCGCCCCGGTTCGGCTCGACACGCTCGAGGCCGGTGACCTGACGCTCACTGGCGGCGGCGTTGCGACGGCGGTCGAGATCCTCGACGGCCGCACCGTCCGCTTCACCCTCGACCTGCCGGACGTCGAGGGGGGCTATGCCTACACGCTGGCCGAGGGCGCGGTGCTCGACCTGGCCGGCCGCGGCGTGCCGGCGTTCACCGCCGGGTTCACCATCGACCGCACCGGCCCGCGTATCGTGCAGCAGCAGCCGGCCACGCAAGGCTCGGCACCCTTCAGCAGCCTGACCTTCGTCTTCGACGAACCGATCGACCCGTCGACGTTCACCACGGCCGACGTCTTCAGCTTCACCGGGCCCGGCGGCGTGAACCTCGGCTCGGCCATCACAGGCGTCAGCGGCACCGGCGACACGTACACCGTCACCTTCAATCCGCAGTCGGCCCGTGGCGTCTACACGTTGGTGATCGGCCCGAATATCGCGGACGTCAGCGGCAACCTGATGGACCAGGACGGCGACGGCATCGGCGGAGAAGTGCCCGACGACCGCTATGTCGCCAGTGTCGACGTGCAGTCGCCGGACCTGTCCGTGACCGCCGCCACGGCCCCGGCCGCCGGAACGCTCGGCCAGACGCTGGCCGTCAGTTGGACCGTGACGAACCTGGGCACCGACCCGGCCGTGGAAGGCTGGAGCGACCGCGTTTACCTCTCGACGGACCCTGTCTTCGACGCCGGCGACCGCCTGCTGGGCACCTACGCCGCCACGAGCGTCCCGCTGGCCGCCGGCGGTTCGTACACGCGGAACGAGAACGTCACCATCCCGCTGGACCTGACCCTGCCGGCCGGCACTTGGTACGTGCTCGTGCGGACCGACGCCCTGGGCACGCAGCCCGAGAGCAACGAAGCGAACAATGTACGCGCCACGGCGGCCGTCTCGCTGGAAAGGCCGGCCCTGCCGGACCTGGTCGTCAGTTCGATCGTCGTGCCGAGTTCGGCGATCAGCGGCCGACAGGTCCAGTTGACATGGACGCTCACCAACGCCGGCACCGCCGACGCCGTCGGCACGTGGGAAGACCGCGTGTGGCTCAGCGACGACGCCGTCATCGGCTCCGACAGCTTCCTGGGTGACTTTGCCTTCACCGGCGTCGTGCCGGCGGGGCAGAGCGTCAGCCGTACGCAGGCCGTCACGCTGCCGGCGACGCTCAGCGGCAACCGGTGGGTCGTCGTGCGGACCGACGTAAGAGACACGATCGAGGAGTTCGACGCCGAGCAGAACAACACGGCCATCTCAACCTCGCCGATCGACGTGGTGCTCCAGCCGTTGCCGAACCTGCAGGTGACGGACGTGCGCGCCCCGGCCACGGCCTTCAGCAGCCAGAAGGCGGTGGTGGAGTGGACGGTGACGAACACCGGCACCGGCTCGACCAATACGCCGAGCTGGATCGACCGCGTGTACCTTTCTACCGACGCTGTGTTTGACGCCGGCGACATGCTGCTGGGCTCGGCGACAAACCCGAGTTTCCTTGCCGCCGGCGACAGCTACGTCAGCCAGCTTGAAGTCACGATGCCGCAGGGCATCAGCGGGCCACGGTGGTTCATCATTGTGGCGGACGGCGCGAATCAGGTCTTCGAGTTCACGAACGAGGACGACAACAGCGCCGTCGGCGGCCCGACAATCGTCTCGCTCACCCCGCCGCCCGACCTGCAGGTTGCCGACGTTAACACGCCGCAGACCGTCTTCAGCGGCCAGCCGATGCTCGTGAGTTGGACGGTGCTGAACGCCGGTACCGGCCGAACGCTGCAGACGAACTGGCGCGACCGCATCTACCTGAGCACCGACGAGACCCTCGACGCCGGTGACATCGTCCTGGCCGACCGCAACCGCAGCGGCGCGCTCGAAGGCGGCGAGAGCTACCGCGTGCAGGACTTCCCGGTGACGCTGCCGATCGGCGTTGCGGGGACATTCTTTGTCATCGTCGAGACGGACCAGGCGAACCAGGTCTTCGAGGACATCTTCGAGGACAACAACGTCACCGCCCGGACGACGCCGGTCCAGGTCGTGCTTACGCCCCCGCCGGACCTGGAGGTGGACGTCGTTACCGTGCCGGCCACCGTCGGTGCCGGCCGCGATCTGACGATCAACTACGAGGTCACCAACTACGGCCCGACCGCCACGCCCAACAGCAGTTGGACCGACGCGTTCTACCTGTCGAACGCGCCGACACTCGACACGGCAACGGCGTTGAAGCTCGGCGAGCGGAACCGTTTCGGCGTGCTCGACCCGCTGGAATCCGAGAGCCGGCAGGCGACATTCACGCTCCCCATCGATCTCACCGGCCAGTGGTACGCCTTCGTCGTCAGCGATGCCAAGGACGTGGTCTTCGAGGTCGATAATGCCAACAACACCGGCCGAAGCGCCTCGGCCATGAGCGTCATCATCGACCGGCCGGACCTTGTCGTACCGGCGGCCCCGACAGTCCCGACGCAGGTTCGCGCCGGCGAGGGTTTCACGGTGAGCTTCGGCGTGCAGAACGTCGGTGCCGGTGCCACCTATGCCGGCAGCTGGCAGGACGCCGTCTTCCTCTCACCGGACGTCGTTATTGGCAACGGCAACGACGTGCAAGTGGCGAACATCACCCGGTCGGCGGCCGTGCCGGCCGGCGGCGGCTACGCGGTGGCCGGCCTGAACGCCGTCGTGCCCGCAGACCTGCCGCCTGGGCAGTACTTCGTCTTCATCCGCACGGACGCCAACGGCCGACAGACTGAAACGCTCGCCGGCGAGGCGAACAACGTCTCGCCACTCGCCACCCTCGAGGTGCTGCCGCCGGCCGGCAGCAACCCGCCCGGCGGCGGCGAACCGGGCACCGGCGTGTTGCCCGACCTTGTGGCGAGCAACGTCGTCGCCCCCGCGGCGGCGGCCAGCGGCCAGCCGATCACCGTCACCTGGCGCGTCGACAACATCGGCGTCGCCGCCACCACGAGCAACTACTGGTCCGACAGCGTCTACCTCAGCCCCGACGGCACCGTCGGCGGCGGGGCGGTGCTGCTGGGCTCCGTGCAGCGCAACGGCAACCTCGCCACCGGCACCGGCTACGACGCCGCCGGCACCTTCACTTTGCCGATCGATCTCTCGGGCACCTGGACCGTCGTGGTGCGGGCAGACGCCAACAATCGCGTGAGCGAAACCGGCCCGGCCGCCAACAACGACGCCGCGGCACCGGCAACCACCAGCATCGCGCTCAGCCCCGTGGCGGACTTGGCCGTCACCAACGTTGATGCGCCGCCGACCGCCTTCAGCGGCCGAACGCTCACGCTCAGTTGGACGGTGCAGAACCAGGGCGGTGCCGATGCCGTCGGCACCGGCGGTTCCTGGTTCGACAACGTCTACCTCTCGCTGGACCAGGTGTTCGACAAGGCGACGGACGTGAGCCTCGGTGCCGTCCGCCGTGACGGAACACTGGCCGCGGGCGACAGCTACACCGCGACCGGTACGGTGAACGTGCCGGAGGGTTTGGCCGGGCCGTACTACGTCTTCGTCGTCGCCGACTCGACCAACCGCGTCTACGAGCGCACCGCGACGCTGAACAACACGGGCTTCGACGCCGGCGTGACGAACGTGGAGCTGACGCCCCCGGCCGACCTGGTCGTCGGTACGATCACCGTGCCGGTGAACGGCGTGCCGGGGCAGGACGCGACGATCACGTACACCGTTCGCAACGAAGGCCAGAACGCCGCCCGCGGGACCTGGTCCGACTCGATCTACCTCTCCGCCGACGAAACGTGGGACATCAACGACCCGCTGTTCGCACGGGTGACGCGCTCGGGCGACGTGCCGGCCGGCGGCAGCTACAGCCAGACGGTCACGGCCGCGCTGCCGGGCGTGCTGCCGGGCGAATACCGCGTCATCATCCGCTCGGACATCCGCAACAACATCGCCGAGA
Source organism: Phycisphaerae bacterium (assembly GCA_050329715.1). Lineage (GTDB taxonomy): Bacteria > Planctomycetota > Phycisphaerae > Tepidisphaerales > Tepidisphaeraceae > DAIOTR01. The sequence goes on from JBHJOM010000129.1 coordinate 27,505, forward strand.
TCGACGAGACCAACAACGTCTCTGCGAGCCTCGACAGCGTGACGCTCGACGCCGAGCAGCTGACGCTTGAAGTGACGGAGAGCGACACGCTCTCGACCGGCCGGACCGCGTACTACCGCATCGACGTCGCCGCCGGGCAGACGCTGCTGCTGGAACTCAACGCCGCCGACCCGCAGGCGTTCATGGAGCTGTTCGTTGCCCGGGGCCGCGTGCCCTCGCGGACGGACAGCGACTTTGCTTCAGTCGAGCCGTTCAGCGCGGCCCAGCGGGTGGTGGTGCCGATCACGGCGGCGGGCACGTACTACGTCGCGGCCCGCGCCGCCGATGTGCCGGCCGGCTCGACGGCCTTCGACCTGACGGCCCGGCTGGTGGACTTTGAGATCTTCGGTGCCACGCCCGGCACGGTCGCCAACGCCGGCCGGGTGACACTCGCCGTCGAAGGGGCGAAGTTCGACCTGGGCACCAGGTTCCAAGTCATCGACGCCGGCGGGAACGTGCTGGCGACCTCGATCGACGTGCTGGTTGCCGACAGTTCGCGGGCCGAGGCGACATTCGATCTGGCCGGCGTCGCCCCGGGCGGCTACGGGCTGCGGGCCGTCAAGACCGGCGGCGTCGCGCAGCTTGCCGACGCCTTCACCGTCGCGAACGTCGCCGGCGGTCGTTTCGTCGCCACGCTCGACGGGCCCGCCAGCGTCCGGCCCGGCCGACTCAACACCTTCCAGCTCACCTACGGCAACAGCGGCGGCGGCGACGTCGCGACGCCGCTGTTGGTGCTCGCTTCGCCCACCGGCACACCGTTCGGCCTCGCCGGCGAGGGCCGCGCGCCCGGCGAGCTGCTGCTGCTGGCCACGCCGGACAGCGGCTTCACCGACCGCCTCAAGCCCGGCACGAGCGTCAAGCTGCCGATGGCGTTCCAGAGCAGCACCACGACGATCGACATCCGCCTGCAGGTGGCCACCGTCGACGACCCGACGCCGCTGGACGTCGCCCGGTTCATCGAGACGCTCCGCCCGGCCTCCACGCCGGCGGGCGTCTGGGCCCACCAGCGCGACGCCTACGTCGCGAACCTCGGCGGGGCATCGGCGACGCTGGGTGATTTCGTGAAGCAGCTCAATGCCACGGCCGCCCGCCTGGCCGCCCAGGGCACGCCGGCACGCGACGCACGGGCGCTGGTCTTTGCAGAGCTCGAGTCGCTCCGGCCGGACGCGTTCGCCGCCGTCGCCGGGCAGGTGGTGGACTTGGCTACTGGCACGCCACTGGCTGGCGAGCAGATCATCGCGGTGCCGCAAGTCGCCGCCGGTGAGCCGGCACGCGACCGCACGGTGGCGCGGACCGACGCCGCAGGCCGCTTCGCGTTCTTTGACCTGGCCCCGGGTACGTACGAGCTGAAGGTCTCCGGCAAGGCGCTGGCTGCGGTGGAGCAGTTCGTGGAGGTCGGTACCGGCCAGCGGCTCGACGGCCTGCTGCTCCGCGCCGCCGACCGCTGGTACGACCCGACCGTTCCGACCGTTCCGACTGCGGTAGAGGCACCGGTAAGCACACCTGCGGACAGGCGTGCGTTTCGAGCCGAGGCCGGCCAGCGGCGGCTGGCGGGCGTCGACGGGCTTGTGGGCATCGAGCAGAACCAGCCCGCGGCCGGCGACCATGGCGCAGCGCTCTCGGCAAGCAAGGACAGCTACAACAGCGGCCCGCCTCAGAACCTCGACCCCAGCCTGACGCTCCAAACCCGCCTCGACGGCACCAACGGCTTCCAGGCTTCGGTCTACACGGACAGCAACGGCGACATCGTCATCGCCTTCCGTGGCACCAGCGCCGACGGCTTCAACGCACCCATCGCCGACGCATACGCCGACCTGGGCCTGGTTCTGCCCCAGTGGGACCCGGCCCGTGGCGGCAACCGGGAGATGGTCTTCAACGAGATCGCACGGCAGCTTGCACAGAACCCCAACGCACAGGTCATCAGCACCGGCCACAGCCTCGGCGGCGGCTTGGCGCAGATGTTCGTCTACGACGCACTGGCGGAGGGCTTCCTCACACCGGACCAGATCGGGCGGCTCGAAACCTTCAACGGCGTGGGCGTTCGCGACGGGATCATCGAACGCGACGGCAGCTACAACCCGAACACCGTCGCGGGTGTGCCGAACAACCACTTCAGCATCAACGGCGACCTCGTGAGCCGGCTGGGCGGCGGGCACGTCGGCGACCAGCAGCCTTTCCTGCTCGGCCCGGAGCAGCCGTGGCTGCCTGCCCACCTGGCACCGGCGCTGGATGCCGCGCTGGCCGCCGGCCTCCTTGCCAACCCGGACGGGCAATTCACCGGGGGCGAGTACCTCGATATCGAAACCCAGCGTCTGTTCATCCAGGCCGTCGCGGAGTTCGGCAACTACGACCCGGTGAACACCGAGCTGGAGAGCGCCTTCCGGGTGATCGCCGGTCTTGCGCAGATCAAGGAGCTGTCCAACGCCCAGCTCCGCCCGCTGGTGGAGTTCTTCGCCGACAACATTGAAGCGACCACCCCGGGTGCCTTCGGCCAGAACGCCGCGGACCTGATCCGCAACACGAACTGGGCCAGGGTCATCGACGGCGTCGACGCCGCCCTGACGCTGCTTCCGTTCCTGCCGAACCTGGACCAGATCTCCGCAGGGGCGCTGATCGCCGCGTTCGTCACGGAGCAGGGGGCCTTCGTCGCCGGCGAGGTGATGGAGTTCTTCGGCAACCTGCCGGACCGCCTGGGGGACTTCGCCCAGGGCCTGGCCAACGCAGCAAGTGCCACGGCCAACGGCCTGTGGGACCTGGCCACCTGGGACTTTGACGACATCCCCGGCCGTTTCAACGACCTGGTCGACGGCTGGGCCCAGGCACTGGACGGTGCCGCCGGCCTGGGCCTGGACCTCTTCGACCTGGCAAGCGACCTTGCCGACCGGGCCGTGGGCGTCGGGGCCGACCTCATCGGCGACCTTGCGACGCTGGTGGGCAGCTATGTTGACCTTAAGCTCGACGCGCTGGACCGGGCCGTCCGCGACGCGATCGACCGCGCCGCCGAGCTGGCCGACGCCGCCATGGACCGCGCCCGCGACGCCGCCGACGCCGTCGACAACTTCGTCGACGACCTGCTCGACGACCTGGGTGACTTCTTCAGAAACCCCTTCGGGCTGTTCAACCCGCCGGTCATCTTCCCGGTCGACCCGAACGACATCCTCGGCCCCGAGGGCTTCGGCCCGCAGCGGTTCATCGCGGCCGGGGCGCCCATCGGCTACACCATCCGCTTCGAGAACGACCCGGAATTCGCCACCGCCCCGGCCCAGGTCGTCCGCATCGAGCAGACGCTCGACTCGGACCTGGACCCGCGCACCTTCCGTCTGGGCGACTTCGGCTTCGGCGAATGGCGGTTCAGCGTGCCGAACAACAGCCCGTTCTTCGCCTCACGGCTCGACCTGACCGGTGAGATCGGCTACTTCGTCGATGTCGCCGCCGGCATCGACACGGTCACCGGCGTCGCCTTCTGGCAGTTCAGCACGATCGACCCGGCCACGGGCGAGCTGCCGGCCGACGCGCTGGCCGGCTTCCTCCCGGTGAACCTCACCGGCCCGGAGGGCGAGGGCTTTGTCACGTACGAGGTCCGGCCGGACCGCAACGTGGCCAGCGGTGCCGTAATCGACGCCCTGGCGACGATCATCTTCGACACCGAAGCGCCGCTGGACACGCCGCCGATCTTCAACACGATCGACGCCGGCGTGCCGACGAGCCTCGTCGACCCGCTGCCGGCCGAAGTGCCGCTGCCGACCTTCGACGTGACCTGGTCCGGTGCCGACGACGCGGCCGGGGCGGGGCTGGCCGGCTTCGACGTCTTCGTCTCGGCGGACGGCGGGCCGTTCGTGCTCTGGCTGGAGAATACACAGCTCACCGGCGCGCCCTACCCTGGCACGCCGGGGGTCACGTACAGCTTCTACAGCGTTGCCCGCGACAACGCCGGCAACGTGGAGGCGGCCCCGGCGACGCCGGACGCAGTGACCCGCGTCTTCAACCCCAACAGCCCGCCGACCATCGACGCCGGGCCGGACGCCGTCGCCTCAGAAGGCGTCGCCTTCACCCGCACAGGCACCGTGACCGACCCGGACAGCGGCGAGACCTTCACCGCCACCGTCGATTACGGCGAGGGTGCCGGCCCCGTCCCGCTGACGATCAACCCCGACGGCACCTTCACGCTGAACCACGTGTGGGCCGACGACGGCGTCTACACGGTGCTCGTGGAGGTGGAGGACTCGGCCGGCAACTTCGCCGCCGACAGCTTCGCCGTCACCGTGGACAACGTCGCGCCGACGGCCGTCTTCACCGGTCCGAGTTCCGTGAACGAGGGCGACTCCGCGGCCATCAGCTTCTCGGACGCGTTCGACGTCGCCGCCGACCTGGCCGACGGCCTGACGTACAGCTTCGACTTCGACGGCGACGGCGTCTTCGAGGTGGTCGGTGCCACGACCCCCGGGCTGACGCTGCCGGGCAGCTTCTTCGCCGACGGCCCGGCGACGCGACGCGTCGTCGGCCGCGTGTCCGACTCAGACGGCGGCTTCACCGACTACACGCTCGACATCAACGTCAACAACGTCGACCCGACGATCACGCTCGCCGGCGACACCGTGACGCTTCCCCTCGACGGGACGCTCTCGGCCGCCGGCAGCTTCTTCGACCCCGGGGCCGACACGCACGCCGCCACCATCGACTACGGCGACGGCACCGGGCCCGTGCCGCTTGCACTCAACGCGGACGGCACCTTCACCCTCAATCACACCTACACCACCGCCGGCACGTTCGCCGTGGTGGTGACGGTGACGGACGACGACGGCGGTGTGGGTACGGCCGGCTTCACGGTCGAGGTGGTCGCGCCGCCTGCGGTATCGGCCCTGGTGATCAACGACGGCTCGCCCCAGCGGTCGATGGTGGCCACGCTGAGTGTGGTGTTCGCCGCCGGCGTGACACTCTCGGCGGACGCGTTCGTGCTGGACCGGGCTGCGGGCGGTTCGGTGGCGGTGGTGGCGACGAACCCCTCGGGCGACGGCGTCACGTGGCTGCTGACGCCGCAGGCCGGGCCGCTGTTCGACGGCAACTCGTTGGCCGACGGCGTCTACACACTCCGCGTGACGGCCGGCGGCGTGACGAACGGCCTCGGCCAGCCGATGGCCGAGGACTACGTCGCCGGCTTCCACCGGTTCTTCGGCGACTCCGACGGCGACGGCGACGTGGACGCCGTGGACCTGGGCCGGTTCGGCCAGGCCTTCGGCAAGACGGCCGGGCAGGCAGGCTATCAGGCCTACTTCGACAGTGACGGCGACGGCGACGTAGACGCCATCGACCTGGGCCGGTTCCGCAGCAACTTCGGCCGTTCGATTCTCGCGTGACCGACGCTGTGTCTTGTTGGAATGCTCGACGTCGGGCAATCCATTCGTAATGCGAGCTTGGGAGAATTTGATGATGAAGACGAAGTACCTCGCGGCCGGGTGTATGGCGGGTTTGCTTGCGGCATTGACGCCGGTGCAGGAGGCGTCCGCGGCGATCCTCGTCGACTTCGACACCGACCCGGTCCAGGTACTCGCCGGTGAAGTGTTCACGCTCGGAATTTTTTACGACGCCGATCTGCTCACGGAAGGCCGACAGGCGCTGGCCGAGGGGCTGTTTCAGTTCGCCCTTCACGTGACGTTCGACGAGACCGCGTTCACCGGCATCGATTTCGTCGGCTCGCCCGGTATCGACAGCCACGGTTTTTTCGACCAGGCGGCGCCCACCTTCGGCAGCGGGTTCATCGGCCTGGACGCGTACGTCCCCTTCACCGAGTCCAACCTGTTCACCAACCTGTTCACGGGCACGCGGCTTGCAACCGTGACGCTGCAGGCCCCGGCGGCCGAAGGCACCCACACACTTTCGCTGGCCAGAATGTACGAGGGGACGATCTCAAACTTCACCACCGGCAACTACGTGGATGTCGATGAGACGGTCACCTTCGGCCAAACCACCGTAAACGTCGTTATCCCCGAGCCCGTCTCGCTGGGGCTGCTGCCGTTGGCCGTCGGTTGGACATGCCGCCGGCGGAATCGGATGATCTGAGCGTGAAAATGCTCATCGCGACCTTGATCGTCGTCGGGCTGTGCCTTGCCGCCGGGACCGCGATGGCGGCCGTGGGTGTGCAGGCGCGCCCAGACAAGCCGGACCCGCAATCGCTCGTGGCCGTAGGGCTTCTGGCCGACCGCACCGCCATCGCCCCTGGCGAATCGGCCCGCGTCGGCGTTCACCTGCAGGTGGCACCCGGCTGGCACGTACTCTGGAAACACCCCGGCGACGCGGGCGCTGCCACCACCGTCAGCTTCGAGGGCGGCGACGTCGGCGAAGTGAGCTATCCCGCCCCGGTCATGCTCGAGGCGGGTACACGTCAGATGTACGCGCTGCCCTCCGAGGCCCTCCTGGCGACGACGCTGCAGGCCCCGGCCGGTGCCAGGCAGGTCGAACTCGTCGCCGAGGTGCGCTACACCGTCACCGACGGCAGTCAGGCGCTGCCGGGAACGCAGCGGGTTAGCCTGACGCTGCCGGTAGCCGCCGACGCCGGGCCGTCGGAGCATGAGGCCCGCTTCGACGACCACGCGTCGCACGTGCCCGAGCCGGCCGGGGAGAGTGAGCTGGTGTCGCGCGTACACGTGCTTCCGGACGGAAACACGGTGGTCTTCGAGGTGACGCAGAAGGTCCTCGCCGCGGAGTTGTTCGTGGTGTCGCCGGCGAAGGTGAGCGTGTTCGACCGCGACGTCGCAGTGAAGGGCTCGCAGGTGGTGGTGAAGCTGGGCGTCCGACCGTACGCGGCGTTCGACCGTCGGCCGACGCCGATGGACCTGGTCCTGCGCCTCAAGACGGCCGAGCAGGCGTGGACAGTGTCGCAGCGTCTGCTCTACGACGGCACGACGTTGGAGCAGGAGTAGGCGGCGGCCGAGCAACCCGAAGGAGGGAAGCCGAATGCGGGAAGCCGAAGGAGGGAATCGAACCCTCAACCCCAGCTTTACGAAAGCTGTGCTCTACCATTGAGCTACTTCGGCGAACAACAGCCGAAGGATAGCAACCCGGCCGCACGGGGCAAGGGGGGAGGCGGGGGACGAAAGAGCAATGTCCAAGGAACCTGCGACCGGTGAATGACCAAGTCCCAAGGAACCAATGACCAAGTGAGGCAGCAGGGGTCAGAAGGGCGTCAGGCGTCATGCGTCAGGCGTCATGCAAACGTCCGAGTCTTCCCAGCTGCCTGCTGCCGGTTCCCTGCTGCCTCCCGTTGGTCATTGACTCTCGGGCCCGCGCCATACACCCCGTGAAGCCTTCGCGTCTTCCTTCGCGGCTTCGTGACTTCGTGTGCGCACTCCCCGGAGGCATCAGCGGGTCAAAGCCGCCGCGCACGCGACCCGGCCGGCGGCGGGGATTATACTTTTTGGCATGCGTATCCTGCTGACCAATGACGACGGCATTCGTGCCCCCGGGCTGGCCGCTGTTTGCCGACGACTCGCCGCACGCCATGACGTGTGCGTCGTGGCACCTGAGACGGTGCAGAGTGCTTCCGGCCACGGCATCACGCTGCAGACGCCGCTGCTGACGCAGCGGGTGAAGGTGGTGGACGATGTGGAGGGCATTGCCGTGGACGGCAGGCCGGCCGACTGCGTGAAGGTGGCGTTGGCGGCGCTGGTCCGCCCGCGGCCGGAGCTGGTGGTGTCCGGGATCAACGCGGGGGCGAACGTGGGGATCAACGTGATCTATTCGGGGACGATCGCCGCGGCGATCGAGGCGGCGTTCCTGGGCGTGCCGGCGGTGGCGCTCTCGCTCCACCTGGACAAGGAGGCGGACAACGACTTTGACCGCGCCGCGGCGTGGAGCGAGCCGGTGATCGACCGCATTGTGGCGGCCGGGCTTGGGGCCGGGCAGGTGGTGAGCGTGAACCTGCCGGCGTTGCGGTCCGGGGAGGAGCCGGCCGGGGTGAAGGTCGTCCGCCAGTGCACCCACCCGTGGACCGACGAGTACGAACGCCGGACCGACCCCCGCGGGAACGACTACTTCTGGAACTCCAGTGTCTTCACCCTCGGCAGCACGGACGACGACACGGACGTGGCGGCGATCAAGCGTAAGTTCATCACCGTCACGCCGCTGCAGTTCGACCTGACGGACCGGGACATGCTTACCACCCTGGAGGCGCACATGGGGTGAGCCGGTGCGGGCGTCGAGCCGGTGCGGGCGTCGAGCCGGGGCGAGAGGCGCGGGCGGGGGGGCTACAGGCCTGCGGCCATGCGGGCGGCACCTCGGGCGGCCATGCGGGCGGCGCCTCGGGCGGCGTGGTGGTCGTCGGTCGCGCAGCGTAGTGTCCAGCCGGGGCGGGCCAGGTTCGTCAGGCGGTCGCGTATGCGGGCTTCGACCGCCGACAGCACGGGGGCGAGTCGGATGCCGATACCGCCGGCGAGTACGACGTGGTGTGGGCGGTAAAGGGCGTGGCCGATGCGTACGGCGCGGGCGAGCGCGGCGACGGCCGGGTCGTCGTGCGGCAGTCGGGGCAGTGCGGCGGCGAGGTCCCGGCCGAGGCGGCGTTCGAGGGCCGGGGCACCCAGGTAGGCTTCGAGTGAGCCCCGCCCGCCGTCGGGGCCGAGGGGGGCGTCGGCGTCGAGCGAGACGTCGAGTTGCCCGAAGTGTCCCGGGGAGTCGCCGTCGACGCGCAGGGGCAGGCCGTCGTCGAGCACGGCTGCTCCGACGCCGGTGCCGAGCACGAGCCCGAAGGTCCGCCCGGTCAACCCGTGCGTCGCCGCCACGTCGAGGCAGCAGGCTACGGCATCGCTGGTGGCGGTGGTGGGTACGGCGTGGCCCAGGAGTTCGGCGGCCAGATCCGGCAGCGACAGGCCGGCCATCCGCGGCAGGTTGGTGGCGTGGACGAGCCGTCGGCCGGCCTCGTCCAGCAGGCCCGGCAGGCAGAACGCGACCGCCCGCACGCGAAGCAGCGTTTGGGTGTCGATGCTTACCAATGCGGCGGCGATGTGGCCTTGAAGTTGCAGCGAATCCGGGTCGGCGTAGTGGGCGGTGGTCGCGGTGAAGAAGCCGGGCGGGTTCGTGTTGGCTGGTTCGGTCGGCGGCAGGAGCAGGGCGAGCTTGGTGGAGTGCCCGCCGACATCGACGCCCAGAAACGCCGGCGAAGGGTTCGCAGGGTCACCGGCCGAGGATGATTTCTGGGTCGTGGGCATGTTTCAGGGAAGCGAAAGTTATATCCTCAACGTGGCCGAACCGCCTGCCCGCGAGCCCGAGCCTGCAGCCCGGAGTGTGAACCTGATGTCAGCAGCAGATCGTGACGTTCAAAGTCCCTTGGTAACGGACGGCGGGGCGGGGTTTGGCCACCAGGACGGCGTGAGGATGGGCGCGCTGGACCGGGAGATCAGTGCGTCGATTCTCTCGTCGTTGCCGAGCCAGATCGCGGTGATCGACCGCAGCGGCGTCATCGTCGCGACGAACCGTGCGTGGGACGAGTTCGCCCGGGAGAATGACGCCAGCGAGGAGTCGGGCGTGGGTGTGGGGGCCAACTACCTGGCGGTCTGCCAGGCCGACCGCGACGACGAGCACGCCCGCCTGGCCGCCGACGGGATCCGAGCGGTCTTGAGCGGGCAGTCGGAGCGTTTTGAGATCGAGTACCCGTGCCACAGCCCGACGGAGGAGAGGTACTTTCTGTTGAGCGTGACGCCGATGAAGGCCCCGCGTGATTCGGACGCGCGGGGCGTGCAGGGCGCGGTGGTGGCGCACGTGAACATCACGCAGCGGATTCAGTCGGAGCGGCGTACCCAGCAGCTCGCCCGCGAGGTGGCCGAGGAACGCCGCAGACTTGAAGACATGCTCGACCACGTGCCGGGCGTCGTCTGGGAGATGAACGGCAGCACGTTCGACGAGCTTCGGCTGACGTTCATCAGCCGGCACGTGCAGCAGATGCTGGGACTGGCCCCGGCGAGGTGGTATGCGGACGCCGGGATGTTCCTCGAGACGGTGCACCCGAGCGACCGTGTCCGGACGGAGCGCGGGCTTCGGGACGTGTTTGAGACGGGGCGACGAAGTGCGCTGGAGTTCCGATGGGTCTCGGCGATGTCGCGCCCGATATGGGTGGCCAGCACGGTGACGGTGGTGCAGGACGCCTCGGGCCGGCCGACGGGCCTACGCGGCGTGGCGATGGACGTCAGCCGCCGCAAGCAGGTCCAGCGGACGCTGCGTCGGCGTGCCAATGCACTGATCCGGGTGGCCCGGCAGCTCAAGCGGAGCAACGAGGAGCTGGACCAGTTCGCATACGTTACGAGCCACGACCTGCGTGCGCCGCTGCGGGGCATCCAGAACCTGTCGAAGTACATTGAGGAGGACCTGGGGGCGCATTACTCGGAGGACATTCGCAGCAAGATGGAGCTTCTCCGCGGGCGGGTGAACCGGATGCGCGGGCTGATCGACGGGCTGCTGGAGTACAGCCGGGTAGGGCGGGTGGTCAGGCCGGCGGAGAACGTTGATGTCGGGGTGCTGCTCGATGAGATCGTCGATTTCATGGCTTTCCCGCCGAGTTTTAAGGTTGAAATCGAGCCGCAGATGCCGACGCTGTGCACCGAGCGGCTCCGGCTCGACCAGGTGTTCATGAACCTGATCGGCAACGCGTACAAGCACGGCGACAAGCCCGAAGGGCGCGTGCGTGTAACGTCGCGACGAATTGGCGGGTTCTACGAGTTTGCCGTTTCCGACAATGGCCCTGGCATCGACCCGAAGTACCACGAGAAGATCTTTGGCATCTTTCAGACGCTCGAAGCCCGCGACAAGCACGAGGGCACCGGCATCGGGCTGGCGCTGGCGCGAAAGATCGTGGAATCGCAGGGCGGAACGATTACGGTAGATTCTGCCGAAGGCCAGGGTGCAACCTTCCGTTTCACATGGCCGGTCGGTCAACAAAGAGGCGATGAATGGACGATCGCAGGCTGAACATACTCCTGGTCGAGGACGACGAGATCGACGTGATGAACGTGCAGCGGGCTTTCACCCGCAACAACGTCACGAACCCGCTCTACGTCGCCAGCAACGGGCTCGAGGCGCTGGAGATTCTTCGCGGCAACGGGGCGATTCCCCCCATGCCGCGGGAGCGCCGCATCGTGCTGCTCGATCTGAACATGCCCAAGATGAACGGCACGGAGTTCCTGCGCGAACTCCGCGCCGACGACAACCTCCGGTCCACCACCGTCATCGTGCTGACGACCAGCGACGAGGAGCGCGACAAGTTCGAGGCGTACAACCTCAACGTGGCCGGCTACATCGTCAAACCGGTGACGATGCCGGCGTTCGTGGAGATCATGGCGACGCTGAACAAGTACTGGACCGTAAGCGAACTGCCGTGAGCCACCTCGCGGACGATGCGGAATCGGCCGGGACGGAAGCGGCCGTCACCGACTCGGCTGATGCACGGCGTGAGCCGTCTGGCACGTCTGTCGACCACGTGCCGCTGGCTTACGTTCGTCCGACGCTCGACGGGCAGATCTACCGCACGGCGTGGTGGTTCGGTGTTGCCTTGGCCGTCGGGTTGCTGTGTTACTCAACGGGAGGTCTGCTCTTCATGCTCCACAACACGGCGATGGTCGCCGGCCCCAAGCCGGCCGTCGCGGACCTGGCGACTGCCCTGACGGCGGCCGGCCCCCTCGGCGCTGCCGCGGCAATCATCGGGTTCATCCTTATGCTTACCCGTCGGCATGGCGAGTGGTGGATCATCGTTGGGATGGGCGTCGGGCTTGCTGCCGAAGTCAAGATGATCATCGAGGGGTTTCAGTTCACGTTCCCGGTCTATGACGTACTCGACGCCATGTTCTTTTTCAGTCGCACCGGTTGGGTGCTTTTGCTGCTTTCGCCGTCGGTGCTGTTCGGTGTGCTGGCTTGGCGGCATGGTCCGGGACAGCGGTCCGGCGTCGGCTCGTTAGAGGCCGACAGGCATCCGGCCTGAACAGGGCCGGGCCGTCATAGCACGCTCTGCGCGGGGCCGTAAAACGCCGTGTACAGGTCGCGCAGGAACTTGGCGAAGAAGAAGTTGAGCATGATGATCGCCAGGAAGCTGGTGACGAAGCTTTCGGTGCAGGCCCGGCCTACGCCGCTGGCACCGCTGCCGCAGGTGAAGCCCTTGTAGCAGGCGATCAGCCCGATCGCGCCGCCGAAGAAGACGCTCTTGATGAGCCCCTCCATGATCTGCCACGTCTCGATGCCGCGGGCGGAGTACTCCCAGTACGGTGCCGCCGGGACGTTGAAGAACCGCGTGCTCACCAGCCACCCGCCCATGATGCCCAGCAGGTCAGAATAGATCGTCAGCAGCGGCGTCATCAGCACGCACGCCATGAACCGCGGCACGACGAGGTACCGGATCGGGTCGGAGCCCATCACGCGCAACGCGTCCAGCTGCTCAGTCACTTTCATGGTGCCAAGCTCGGCCGTCAGGGCACCGCCGACGCGGCCGGCGAGCATCACCGCGGCCAGCACCGGCCCGATCTGCTTGACGACCGACAGCCCGATGAGCACGCCCATGCGCGTCTCCTGTCCGAGGCTCACGAGCTGCGCGTAACTCTCGATCGCCATCACCATGCCGATGAACGTCCCGGTGACCGCCACGACCGGCACACTGGCCACGCCGACGGCGTAGAGCTGGGGCATCAGCAGGCGGATGGTCTTGGGGCGCACCAGGTCCACAAGCCAGCGAAGGGCGTAGGCACTGAAGACGGAAAACTCGCCGAAGGTGGCCAGTGTGTCGTTGGTGCGTCGGCCTACGGTCTCAACCAGGGCAATGGGCATAGCCGGACATGATACGCGCGGCGAGGAAACGGCAAGCAGGCTGGCGGTAACCGGCGTGCGGGCCGGCGGCCGCGGCGAGCAAGCGTCGGGTTCAGAACTTGAGCCGCCCACGCAAATGGACGATATTCCCCTCGTGGACATACGCCCGCTGGAGATCCCCGACGTCAAGCTCATCACGCCGAAGAAGTTCGCCGACCACCGCGGCTTCTTCTCGGAGGTGTACAACCACGCGCAGATGCTGGAGGCGGGCATCGACGTGGCGTTCGTGCAGGACAACCAGTCGCTCTCACGGCAGACCGGCGTGCTGCGGGGGCTGCACTACCAGGTCGGGCCGACGACGCAGGACAAGCTGGTGCGCGTGCTCAAGGGGCGCATTCTCGATGTGGCCGTGGACATCCGGCGTGGCTCGCCCACGTTCGGCAAGCACGTCTCGGCGGAGCTGTCGTCGGAGAACTGGGTGCAGATCTTCGTGCCCAAGGGGTTTGCCCACGGCTTCGTCACGCTCGAACCGGACACCGAGGTGATGTACAAGGTGTCGGACGTCTACTCGCCGGCCGACGAGCGGGGCATTCGCTTCGACGACCCGGCGTTGGGCATCGACTGGCGGGTGGAGGCGGACAAGGCCGTGCTGTCGGACCGCGACCGCAAGCACCCGACCCTGGCCGAGCAGCCGGACCTACTTTAGGAGGCGCACCCGTGGAAACATCAACGAACCGGCCCGTGGTGCTGGTCAGTGGTGTGTTTGACCTGCTGCACCCGGGGCACCTGGCCTTTCTTGAGTCCGCGGCGAAGCTCGGCGAATTGCACGTGGCCGTCGCGGCGGACACGACCGTCTACAACCTTCGCGGCCGGGCACCGATCATCAAGGCCGGTGAGCGCCGACACATGCTGGCCGCCTTGCGGTGCGTGGCCGAGGCGCACCCGGCCCCGCCGGGCGGCGTGCTGGACTTTGTGCCCGTGCTCGAAGCACTCCGCCCGGCGGTGTTCGTCGTGAACGACGACGGCGACACGCCCGAGAAGCGACACGCCGTCGAGACACGCGGGATCCGCTACCTGGTGCAGCGTCGTGGCGAGCCGGGCCACGCAACCGCCTCCCGAGGCACCGCGGACCTGCGCAAGCTGGAGACCGTTCCCTTCCGGCTGGACCTGGCCGGCGGATGGCTCGACCAGCCGTTCGTCAGCCTGCACCACCCCGGGCCGGTCATCAACTGCTCGCTGGAGCCCCGCGACGAGTACGAACTGCGCAGCGGCATGAGCAGCAGCACCAGGCGGACGGCGATGTCGCTCTGGGGCCCGCACCTGCCGGCCGACGACAGGGAGAAGGTCGCCAAGGTCATTTTCGCGTGCGAGAACCCGCCGGGCACCGTGGCGGTGAGTGGCAGCCAGGACGCGATCGGGATCGTCTACCCCGGCATCAACAAGCTGGACTACGCCGGTGATTATTGGCCGACGAAGATCACGCCGCTGCTGGACGAGCCGGTGCTTTCGTGGCTGGAGAGCCGGGTGTACCTGCTGTTCGCCGGGCCGAGGGAGCCGGGGTTCGACGTGCTGGGCGAGACGTACGTGGACGCGGCCCGTGCCGCGGAGCTTGCCCGGCACGCGGAGGAGGCGTGGGCGGCGGTGCAGGCGATGGACGCCGGGGCGTTCGGCCGGGCGATGACCGGGGCGTTCGAGGCGCAGGTCGCCATGTTCCCGCGGATGTTGACGCCGGGCATTCGGGAACGGCTAAGTTTTGCGGCCGATAATGCGTTGGGCTACAAGATTACCGGTGCCGGGGGCGGCGGGTACGTCGTTCTGTTCTCTGAGAAGCCGGTCCCCGATGCCGTGCGGATCAAGATTCGACGGGCGGTCGGCTGAGTAAGGTCTGAGAGTTGGCACTAGAGAAGCCCGGCCGGATCGTCGATTATGAACGCATGCGGCAGTCGGCCCGGCGTGCGCGCCGTAGCGGGGCCCTTGCCGACGTAACCTTGCGACCAGGCAACCAAGACACCCGACGAAAGACAGCACCATGAAAGGCGTCATCCTCGCCGGCGGCACCGGAAGCCGCCTGTTCCCGCTCACCAAGGTCACCAACAAGCACCTGCTGCCCGTCTACGACAAGCCGATGATCTATTACCCCCTCGAGTGCATGGCCAAGGCCGGCGTCGAGGAGGTGATGCTCGTCACCGGAGGCAACAACGCCGGCGATTTCATCCGCCTGCTGGGCAACGGGCAGGAGTTCGGGCTCAAGCACCTGACGTACACCTACCAGGACGGGGCCGGCGGCATCGCCCAGGCCCTGGGGCTGTGCGAAAAGTACTGCGACGGCGAGCCGATCATGCTCATCCTCGGCGACAACATCGTCGAGAACTGCCTCACGAAGCAGGCCGAGAACTTCCGCAGGCAGCTCATCGCCACAGGCGGCAAGGGGGCCAAGATCCTTCTGTCGGAGGTGGAAAACCCCAAGGCGTACGGCGTGGCGACGATGCAGGGGGACAAGGTCGTCGAAATCGTCGAAAAGCCGGCCAACCCGGTGAGCAACCTGGCCGTCATCGGCATCTACTTCTACGACGGGC
Source organism: Phycisphaerae bacterium (assembly GCA_050329715.1). Taxonomy (GTDB): domain Bacteria; phylum Planctomycetota; class Phycisphaerae; order Tepidisphaerales; family Tepidisphaeraceae; genus DAIOTR01. The sequence continues at coordinate 42,891 of JBHJOM010000129.1, forward strand.
ACGTGTTCGACATCGTCAAGACGCTCAAGCCCTCGGCCCGCGGGGAGCTTGAGATCACCGACGTGAACAACGCCTACATCAAGGAAGGCCTGATGACCGCCGACCACGTCGAAGGCTGGTGGGCGGACGCGGGGGAGAACATTGATTTCTACGTCCGCTCGACGCAGACGGTGATGAAGAGTGGGGCGAACAAGGGGTGAAACTCAACCCGCAGCGCCCGTAAGATTTGTTTATGAAGCTCGAACTGGAAATCTCGGACGAGACGATGCGACGCCTCACTGATGAGGCCGCCGCCGCGGGCGTGTCGGTCGAGCAGGTCGTCCTTCGACGTCTGGATCAGGAAGATGAAAGGGGTCTGGACGCGCAGGCCGAGGCGGAGACGGATGAGCTGAAGTCTCCGGCGGGCGTGGAGAACTGGGAGCCTGAACCAGAGGAGATGCGGGCGGTCAGTGCACGATTTGATCCGCAGAGCGACCCGCTTTTTACCGGCCATGAGCCGTCGAGCGACGGCTATCCCGCCGACATGTCAAGCAATTTGGACAAGTATCTGGCCGACTGGGATGAGGAAGATCGTCGGCGAAGCAGTGTGAAGGGCCCGACGCATGTTCCTTGATGCCGGTGCTGTGATCGCGTGGGAGCGTCGTGATGACAAGCATCACTCGGCGGACGTCGGCGCGTGGGACAGGCTCCGCGTCTCTCCGGAGCGACTGTTGACGACGTCGCTCGTTTTGGCAGAGGTGTCGCGGGCTCTCATGTGGCTCAAGGGACCCGAAGCTGCCGTACGCCGGCACCGATCACTGCTGAAGAGCCCGATGCTTGAGGTCTTCCGTCCGCCAAAAGCGGCAGAACTCCAAGCACTCGAACTGATGAAAAAGTACGGCGACAACCCCATCGGTTTCGTCGACTGCGTCTCATTCGTCGTCATGCGTGAACGTCGGCTCACGCGGGCCTTCGGCTTTGACCGACACTTCATTACGGCCGGGTTTCAAGTTTGGCCCGGCTCCAGCTGAACCGCCGAAACTCGGGGTAACCCATGCGAACCATCCTCATCACCGGCGCTGCCGGCTTTATCGGGTCCAACTTCGTCCGCATGCTCCGGACGCGTCCGGAGTTGAACGCCGGCGACTGCAAGCTCGTCTGCTTCGACAAGCTCACCTACGCCGGGAACATGGCGAACATCGCCGACCTGCTCGACGAGACGACCACCCCCTTCGTCAAGGGCGACGTCGCCGACGAGGATGAGGTGGAGGCCGTCTTCAACGACCACGGCGTGACGGAGGTCGTCAACTTCGCCGCCGAGAGCCACGTCGACCGCTCGATCATGGGCTCCGGCCCGTTCGTCGACGCCAATGTCGTCGGCACGCAGGTCCTGCTGGACGCGGCCAGGCAAAAAGGCGTCGCCAGGTTCCTGCAGGTCGGCACGGACGAGGTCTACGGCACCCTGCCTGAAGACCAGCCCGAGGTCATGTTCACCGAAGACACCCCGCTGCAGCCCAACAGCCCGTACTCGGCCAGCAAGGCCGCGGCCGACTGCCTCGTCCGCAGCTACTTTCACACCTTCGGCATGCCGGTGCTCACCACGCGCTGCAGCAACAACTACGGGCCTTACCAGTTCCCCGAGAAACTCATCCCGCTGTTCGTCACCAACCTCATCGAGGGCAAGCAGGTGCCGCTCTACGGCGACGGCATGAACATCCGCGACTGGCTGTACGTGGAGGACCACTGCGAGGCGATCTGGACGGTGCTGAACAAAGGCCGCTTCGGTGAGGTGTACAACATTGGCGGGAACAACGAGCTGACCAACCGCAAAATCACCGAGACCGTGCTGGCCGAGATGGGCAAGGACTGGGAGACGAGCGTTAAGTACGTGAAGGACCGCCCCGGCCACGACCGCCGGTACGCGATCGACGCATCGAAGATGAAAAACGAGCTCGGCTGGGAGCCGCGCTACCGCTTCCCCGAGGCCATCCGCCAGACGATCGACTGGTACAAGACGAACAGCGACTGGTGGAACGCGATTAAAAGCGGGGAGTATCGGACTTTTTACGAGAAGCAGTACAACGGCCGATAGGGTATATTCCGCGCGCTTCGGCGGATGCGGCATCGTCCCGTCATGCCTGCCGGCGTTTTGCCTGATGTTGATTCCTGCCCATGGCGACCTACGACCGCATCGTCCTTCTAGGCTCCAACGGGATGCTCGCCCAGGCCTTCACCGAGGCACTCACCGGCCGCGAACATACGCTCGTGGGTTTCGATCGGAGTGAGTGCGACATCGCCAACCTCGCCGAGACGCGGCGTGTGCTTCGCGATCTGGCACCCACACTCGTGCTCAACTGCGCCGCCTACACCAACGTCGATGGTGCCGAGGCCGACGCCATGACCGCCGACGCCGTCAACGGCCACGGCGTGGGCAACATCGCCGAGGCCTGCTGTGAGTTGAACGCCAAGCTCGTGCACTTCGGTACGGATTTCGTCTTCGACGGCCGGTTCCAGTTCGCGCCCCGCCCCTACACCGAGACGGACCCGTGCTGCCCCCTCTCGGCCTACGGCCGGAGCAAGCTGCTGGGCGAACGCCGCCTGGCCGACGTGAACCCGCCCGGCTGGCTGCTGCTGCGGACAAGCTGGCTCTACGGCGCGACCGGCGACAACTTCCCACGCACGATGCTGCGCCTGGCCGCGGCCGGAAAGCCGCTGACCGTCGTGAACGACCACCTGGGTGCCCCAACCTACGCCGGGCACCTTGTGGAGGCTGCGCTCGCCCTCATCGAGATGGACGCGACGGGTACCTTCCACGTCTGCAACCGCGGGCAGACCACCTGGTTCGAGTTCGCACGCGAGGTACTCCGGCAGTTCGGCCAGCAGGCGGAGGTCAGGCCCATTCATGCCGCCGACTGGAAGGCCATGCGGCCCGCCTCGGCCGTGCGGCCCAACTACAGCGTGCTCGACTGCTCACGCCTCGAGGCCGTCCTGGGCCGGCCCATGCCCACCTGGCAGCAAGGCCTGCACAGCTTTCACGACGCCATCGAGCCGATCCAGATCATCGCCTGAGCCAACCACGCGTTCGCACGGCAGATCACGGCCGCACGACGTGACTACCATCCGCCATGAGGTCGCCACCGGGCGCTTGTTGCCAGCTTTGCGGCCGCGAGGTGCCGCCACACCTGCTCACCCTCCACCACACCCGCCCGAAACAGCGGGGCGGCAAGGCGGAGCACCGCCGCCCGCTCTGCAAGCCTTGCCATAAGCAGGTACACGCCGTGTTCACCAACAAAGAGCTCGAGCGTGAGTTTGATACGGTGGAGAAGCTCCAGGCCGCCGAGCGGCTCGGGCCGTTTCTGACGTGGATACGCAAGCAGAAGCCCTGGCGAAATTTCAAAACACGCACCAGCCGAACCTGAGACCGCCGGCCGGTCCGGCTATGATCAGGCCTATGGCCGACACCGACCCCAACGCGATGCGAAACCCCGCCTCGGCCCCGAGTAACCGCTCAGACGGTGCGTTCGACGAAGACCTCGGCCCCGGCCGGGCTTTCCCGGGGCTGTGGGTCATCATCATCATGTTCGCCATCTGCCTGGCCGTCGCCTCGCTCTCGTTCCTGTTCATCCAGTAGCATCGGGGCCGTGAAGTACCGCCTCACGTTTCTCGGCACCGGCACCTCGGCAGGCGTACCCATGATCGGGTGCGACTGTGAAACCTGCACCAGCACCGACCCACGCGACAGCCGGAACCGCGCCAGCGTCCTCATCGAGTACGGCCAGACACGCGTGCTCGTCGACACGCCGCCGGAACTCCGCATCGCCGCGGTTGCCAACGGCATCAAGCGCATCGACGCGGTGGTCTTCACCCACGGCCACGCGGACCACATCACCGGCCTCGACGACCTGCGCCGCTTCAACGCCGTGAAGCAGGGCCCGCTGGACCTGTTCGCCACCGAGCGCACGCACCAGACGCTGCGGACGGTCTTCGCCTACGCCTTCCGCGAGCCGGACCCGGAAAGCCGGCTGTTCCGCCCGCACCTGGTGCCGCGGACCATCGACGGGCCGTTCGACATCGCCGGGCAAACCTGGCGGCCGATCCCCATGCTCCACGGCGAGATGCCGGTGCTGGGCTTCCGCGTCGGCCCGCTGGCCTACTGCACGGACGTGAACGAAATCCCCGCCGAGAGCTGGCCGCTGCTGGAGAACCTCGACTTACTGGTTCTGGACGGTTTGCAATGGAAGAAGCACACGACGCACTTCAACATCGGAGAGGCGATCGAGGTGGCGCAACGCCTCAAGCCGAAGCGGACGCTGCTGACCCACATCGCCCACGGCGTGCTCCACGCGCGGGACGAACACCTGCTGCCCGACGGCATCGAGCTGGCTTACGACGGACAACAGGTTGAGATATAGCCGGCCTGAGTGGTCCTGCGTCATGGTGAGGGGTTGCATGAGTCAGTTGTTTGTCCTCGCAAACCAGGTGGAAGCGGTTCTCTGGGTGATGCTGGCCTTCGTCGCGGCCGTCGTCGGCGTGCGACGGCCGATGCTCCGGTCGACGTTGCTGCCGATGGCCTTGGTGCTGCTGGCCTTTGGCATCTCCGACCTTGTGGAGACTCGAACCGGCGCGTGGTACCGCCCGTGGTGGCTTCTGGTTTGGAAAGGTGCGTGTGTCGGCGGGTTGCTCGGCTTAGTCTGGCGGCTGCTACGACTTCGCCGCACGGCGCGGACGACCTTTTCCTGACCCACCCTCACCAAACTCTGTCAACCCCTGCCATGCCCCGTCGCTACAAAGCCATCGCCGCCTATTACGACCCGGAGTACGCCGGGTTGGATTATCTCGAGTACGACGTGCCGTTCCTGCTCCGCAAGATGCCCCGCAAGCCGGTGCGGGTGCTGGAGGTCGCCTGTGGCACCGGCCGGGCGGCCATTCCGCTGGCGCAGGCGGGCCACGCCGTCGTCGGCTTCGATTACGACCCGGACCTGCTGGCCGTCGCCCGGCGTAAACGCGACGCCGTGGGGCTGAGCGACGCGGAACTGACGCTCGTCCACGCAGACGCGCTGAAGTTGAACCTCGGCCGGCGATTCGACTGGGCCGTGCTGCTGTTCAACACCTTCCTGAACTTCACGACGCTCGCCGAGCAGGACCGCCTGCTGACCCGCACCGCAAACCACCTGGAGCCCGGCGGCAAGTTGTGGATCGACGTCTTCAACCCGAACCTGGCGATGCTGGCCGAGGAGGAGAGCGTCGACCTGGAGCCGACGGCCTTCTACGTGCCGGAGCTGGACCGCAGCGTCCTGCGTGTGACCCACGTCAAGCGCAACAGCAGCAGACAGACGCAGCAGGTCATCTTCAGCTACGCATGGCACGACGCCGAGGGCGACATGCACGTCGAGGACAACGAATTCGAGCTGACGTGGATGTTCCCGCGCGAACTGCAGTTGGTGCTTGAACGGCACGGGTTTGTGGTGGAAGCCGTCTACGGCGACTACAAGGGCCGCCCCGTGACGGATGAAAGCGAGCGGATCATCGTGCAGGCGTCACTGGCCAAGCCGGCCGGGGTTGTTTGAAGGCCGGCCGGGCTTAATCGATCGACGCCGAGACGGGCTGTCGCTTGTTCAGCGGGTTGCCGGTGCCCTTGAGCTTCAGCATCCGCTCCAGCGCGACCAGCGCCCACTTGCGGGTGTGGCTGTCCACCTTGATCTCGTTCTTCACCTCGCCGGCGACGAGGCTTTCAAGTATCCAGCACAGGTGGGGCAGGTCGATGCGGAACATCGTGGTGCAAAGGCACTGGCAGTCGGAGAGCACCTCGATGTGCAGGTCCGGCCGGTCGTGCTTCAGGCGGTTCACCAGGTGAACCTCCGTGCCGATGGCCCACTGGCTGCCCGGCTCGGCGGCTTCGATCTGCTGCACGATGTACGCCGTGCTCCCGGCCATGTCCGCCTTCTGCACCACGTCGAACTTGCACTCCGGGTGGACGATCACCTTGATGTCCGGCCGGCGGGCGCGGGCCTGGTCCACGTGCTCCGGCCGAAACAGCGCGTGCACGCTGCAGTGCCCCTTCCAGAGCACAAAGTCGGCGTTACGGACGGCCTGCTCGCTGTTGCCGCCCAGGTCCAGCCGCGGGTCCCACACCACCATGCGGTCCAGCGGGTACCCCATGGCATACGCCGTGTTCCGCCCGAGGTGCTGGTCGGGGAAAAAGAGGACTTTGGTCTTCTCTTTGGAAGGCATCGAGGGAGAAAGGGATCGAGGGATCGAGGGGAGTTGTCGGTCTGCCCCTTGATCCCTCCATCCCTCGATCCCTTGATCCCTTTCCCGCCCCCCCAACGCCCACTCCAGCACCGTCCGCGCGTTGCTGCTGGTGCAGACTGCGCCGCCGTGCTCGCCGACGAACGCCTTGATGGCCGCCGAGGAGTTCATGTACGTCACCGGGACGATCGTCTGGTCGCCGCAGGTGGCGGTGAGTTGTTCCCAGGCCTCCTCGGTTTGTTCGAGGTTGGCCATGTCGGCCATGCTGCAGCCGGCACCCAGGTCGGGCAGGATGACACTGACGGACTCGTCCGTGAGGATGTCGGCGGTCTCCGCCATGAAGTGCACGCCGCAGAAGACGACGTACTTCATCCCGGTGCGGTCGGCGGCCTTGCGGGAGAGCTCGAACGAGTCGCCGGTGACGTCGGCGAAGTCGATGACGTCGTCCTGCTGGTAGTGGTGCCCGAGGATGACGACCTCGTCGCCGAGCCGCTCGCGGGCTTCGGTGATGCGCAGGCGCAGTTCGGCGTCGGAGAGTTCGCGGTAGATCGGCGGGAGGGGTTGTTGCCAGGTGAGTGCCATGATGTCTCTCGGTACGGCGGCGGAATGGCCGCGGCCGGTGGATCATAGGGGCATTTTCCCCCGAACACGACCCTGCCGCGACTATTTCAGCCGTCCATCCGGCTAGACGGATGAGCTTGTTCTCTGCAGGGTTCTCGTGGTTAGACGAAGTTGGAAGGGAGCTACCGCCGCAGCGTTAGAATACAATCCGCAGCGAGGACCGAATGATCGACAAGTCGACCATAGATCGAGCGGCAATGACGCTGCTCCGGGCCAGCCCCCGGGGGTCATGGGTGATCCTCTTCGGCTCGTTTGCCTCAGGCCGACCTCGCCATGATAGCGACCTGGACTTTCTTGTCGTGCAGCCGTCGGTGCCAAGCCGGCGACGGGAGATGGTTCGACTCCGCGCGATGCTGCGGCCGCTGGGGCTACCGGCCGACGTGCTCGTGGTCGATCGGCCGGGGTTTGAAGCCTGGAAGATGTTGCCCAACAACGTGGTGAACGAAGCTTGGACCCGAGGAATACAATATGGCCCAGCAACCGATGAGCCCGTCTCAGGTGTTCCTTGCCAAGGCGCGTGAAGACCTTTACCAGGTTGAGAAGAACAAGGGCGATGCGAACGTCTCTGACGAGCAGTTCGGGTTCTTCTGCCAGCAGGCGGTCGAGAAGTCCCTCAAAGCCGTGCTGACACAACATCAGGTCCGTTTCCGCCGGGGGCATGACCTGACGACCTACCTCGACCTGCTCACGGCCGCCGGCGTGCCGTACCCGCCGGAACTCGAAGAGAGTGTGGAACTCACACCGTTCGGGGCGGAGCTTCGTTACGACTTTCTTCCGCCTTCGGATTCGACTCCGTTGGACCGCGCTGCCTCCCGCGGCTCGCACGGATGGCTGTCCTGTGGGCAGAGGAGATTGTGCCGGCGCCGTAAGCCGGAACAGGTCGACAGACATCGAGTCAGGCCATCGTCGAGGCACCAACGAGGGCGCACAACCGACACGCACGAGCCTTTTCAGCCGTTCATCCGGCTAAACGGATGAAAGGCTTGGCATTCTCGCCCGTCAAGGGGTATAAAGCAGTCATGCGCATCGACGAGCAGATCAAACCCGGCGTGCCGACTGTCAGCTTCGAGTTCTTCCCGCCCAAGACGGACGAGGGGTTCAACAAGCTCTACGGCACCATCAACCAGCTCCGTGAGCTGCAGCCCAGCTACGTCTCCGTCACCTACGGTGCCGGCGGCAGCACACGCTCCAAGACCGTCGAGCTGACGGAAAAGGTGCAGAACGAAATCGGCCTGACGGCCATGGCACACCTCACCTGCGTCGGCCACACGAAGGACGAGATCGGTGAGATCCTTGACGAACTCTGGAACGCCGGCGTGAAGAACGTGCTGGCCCTCCGCGGCGACGCCCCGACCGGCGGCCGCTGGGCCCAGCACGAGGGCGGCTTCGCCAACAGCACCGAACTGACCCGCTATGTGAAGAACCGCCACGACTTCTTCGTGGCCGTCGGCGGCTATCCCGAGGGGCACCCCGAGTGCCTGAACAAGACCCGCGACCTGGAGCACCTCAAGCAGAAGGTGGACGCCGGGGCGGACGTCATCGTCACGCAGCTGTTCTTCGACAACGCCTACTTCTACGACTGGCGCGACAAGTGCCGCACGATGGGCATCGAGGTGCCGATCATCGCCGGCATGATGCCCATCCAGAACGTCGGGCAGATCAAGCGGTTCGTGGGCATGTGCGGCGCGAAGATTCCCCACCCGCTGCTGACGAAGCTGGAGGGCCTCGACGGCGACACCGCCGCCGTGGAGGCCGCCGGAGTCGACTACGCCCGCCGACAGTGCCAGGACCTGCTCTTCCACGGCGTGGACGGGCTTCACTTCTACACGCTGAACAAGCACCCGGCGACGCTGCAGATCGTGCGGGACCTTGGCCTGCCGCACGTGCAGCAGGCCGCGGCCGTCGCTTAGCCGCCGGGTCGTCCTGCTGGCTGATCAAAGCACCCGAGCCGCCCGTCCGCCTGCCCGATTCGTCGGGCGTCGGCCGGGCGGTTTGCATTGCGCCTTGTCCGTAGCCGTTGGCGGGGCTCCTTCGTTTCGTTGCCAAATCCCAGTTCCGCCGCGGGTGGTATCGCCTTCGCACGTTGCGTGGCAAGACGTGCAATCGAACCAAGGAGCAACGCATGACACAGGCAATGGACGTAGCAAAGGAACAGGGCAAGCTGGCCGCCGACGCGGCCCGCGATGCTGCGAGTGATATCGGCCACGAGGCCAAAGAGCGTGGCAACTCGATCTTCGAGTCCCGTCGTGACATGGCCGCCGAGGAGGTCGGGCATTTCGCCAAGGCCATCAGCAAGGCCTCGGAGACCCTCCGCGAAGAGGGTGACGAGCGCGTGGCCGACCACGCGGACTTCGCCGCCCGCAAGCTCGACGAGACGGCCGAGTACCTCCGCAACTGCAAGCTGGATGACGTGGTCAACGGCGTATCCCGGGCCACGCGTCGTCACCCGGAACTGGTGATCGGCGGACTCTTTGTGGCCGGCCTGGCCGCGATGCGACTGCTCCGCAGCAGCGCCCGCGACGAAGACCAGAGCGACTCCAACGCCCGCCCGGGCACCCCCATCGGCAGCCGTTACGACGAAGGCCTCGACAGGCTCGGCGGCGACCGACTCAACCCCGGCTACGGCTCGGGAACGGCATCCACCTACGGGGCGGGCGCATATGGGACGGGTGCATCCGGGGCTGGCGCTTCTGGTGCCGGCAGCTACAACCCGAGCGGCGGCCACCTGGGCACACCGACGGACGCCCCGGGCGGCCCCGGTGCCCGGACGGGTGCCGGTTACCCCTCGGTAACGCAAAGCGCCTCGCCCGACTACTCGCCGAAACACACCGACACCCCGCGTGACGACCCGATGGGCGAAACCGCCTCGGCCCACCTTAATGAGCCAACCGACGAGCCCAACAAGGAGTAGAACAATGGCAAATACAACTTACGAGACCGGGCACGATCCCGCCGCCGAGCCACTGCGGCCCCTCGACGAGACTGCCCCGAGAACTACCCTCCACGAGCCGATGGTGGCGCAAGAGCATGCCGTTCACCGCGACGGCAAAGACAACCGCAGCGTCGGCGAGATCGTCGCCGACCTTCGCGACCAGTTCATGCTCCTGATCCGACAGGAGGTGGCACTGGCCAAGCGGGAAACCGGCGAGAAGGTCAGCCGCGTGAGTCGTGGTGCCATCGCTGCGGCCACGGGCGGCATCGTCGCCTACACCGGCCTGATTCTCATGCTGCTGGCGCTGTGCGTCGGCCTGGCGATGTTGATCGACGGGTGGGTCGGCCTCCATGCCCTGTGGATCAGCCCGCTGCTGGTCGGCCTGGTGCTGGGCATCATCGGGATGGTGATGTTCTCGAACGGAAAGAAAACAGTTCAACGCGAAAGTGCCGTGCCCGAGCAGACGGCCGCTTCACTTAAGGAGGACCAGCAATGGGCCAAGCACCAGATGAACCGATGACCTACGAAGACAACTCGACGACCACAACCCACACCCGCCACGACCAGTCGCCGGTGCCCGACAATGCCAGCAGCGGCGAGATCCGTCGCGACATCGGCCGGACACGCAACGACATGAGCGCCACCCTCGACGAGCTTGGCCAGCGGCTTCACCCCCGCACGCTTCTGGACGATGCGATTGGCCTCGTCCGTGGCACGGACAAGAGCGGAATGGCCCGTGGCGCCGCCGACACGACCCTGCAGGCCGCCGGAAAAACCGGCGAACTCGTCAGCGACGTTGTGACGCGGCACCCCGTGCCGGCAGCGCTCATTACGGCCGGTCTGGCGTACCTGATCTACGAAACCCACGCCGCCCGCGTGACCCGTAGCGACGTCATCAACCCGGAGCCGCGGATGTACGGCGGCAGCTACGTTGACGCCCGCACCGGCGAGCCGTACGACTTGGAGCACTACGGCCGGGAGAGCGGCCGGGCACCCTCCATCATGGAGCGGCTCGGCGAGGGCATCTCCGACACGGCCCAGGCCGTACGCCACCAGGCGTCGGACCTGATCAGCAGCGGCGTCGACCAGGCCAAGTCGGCGGCGAGCCACGCCGCCGGCAGCGTGGCCGACGCGGGAAGGTCCGCGGCGAGCAGCGCCGCCGGGTCGGCCAGGTCCGCCGGGCGACGCGTCAGCGGGCAGGCCCGCTCAAGCTATGCCTACGCCCGTGACCAGGGCCGACACGCCGGTCACTCGGCCGGGCAAGAGGCACGCAGCGTCGGCCAGCAAGCCCAGGCCGGCATCGGCCGGGCCGCAAGCGGTGCCGCCGACGCCATGATGCGCAACCCGCTGGCCACCGGCATCTTCGCCGTGGCCGCGGGGGCGTTGCTCGGAAGCCTCATCCCGACGACGCGTACTGAGAACGAGTACCTCGGCGAGTACGGGGACGAGGCCCGCGACCAGGCCAAAGCCTACGGCCAGGAGGCGTACGACCGCGGCCGCGCCGTCGTCAATGAGGCCACCGAGACCGCCCGTCACGAAGCAGAGGAACGCGGCCTAACCGCCGACAACCTCCGCGACGCAGCCCGCAACACCGCCGAATCCGCACGGGCAGAGGCCCTGCGGCAGAAGGACGAGGTGGCCGACGAGGCCGAACGCGCCGGCAAGGCCGACAACTCCGACACCTCGGGCGACGCCGAAACCGCCGACAGGGAGTTCGCTTCAATGCAGACGCCCGACCCCACGTCGGACGGGCCGCGTATTGACCCCATGCGGCCGTAGAAACCGGTGTGGCGGAACATCGCAGCAACGCTCGGCCGAACCCGCACCCGTGTGCGGGTTCGGCCGTTTCTCGCAAACACGTGCATTATCCCGCCATTGGTTTGGCAAATGCATGTCAATCGCGTGTGTCAGCCCGCCGATAGAAGAAGGAAGCACACGCGCGGCCTATGATCCGCCGTACGGAAGAACAGGCGAACTATGATTCTTGTCAAGCACTTTATGGAACCCGCCGAGCCTGAAGACGGCGTGCGCGTCTGGGTCGAGCCGATCGGCCTGACGCGCGACCTGCAGGAGATGTGCCGCGTGGACCACGTGGCCAGCCACCTCGGCCCGGACCCGAAGCTGCTCGAGTGGTTCGAGGAGCACCCCGAGGGGTACGACTTCTTCCGCGCCCAATACCACGAAAAACTGGCCGCCAAAGCCTACCGGCCGACGCTGGAACAGCTCGTGGCTGCATCGCACAAGGGCCAGCGCTTCACCCTCCTGCACGCCTCGGACAAGGACGATGCGAACGTCGCCGTGGCCCTGCACGAGTTCCTCAGCGAGCTTGAAGCCTACCTGCCGTAGGGGCCGCCCGGCCGCTCGCCACGTTTCGACTTGTCGCCTGTCGACGTGCCGCCCGCCTGCCGTACACTCGCCGTGTGCTTTCTACCGAAGAACTCCTCGACGGACTGACCGACCCCCAACGCCAGGCCGTCTGCCATGTGGACGGGCCGCTGCTGATCATCGCCGGTGCCGGCTCCGGCAAGACGCGCGTGCTGACGCGTCGCGTGGCCTACCTGATGAGCCTGGGCATCCCGGCCGGTGCGATCCTGGCGATCACCTTCACCAACAAGGCCGCCGGGGAGATGAAGGAGCGCGTCGGGCACCTGCTCGGCAAGCCGATCCGCGACTTCGGCCGCCTTGAGGCGTACCAGCCGACCATCTGCACCTTTCACAGCCTGTGCCTGCGCGTGCTGCGGCACTACGCCGACCGGCTGGGCTTCCCGGCCAGCTTCAGCATCTACGACACCGCCGACCAGCAGAAGCTCATGAAGGACCAGCTCAAGAAGCTGGACTTCTCCAGCACCAACTTCACGCCGAGCACCGTGCTGGGGACGATCTCCAACGCGAAGAACAAGCTGATCACCGCCGAGCAGTTCGCCGCGGGGGCCAACGACTTCTACGCGAAGAACGTTGCCAAGCTGTACACCGCCTACCAGGCCGCGCTGGAGGCGGCCAACGCCTTCGATTTCGACGACCTGCTGATGAAGACCGTGCACGCCCTGCGTGACCACAAGGACGTGCTGGCCGAGCTGCAGGAGCGGTACGCGTACATCCTCATCGACGAGTACCAGGACACGAACCA
>JBHJOM010000130.1:0-27065 GCA_050329715.1 Phycisphaerae bacterium
GGCGGTGGGCGGCGGGCGGCGGCGGCGGGGGGTGGGCGGCGGGCGGCGGGCGTCACTCCAGTTCGACGCGCCAGATGCCCCACGCCCCGCCGCGGTTCGAGCGGAAGTAGACCGCATCGTTCGTGGGCGCGAAGACCGGGTGGTCGTCGTGGCTGAGGTTGGTGGTGAGCAGTCTGCGGGTCGAGTCGTTGAGGTCGAGCAGGACCAGGTCGTACTGCAGTTGGGCGAGCGGATTGGCACCGTTCTGGGCGGCGAAGACGATCTGCCCGCCGTTGGGCGAGAAGGCCGGGTGGCGTTCGTCGACGTCGGGGGTGTTGGTGAGGTTGGTGGCGAAGCCGCCCGCGGCGTCCATGATGAAGATGTCGTGCAGGCCGGTCTGTTCGTCGGGCCGGCTGAAGACGACGCGGGCATTTCGCGGGTCGATGCGCGGGTGTTCGCCGCCGTTGGTCGTCAGGTCGGTTTCAAAGGGTGTGCCCAGCGGGTTCATGTTCAGCACGGCGGTGCTGCGTGAGTTGACGTAGCTCTGGTAGTAGAGGCGTGGCTGGGGTTCTGAATCGAGGACGGGGTAGAGGTCCATGGTGTCGGTCGGGCGGACGCGCTGGACGCCCGGCTCGCCGCGTGCCGAGACGCGGTAGATGTCCAGATCGTCGCCGCCGCGATTGCTGGCGAAGAGGACGCCTGCGCCGTCTGGGGTGAAGCTGGGGGTGAGGTCGATGGTCTCGGGTGCCGAGAGGGTGGTGCGGCTGCCCTGCCCGCTGGCGGGCGCGATGGCCACGAGGCTGCGCGGGCTGCCATTTTCCTCCCGGACGATGGAGAAAGCGAGCATCGAGCCGTCGGGGGAGACGGCCAGGTCCACCAGGCTCTCGCCGGGCGCGGCTACGAGGATCTGCTTGACGGCCGGGCCGGTCTCGGCGGCACCGACGCCGCCGCCGGGCGTCTCGCCGACCAGGTCACCCGGCTCGCCGGTCCGCTTCATGCCGATGGTCATTCGGGCGTTGGGCTCCATCACCCAGTTTCGGTCCCGGCGGACCAGTTCAATCTCCGTAAGCGGCACCTGCCGGGTGAGGATCTCCTGCAACTCGACGACGTACTCGGCCTTGCCTTCGTCCCAGGCAATTTCAAACTGGCTGGGTTCCCAGTCCAGCGGGACGTCGGGCGTGGTGACCTGCCCGCGGAAGACCGGCAGCGTGCCGCGCTCGTCCAGCGGCTTGAAGATCATCTCCACTTCCGTCGTGCCCTCCTCGGTCAACGCAAGGGTCTGGCCCTCGATCTGCAGCAGCGCCTCGGGCACGGCCGGGGCGGGCGTCACCACCAGCTTCACCACCTTCTGCAGCGGCTCGAGCGTGACCGCAACGGGCGAGGCGGCGTCGGCACGCCACAACTCGCGGCGAAGCTCCGGGTAGCCAGGCTTGTTCAATGTCAGCCGCTTCGGGCGGAACTGGTCGTTGCGGGCGTCGAACGCGAACGTCGTCTCGTAGCCGCTGATGGGCGTCGTGCCGATGCGCTGGCCGTCGAGCATGACCTCGGCGTTGGCAGGGTCACTGGTGATCGTCAGGCTCACCGGCTCGGGCTCGAGCGTCAGGTCGTACGTCGGGGACGTGTCGCTCCAGCGGACCAGGGTCCCGACGGGGATGAACCCGGCCCGCTCGGCCCGGACGCGGTGCTCGCGCCGCCGGCCGTCGGCTTCAACCGGGAAGGGCAACTCCGCCGTGTGCGAGCCCTGCTTGCTGGCGACGCGCTGCCCGTTGATGAGCAGGTCCCCCGGCACGGGGCGGAGGTTGAAGGTGAGGTTCCGCGTCTCCGGCGAAAGCTCCAGATTGATCGCCGTGCCCGACACGCCGCGGGTGATGCGCACCGTCCGGGGTACGTAGCCGGGCCGCTGCGCGGTGACGTTGTAGACACGGTCCTCGCTGGCGAAGGCGAACGTCCGCTCGACCCGCCCGATGCCGGCGAGTGCGCCGTCGACGGTGATTTGCGCGTCCGGCGGCTGCGTGGTGATCGTCAGGCGGCGCGTCTCGGCGCAGCCGCCGAGGAACACCACCCCGACGACGAACAGCATGAGCAGCCGGAGTGGGCTCTGCGAATTGGATCGGCTTCCAGTCATGCCGATTAGTGTAACGGCCGAACCGCCCCGCGAAAGCTTGTGTCGGTGCCACGGCAGGCCCTCACGACGCCCAGTCCGTGTTCCTCCGTGCGTCCAGCGGGGCGTGCTCCTGCAGGCGCTGGAGCAACTGTCGGCCCTCTTCGTCGAGTTCCCTGGGCACCACAACCTTGATGATGCAGAACTGGTCGCCCTTCTCACTGCCCCGGAACGCGCCACGCTCGCGGATGCGCAGCTTCGTGCCGCTGCCAGTGCCCGGCGGCACGGTGATCGTGACTGGGCCGTCGAGCGTCGGCACCTTGACTTTGGCACCAAGGACAGCTTCGTACATGCTCACGGGCACGTCGACCTCGACGTTCAGGCCGTCGCGGCGGTAGTAGGGGTGCGGCTCGACGTTCACGACGATGAACAGGTCCCCCGGCTGCCCGTTGGCCTGCTCGCCACGGCCTTTGAGACGGACTCGACTGCCGGTTTTCACGCCCGCGGGGATTTTGATCTCGGCGCTTTCGCTGTGCCCGCCGCGCTGCATGCGGATGGGCAGCGTGGTGCCCCGGGCGGCTTCGCGGAAGTCGAGTGTGACGGGGTATTCGATGTCTGACCCGCGTGCCGGCTCGGGGCGTTTGCGTCCGCCTGCCCGGCCGAAGGGGCCGCTCTGGCCGAAGAGTTCCTCGAAGACCTCGGCATACTGCCCGCCGCCGAAGTCCTCCGGTCGGACGCCGCCGCCGGTGAAGTCCTCCGGGCTCACGCCGCGTGTCTGCCGCCAGCCGTACCCGCCGCCGCCGGCACCGCTGCTTGTGGTGTAGTTGCGCGGGTCGAAGTTCGCCTCGACGCCGGCGTGGCCGTACTGGTCGTACCGCTGGCGTTTATCCTGGTCGCTGAGTACGTCGTAGGCTTCCTGCACCTCCTGGAACTTCTGGGCGGCGCGGGGGTCTTCGCGGTTCACGTCCGGGTGGAGTTTGCGAACGAGCGCACGGTACTTTTTCTTGATCTCTTCGGCGGGCGTCGAGCGGGTGGCACCGAGAATCTGGTAGTAGTCGCGTTTGGCCATACGTCTTGTGTCTGAAGGTCGTCAGGCGCTTTCCGGGAAGATTCATCGGCCCTCGCCGCCCGACGGATTGATGTTAGCACCAATGTTGCGAGCATCCGAACGTGGAGAACCAACCCGAAGTCGAAAAACTGTTGGCGATGGAACGTGTCGCCGTTGTCGGTGCCAGCCAGGACCCCTCGCGGCCAGGCAACTTCGTCCCGGCCTACCTGCAACTGCACGGCCGGACGCTCCTGCCCGTGAACCCGAAGTACCAGCGCGTACTGGATGTCACCTGCTACGCCAGCCTGGCGGAGGTGCCCGGCCCGATTGACCTTGTCGTCGTCTTTCGTCGGCCGGAGGCCTGCGCGGACGTCGCCCGTGCCGCCGTCGAGGCCGGGGCCGCGGGCGTCTGGCTCCAGAGCGGCATCGTCAACGAGGAGGCCCGGCAGATCGCCACGGCCACAGGGCTGCTCTTCGTGCAGGACCGCTGCATGATGCAGGAACTCGAACGTATACGCGAAGCGTAACGCCGCTTAACTGACCTGCTTGCCGCAATGCGGGCAGACCGTCGGCTGCTTTCCCCCCGACGGCTCCTGCCCCGCCCCTTCTTTCCGCCGCCGCTGGCGGTCCAGGTCCAGAGCGGTGAACGTGACGAATCCGCTGGGCACGATGATCAGCGCGTAGCCGAGCAGCACGATGATGCTCGTCAGCAGCCGCCCCACCGACGTGACCGGCGCCACGTCGCCGAAGCCGACCGTCGTCATCGTGACGATCGCCCAGTAGAACGCCGTCGGCAGGCTGGTGAAGCCGCTTTGCTCCTCGTGCGGCTTCTCCACCACGTAGACCGCCGCCCCCATGATGCACACGACGATCAGCACACTCAGGATGAAGACCAGGATCTTCCCCCGGCTCCTCCAGACGGCCGTGGCCATCGTCTGGCTCTCGCCCATCAGGTGGGTCAGCTTCAGCACGCGGAACACCCGCAGCAGACGTAGCATGCGCACCACGACGAGCGGAGCGGCCGCGGGGAACAGCAGCGTGAGGAACGTCGGCACGATCGCCAGCAGATCCACGACGCCGAAGAAGCTGAACGCGTACCGCTTCGCCTCGCGAACGCAGGCCAGCCGCAGCACGTACTCGATGCTGAAGAGGATCGTAATGACCCACTCGGCGGCGACGAGTGTGCCATGATGCTGGGCCCTGATCGATTCGACGCTGTCGAGCATCACCACGATGACGCTGAGAACGATCGTCACGAGCAGCGCGAAATCGAACACCCGCCCGCCGCGTGTATCGGCACCGAAAATCACGGTGAAAACCCGCCGCTGCCACGGCGTTTCTCCGGGCTCGGTTCTGAACCAGGCTGCGTCGGACGGCGGTTCGTCGTTGGCGGGCATCTGCCGAGTATGCTGCCAACAGGCCGGGCTACCAACCCCGTACCCGCCGACATCCGCCGGCCTCGGCCGCCGGGCTCTGGTCGCCTGCTTTGGACGCCTGCTTTCGACGCCGGCTTTGGACGTTCCCGCCCCGGCAAACTATCTTCCCTGCGATGACTCGACCCTCCCCCGCCAAGCAAATGGCCGCCGAGGCGGCGCTTGAGCGTTGTTCCTCCGGCATGATCGTCGGGCTCGGCAGCGGCTCGACGGCCGCTTTGTTCATTCAGGCCCTGGGCCGTGCACTGACCGACGGCAAGCTCCGCGACATCGTCGGCGTGCCGACGAGCCTCCAGTCCGACCGCATCGCCCGCGAGGCGGGCATCCCCATCGCCGGCTTCGACGAAGTCGAGTCCTGCGACCTGACCGTCGACGGTGCCGACGAAGTCTGCCCGAACCTCGACCTCATCAAAGGCCTCGGCGGGGCGCTGCTCCGCGAGAAGATCGTCGCCTCCAACAGCAGGCAGCTGGTCATTATCGTCGATGCGGGCAAGAAGGTACCCAAGCTCGGCACACGCTCGCCGCTGCCGGTGGAGGTGACTCAGTTCGGGCACGAGGTCCAACACCGCTTCCTGGCCAAGCTCGGCGGCACCCCGAAACTCCGCTGCAACCCCACCGGCAACGCCTTCGTCACCGATAATGCCAATGTCATCTACGACTGCCACTTCGAGCACGGGATCGACGACACGCACGCACTGCACCGCCGGCTCATTGAGCAGGTCGGGGTGGTCGAGCACGGGCTGTTCCTGAAGATGGCGGACCTGGTCCTCGTCGCCGACGAAACCCGCGTGGAAGTGCTCGAACGCGCCTGACCGTGCCGCCTGCTGTGCGCCGCCTTCTCCCGACGCGGTGCTCCGGCGGCGTGGGCAAAAAAAAAGCCTCCGGACAGTGGCCGGAGGCGAAAGCGGGTGATGAGATTCGAACTCACGACATTCACGTTGGCAACGTGACGCTCTACCACTGAGCTACACCCGCGTCGTGTGTTGCGTCGGAAATAATAGCGTCCCCTTCCGGCGAAGCAAGTGGCAGGCGCGGCCCGATCACCCGCTTCCCGGGTCGGCGGCACTGGGGTCGGGGGTACCGGGGCGGGACGCGTCGGCGATGGCGGGCGGCTGGCCGGCGGGGCAGTTTCCCGCGAGGATGCCCCCGCATGAAGATTCACGTTCTGCAGCACGTCGCGTTCGAGGGCCCCGCCGCCATTGCCGACTGGGCGGCCGACCGCGGGCACCGGCTCGACGTACGCCGACTCGACCTGCGCGGCGCAGCCGCGCTGCCGGCCTCGGCGGAGGTCGACGCGCTGGTCGTCATGGGCGGGCCGATGAGCGTCAATGACCACGCCGCCCTGCCGTGGGTGGTGCCCGAACGTCGGCTGGTGCGGCAGGTGATCGACGCCGGCAGGCCGGTGTTCGGCGTCTGCCTCGGGGCGCAGTTCATTGCGGCGGCGATGGGCTCCGCGGTCTACCCGTCGGCCGAGAAGGAGATCGGCTGGTTCGAGGCCCGCCGCGTGCCCGGCGACTCGCCTTTCGCCGCCGAACTGCCCGAGGTGTTCTGCCCCCTACACTGGCACGGCGAGACGTTCGACCTCCCGCCCGGCGCTACACGCCTGGCCGAGTCGCCCGCCTGCTGCAACCAGGCGTTCTGCATCGGGCGGCACGTCCTGGGCCTGCAGTTTCACCTGGAAGCCACCCCGGCGAGCGCGGCAGAGTTGGTGGAGAACGCCGCCGACGACATCACGGGCGGCACATGGCAGCAGGCACCCCAGGCCATCCGGAACTGCCATGCGCAGTCCGCGGCGACCCGCCCCATCCTCGATGCGCTGCTGGACCGACTCCTCGGCGGGCAAGCCTAGCTCCGGGTCCGCTCCTGTTCCTCGGCATCTTCCTGGGCCTCCTCTGCGGCGTCGTGTTCGGCCTGTTCCCCGGCCTGTTCTTCTGCCTCGGCGGCTGCGTCCTGAATGGCCTGTGCGTGTGCCAC
Organism: Phycisphaerae bacterium; assembly: GCA_050329715.1. GTDB lineage: Bacteria > Planctomycetota > Phycisphaerae > Tepidisphaerales > Tepidisphaeraceae > DAIOTR01. The sequence goes on from JBHJOM010000130.1 coordinate 6,536, forward strand.
CTCGCCGACAAAGTCCCGGCGGCGCGTGTCCAGTTCCCTGAGGTTGCTGGTCCGCCCGTAGATCAGCAGCGTGTCGCCGGCGCGTGGCACGGCGGTGCCGCGCGGAGCGCCGACGAACTCGCCCGCGGGCCGCTGGATGGCCAGCACGATGATGCCCTCCTGCGAGAGGCGCAGGTCGGCGAGCGTTCGGTCGGCGATCCAGTCGCCGGCGTTGATCATGATTTCACTGACGCCGTACTCGCCGGAGAGGTGCAGGAGGTTGGCATAGTCGCGCACGTCGAGCTTGGTGTACTTGCGCAGCAGGCGGTGGGTGATGCGGGAGATCCACCGGTCGATGATTTGGCTGTAGGACACGAACCACAGAGCGGCCAGGCCGGCCAGCAGGATGCCGATCCGCCAGCCGAACCCCAGCCCGAACGTCGAGCTGGTCGGCCCGACGAACCCTGCCAGCAGCGTCGCGACCGTCGTGACGATCCCGGCGTTTCCGAGCAGCATGAGCGTCATCACGATGCGCCGGCGTACCGGGTGCGTGACGATCTTCTCGCTCTCGCCCGTCGTGAACCCGCAACCGGTGAACGCACTGCGAGCCTGAAAGCGTGCCAACGGCCGACTGATTCCGGTAAGAACCAGCGCGACCGTCGCCACACGCACCACGAGCAGCGAAAGCGTCAGAACAGTAAGGAGTGTAAGAATGGCCAGCATGTCGACGGTTCGATCGTAAAGCGAACCGTCTCTCCGCGGGGAGGCGCGAAAAGCCCCCGGCGTATGTCCGTTGCGCCGTCAGACTTCCGCATCATGCATCCTCATCAGGTTTCGGCCAGGCGGTCCATGACCAGCCGCGACGCCTCGGCGTCGGCCGACTCCCCGGCCAGGATGCCCTCGCGAACCGCCGCCGGCTGCTCGGCGAACCAGTTCAACAGTCGGCCGAGGATGAGCGACTGCGGTATGCCGATGCGCCGGCGGTAGTGCCGCATACGCAGCGGGACGAACGGGTCGATGCTCAGACGAAGGACTTGTCGTTCCATAAGAAACCCCTTTTATAGAATAGACGACTATGGAAGAGCCGGCAGGAGACCCCACGGCCGACGGCTACAGACCGACCGTGGGGGAACGCTCCGGCCTTACGTCTCCTGCGGCGGGGTTTCGATCAGGAACCTGGCCAGCACGCCAAGGAGCTTGCTCGAAACCAGCCCGAGCACCGCCAGATGAATCACCTCGTTCTGCTTCACGTACCAGTAAAGCAGCTTGCGGACGAGTGCAGCCTGGGAGAGACCGTGTTGCTCGCCAAGCTGGTTCAAGACGGCGCGTGCATGCTCGTCGAGCTGCACGCGCAGGAAGACTTGTGCCCTACGCATCGGAACCTCCTAAAAGGCCCGGGCCGATGCCCTACGGGTTGAAACCGGCCGGCCGGAGGCGTCTTTGCTCGAACCGAGCAGAACCCCGCTTCCGTGATACCGCACAGGCTTCGTCGCGACGCCCCGACGGCATGGCAGCCCGTCGCCGTCGCTCGACCGGAGATAGGTACGATTCCATGCCCCGGACGCCGGCGAATCCGCGACGTTCGCCGACGAATTTACCCCCGGCCGCGTTAACCCGGTGAGGGTTTGACGCGCAGCGCAGTGGCCTTGCCTCCCCGCAGTCGTTCATCAATGCGTCGGCCGGGGTGCAATCGTCACCTGCGGTTTGTTATGTCGCCGCCCTGCCGGGCCGATGCTTCCTTAGGAAGCGTTCGAGCCGGAGAATTATGCGTCTGACACATCCGAAGATCCTGCCCGCCGTTCTCGAGCGACGGTCCGATCCCGCGGGCGTGCACGCGCCCGAACCACGACTCGACGGAACGCGCCAGCCCCCGGCGGCCGGGACCCCGGCCCCTCCGGCCGACCCCGACACCGCCGTAAAGAACGTGCCCGTTCAGACGCCCCGGCAGCGTCGCAGCTACCTGGCGCTTTCGCTGATTCAGGCGGCGGCGGTCGGGGTCGCGACGACGATGTGGCTGCGGCACGGGCATTGGTCCGGCCCGAAGGCCGGCCTGCTCGTGTTGGCCAGTTTCATCGTCTTCACCGAAACCGCCATCAAGCTGCTCCGGTGGCTGACGCTCGGCATGATGCGCCGGCCAGTGCCGCAGCCCGCGCCCCAAGGGCTCCGCGTGGCGGTCGTCACGACGTTCGTCCCCGGCCACGAACCCCTCGAGATGCTTCAACGCACGCTCGTCGCGATGCGTGCGATGGACGTCCCGCACGACACCTGGGTGCTGGACGAGGCTGACGACCCGACCGTCCGCGACCTTTGCGACCGGCTGGGCGTCCGCCACTTCACACGCAAAGGCACCGACCGCTACCAGGCCGACGCCGGGCCGTTCAAGCGACGCACCAAGTATGGCAACGTGAACGCCTGGCTCGACGTCCACGGCTACGCCGGCTACGACGTCGTCGCCGCCTTCGACCCGGACCACATTCCGGCGGTGAGCTTTCTGTCCCGCGCGCTGGGGTACTTCAACGACTCGGCCGTCGGGTACGTGCAGTTCCCGCAGGTCTATTACAACCAGTCTGCCGGCTGGATCGCCCGCGGGGCGGCCGAGGAGACTTACCAGTACTACGCCGTCACGCAGCCCGCCGCCCACGCCGGCGGCTGGCCGAACGTCGTCGGCTGCCACAACGTGCACCGCATGACGGCCATGCGGCAAGTCGGCGGGTTCGCCGCCCACGACGCCGACGACATGCTCATCGGCCTTCTCTACCAGCAGGCGGGCTGGCGCGGCGTTTATGACCCCGTCGTCGTCGCCAAAGGCCTTACGCCGACCACCTGGCCGGACTACCTCAAGCAGCAGGCCCGCTGGACGGCCTCCGTCTTCGACGTCAAGCTCCGCATCCAGCCGACGCTCGCGCTGGGCATCTCCCGGTTCCAGAAGTTCCTCAACTACGTGCTCGGGCTGGCCTACCTGCAGGCGGTGCTGACGCTCCTGGGCGTCGTCACGATCACGCTGCTGCTGGCCGTGGGGCCGACGCTGTTCGACGACGGCGTCAAGGTGTTCACTTCGCTGGTCTGCATGATGATGACGATGCGGCTGGCATCGTTCTTCGCGTGGAAGTTCGTGCTGGAACCGAACGAGCGCGGGCTGAACTGGCGGGCCATGCTGCTGGGTTATGCGAAGTTCCCGCTGCAGGTCGCGGCGTTCATCGACGTGGTGCTCGGCCGCTGCACCGCCGAGTACACGCTGACGAACAAGGTCACGGCCTCGACAGTCGGTACGAGCGGCCGGCGGCTGCAGGTGCCGCACCTGGCCGTTCTGTTCGTGCTGGGGTGCGGGCTCGCCTGGGGCATGGCCCGTGGCGTGGGGGCTCAGCCGGTGGTCTGGTTCTTTGGTTTATGGCTAGCCGGGATGTCGCTGTGCGCGGTGGTGAGCGAACGGTGGTCGTCATCGCCGGTGCCGTATGACGACAAGCTGGCCGAGGCCGCCGTCGCCGGGTTCGGTGCAGGCGGGTTCGGTGCGGGCGGGTTCGGTGGGGGCGGGTTCGGTGCGGCCGGGTTCGGTGCGGCGTCGCCTGCCGGCGCATGCCGTGACGATCCTGCGGCCGGCTGTTATGCTCGCCCGGCCGACGCGCCGACGAAACACGCGAAGGACGCGGCATGAGCGTTGCGCAGGTAAGCGCACCGCCGGAATCCCACGGAGGCCGGAGCAACCGACCATGAAGATGCGACTCGTTTCCATCGAACGCGAGGGGGCCGTCAAGCTGTCCTGCGACGGCAGCATCACCGGTGCCGACATCGACGCCGGCGGCATCAACCCGATCCAGGACGTGCTGGGCGACACCTGGACGCACAGCCGCATCATGCTGGACATGGACGGCGTCAGCTACGTCGATTCCTCGGCGATCGGCTGGCTCATCAGCACGCAGAAGGCCGTCAAGGATGCCGGGGGCAAGCTCGTCGTTTACGCCGTGCAGCCGGCGGTCCGACAGGTGCTGGACCTGCTCAAGGTCGGGCGGGTCGTCAGCATCGTCGACTCGGAGACCGAAGCCCGCGACCTGCTGATCTCGGAGAAAGCATGACGCAGTACAACACCCCCGGCGACCACGCCGCAGGCAGCAACACCGCCGGCCGAAACACCACAGGCCGAAACACCGCCGGCCCCACCACGCCCGCCGCCCCCACCACGCCCCGGGGTGCCGCACGCACCGGCGAGGCCGCCGTCGAGCCCCGGACCCAGATGATCGACGTCTCCAAGCTCCCCCCGGAGACGGCCGTCGAACGCCTCATCGAGCACGCCGTCGCCATGGGCAGCAGCGACCTGTTTCTCTGCACCAACGAAGAGCACGTCGCCGTGCAGGTCCGCCACCTGGGCATCATCCGCCCCATCAGCGTCGAAACCAGCGACCGCGGGCGACGCATGCTCAGCCACATCCGCGCCGCCAGCGGCACGGAGGTCTCCGAGAAACGCCGACCACACGACGGCCGATGGATCTACGAGACCGACGCCGGCGAAAGCGTCGACCTGCGCATCAGCGTCATCCCCACCATGTACGGCGAGGACATCGGCCTGCGACTCCTCCCCCGCGACCGAGGCCTGATGTCCCTGGGCGACATCGGCATGACCAAAAAACAACAGGGCGTCTTCGAGGGCATGATCTCAAGCCCCAGCGGCCTGATCCTCATCACCGGCCCCACCGGCAGCGGCAAAACCGCAACCCTCTACAGCGCACTGCAAAAACTCAACGACGGCCAACGCAAGGTCAACACCATCGAGGACCCGGTCGAGTACGTCGTCCCCGGCCTGCGCCAAAGCCAGGTCAACCCCGCCATCGACCTGGGCTTCAGCGACCTGCTCCGTGCCGTGCTCCGCCAGAACCCCGACGTCATCATGATCGGCGAAATCCGCGACGCCGACACCGCACAGACCGCCGTCCGCGCCGCCAACTCCGGCATCATCGTGCTGGCCACGCTCCACGCCCCCTCCGCCGCCGCCGCCATCCAGAGCATGCGCGCCTACGACGTTCATCCGCACTTTCTCTCGACGTCACTCCGCGGCGTAGTCGGGCAGCGGCTCGTCCGCACGCTCGACCCGGCCAGCCGCCGCGAGTTTGACCTCTCCGACGCCACCCACACCTTCGACGACATCCGCGACATGCTATCCCCCGGCGAAGGCAACGTGCTGTACGCCCCCGGCCCGACGGAAGCCAACCAGATGACCGGCTACAGCGGCCGGACAGGCGTCTTCGAGGTCCTCCCCGTAAGCCGTGCGATCCGCCAGATGATCGCCGACGGCCTGCCCGCCCGGAACATCCACGAACGTGCCGTGCAGGAAGGCATGCTGGAGTTCCGCAAGGCCGCCCTGCTGGCCGTCGCCAGGGGCTACACCAGCACCGAGGAAGTCACCCGCGTCGTACCCGCCGAAGCCCTCCTGCTGGAGGACTAGCCCGAGTCAAGGCGGCTTCCAGCGCGCCACCCCGAGCGAGGGCGGCGATTCATCCTTTCCGCTTATGGTCTGGAGTTCTGTCCGGGAAGCACAGAGAACACAGTGATTGAAAGACCCCAGAGGGAACCCATTGGCGTTGGATCTGGAGTTGTCAGGCACGACCCGAGTGGGATGAACAGGTGGCCTGCTTCGGCCGCGCCTTCGGAGTGAGGAGGTTCCCGGTCGCATCGCACCGCGGCGTGTCGCTGTGCGGCCTACGCCTTTTGCACCAGGTTGACGAGGCGGCCCAGGCCCTCAATTTCCACCGCGACTTCGTCGCCGTCGCTCAGCCACACCGGCGGCTTGCGGGCCATGCCGACGCCTTCGGGGGTGCCGGTCAGGATGACCGTGCCCGGCCGAAGGGTCATCGTGCTCGACAGGCTCGCGATGAGGCTCGGCACGTCGAAGATCATGTCGGCCGTACTGCTCTGCTGCATGACCTTGCCGTTGAGTTCACAGCGGATGATCAGGTTGTTGGGTTCTGGCACTTCGTCCCTGGTGACCAGGTGCGGGCCGAGGGGGCAGAAGCCGTCGAAGCTCTTGCCGCGTGCGAACTGCCCGCCGCCGAGGCGTTTTTGTTTTTGCCAGTCGCGTGCCGAGACGTCGTTGGCACAGCAGTAGCCCAGGACGTAGTCGAGTGCCCTCTCGGCCGGGACGTCCTTGGCGGTCTTGCCGATGACGACGCAGAGTTCAGCCTCGTAATCCACCTCGGCGGAGTTGGCCGGCAGCGGGATCACGCCGCCGGGGTCGTTGAGCGTGTTGCTCGCCTTGATGAAGAGCATGGGGTTTTCCGGCGGCTCGGCACCGGTTTCGGCGGCGTGGGCGCGGTAGTTAAGCCCGATGCACAGGATGTCCGTCGGCACGAGCGGGGCCAGCAACCGCTCGACACGCAGCGTCTGCCCGGTCGCCCTGAGCGTGTGGGCGGCGGTGTATGCAGCGGGGTCTGCGGCGAAGAGGTTCCCTTCGAGACGCTCGGCCGTGCCGTCCCCTTGCGGAATTCCAAGGTAAACTCCCCCTCCCGACGCAAACCGGATAACATGCATGTAGAAGAAGCTATCCGGACCGTGTGGCACTGTCACCCGCGGCGGGTGCTTTGAGACAGGTGCCCGGGCGCAACCGATGACTGCTCGCCCCAGGCCTTGCGGGTTTGGCTGATCGCATCAGGAGAGAGTTTGTCGGCGCGTTGCCGACATGAGGCTCGGCCGGTGGCTCATGCTGCAGGCTGTGAGAACCGATCAACCTATTGGGGAATGTGCGTTTCGGGTGAGCACTCACCACGGGCGGCACGGAAGCCAGGAGGCTCTTTGGGCAGGGTACGAACGATTTTTACAAGCCCGCTGACGGCACTGTCCGTAGCCACGCTTGCAGTTTTGCTACTCCTTTCAAGCCTTCTCGGCCCGGACAATGCTCCGGCCGCACTGCCGTCGGCCCAGGTGGCATCGGGCGGCCCGGCCGAAGCCACCGCCTGCAGCACCACCCCAGGCGAGGCGGCGAACCTCCTCGCCGGCAGCGGCGTTACGGCGGGCGGCGTTACGGCGGGCGGCGGCTCGAACGCCGTCGCATCCGGCCTGGCTTCGTTCGACTTCTTCAGCAACTATGGCAGTTACATGCCGCGGGTTCACTGCCTGCAGAAGGCCGACGGCTCGCCGGACTGGCTCTGGATCGGCATTTACGGCGTCACGCTCGTGGCGATCGTCGGCGGATACCTGAAGATGTTCTTCTTCTGGCGTCGGCAGTACCGCGCCGAGAAGCCCGAGGACCGCAACACCAAGCTGATGGACCTGGCGTACATCTTCCTCTGGTGCGCCGTCTGCGGCTACGGGATGAGCCTGGTGCTGCTCTTCTGGCCCGGCTACCGCCTGCTGGTGGTCTTCCACCTGATCCTGATCTTCTTCACCTGGCGGTTCGTCTACAGCATCGACGACCTGAAGGTGAGCCTTTCGGCCAAGCGGCTGCACCGCGAACTCGTCGAGAGCTACCAGAACCGCGCCGAGGAACTCGAGAAGCTCGTGACGCAGCGTACCGCCGAGCTGAACCAGGCCCGCCTCGAGGCCGAGGCCTCCGGCCAGGCCAAGAGCCAGTTCCTGGCGAACATGAGCCACGAGATTCGCACGCCAATGACGGCGATCCTGGGCTTCACCGACCTGCTTGCCGACACGCACTTGAGCGAAGCGCGTCGCGGGGAGCACATCGACACGATCCGGCGCAACGGTCAGCACCTGATCAACGTGGTGAACGACATCCTGGACCTGTCGAAGATAGAGGCCGGCAAGATGCCGGTGGAGCGCGTCCCCTGCGACGCCGTGCGGATTGCCGAGGAGGTCGTGGAGCTCTTGACGCCCAAGGCGACGGAAAAGGGGCTGAGCTTGGTGATCGAGCGGAAGCGCCCCCTTGAAGAGCAGATCCTGGGCGACCCGATGCGCATCCGGCAGGTGCTGATGAACCTGCTGGGCAACGCCCTCAAGTTCACGAACGCCGGCCGGGTGGTCATCAGGCTGTCAGGCGGGCAGGGCCTGCCGACGGACGTTCTGGCGTCGGACGCGGCGGTCGTGGAGACCCCGGGCATCCGACCGATCGGCCCGAAAGACCCTTACCTGCGTATCGACGTCATCGACAGCGGCCAGGGCATGAACGAAGAGACCCTCGTGCGGCTCTTCACCCCCTTCAGCCAGGCCGACGCCAGCACGACCCGCCGCTACGGCGGGACGGGCCTGGGGCTGACGATCGTAAAGCGGCTGACCGAAATGATGGGCGGTGCCGTCGGCGTCGGCAGTGTGCCGGGCAAGGGCTCGACGTTCAGCATCTACCTGCCGGCCACCCCGACACAGCGTGCCCCAGCTCAACAGGCTCGGCCGACCATCACCTCCGGCGACAGGCCCGCCACGAACACGATTCCGCGGCTCGACGGGCTGCAGGTGCTCCTGGCCGAGGACGGGCCAGACAACCAGCGACTCCTTTGCCACCTGCTGGAGCGAAGCGGCGCGAAAGTTCGGATGGCGAGCAACGGCCGCGAGGCGGTCGAGGAGGCGATGGCCCACAACCCGGACGTGGTGCTGATGGACATGCAGATGCCCGAGCTGGACGGCTACGGGGCGACGGCGGAGCTGCGGCGCCGGGGGTACGGCAGGCCGATCATCGCGTTGACCGCCCACGCGATGGCCGGCGACGAAGCTAAGTGCCTGGCCGCCGGGTGTGACGCGTACGCGACCAAGCCGATCGACTGGCCGGCACTTCGGATGGCGGTCGCGGAGCTGGGCAAGGCATCGCAACCTGCGTAAGGGCCGATAAAATCCGGGCGGATTGCCTCAGCTTGAAACCGGGCGGCCGCCGACTTATACAAAGGATCGGGAAGTCGGTCGGCGGCAGGTTGCCGCCACGGCGGTACGCCTCTCTGGTGGCGTGCGGCCACAGCCGACATCATCTCGACCTCCCGGCGTCGCACCTGCACACGCAGGCCGAGGGCCGGGCCCGTCGCCAGGAGGGTGACGGTGGGCACGGGGCTTCGCCCCGAAGGCATGGACGCCATGGCTAGCCGACGCGCCGACGCACACCTTGCGCACATCTGGCAGCTGCCGCTGCTGCTGCTTTCGCTGCTGCTCTTCGGGGCCGCGGCGTACGTGCTCGTCCAGTCCAGCCCCAAGCTCACCGCCGAGCAGAAAATGCAGCTGGCCCGGACGTACCTCGAGCAGGAACGCCCCACCGCCGCACTCGAAGAGCTCAACGCCGTCCTGGGCGACAAACACGCCTCCCGTGACCTTCGCGGCATGGCCCACCTGCTCGTGGCCGAGTCACTGGAGCTGGGGCAGAAACAAAAGTCCCTCAGCATCCCGGCCAACCATCGGCGCATCGTCGAGCAGACGCACGAGGCCCTGGGCCTTGGCGTTACCGGCACGGCCGCAACGTACACCCGCCTCGGCGACAGCTACGCCGCCCTGCAGCAGAACGACGCCGCCGTGGACGCCTGGCGCCGCGCGATGAACCTTTCGCCGGACAAGACGCTCAACCTCCGCCGCAAGGTGATCGAGCTGATGCTCGCCGGCGGGCAGGCCGCCGCCGCCGAACGCGAGCTGCTGGCCTACCTCGACACCGATCACCTCGTCGACGCCGAGCGCGGCTGGGGCCTGCTTCAGCAGGCGAGCCTGCTGATGCAGCGCGAGGGGTACACCGAGGCCAAGGTGCTCCTCGAAGAAGCACTCGAGTTGACCCAGGACCCGGCCGCCCGCGGGCCGATGCACTTCCAGCTGGGCGTCATCGCCTGGAGGATGCGCGAGATCGACGAGGCCGAACGGCTGTTGCGGATCGCCCGGGACCAGCTGGGCCGCGGGCACCCGCTCGATGCCGAGGCCGCCTTCCTCCTGGGCGAAATCTTCACGCACCGCCACGACCCGGGCAAGGCGATGAGCTTTTACGAGGTGGTGATCAACGACCACCCCGGCAGCGACGTCGCCTCGCCGGCGTTGCTCAACCGCGGGCTGTCCCACCTGGAGCTGGGTGACGACGACCAGGCCCTGACCGACCTCAGCGCCGTCATGGACCGCATGGACGAACTGGCCGGCGACCAGGCCCGCCTCGAGGAGGCCGTCGCCGGCCTGCAGGAAGGCATCAGCAAGCTCGAAGCCCGCCAGAACTTCGTCGGTGCCCTTGAGCTTTACGCCCTCGAGCAGCGCCTGCTCCAGGAGCCGCCCAGCAGCTTCTACCTCCGCCTGGGCAAGGCCATGGCCGCCCGGGCCGACCAGCTGGACCGCGGCCTTGCCGACCTGCCGCCCGCCCAGCGCCTCGAGGCCAGAAAGCAGGCCCGCCGCATGAATGTCAGCGCCGGCGACGCCTACGTGGCCTACGCCCGCAAGCTCGTCATGGTGGACGACGACGTCCACGGCGAGGCGCTCCTGGCCGGCATCGAACTCTTCGAAAAGGCCGATGACTGGCGCAGCAGTGCCGCGGCCCTGGAGATGTTCGTCGAAGAGCGCCCCAACGACCCGATGGCCCCCACCGCCCTGCTCCGCCTGGGGGACACCCTGCGTAACGCCGGCCAGCTCGACCGCGCCGCCGACCACTACGAACAGGGCCGCGAACGCTATCCCAACAGCATCGCCTCTGCCAAGAGCCTGGTGCCGCTGGCGGAGGTCTACATGGCCATGGGCCCGGGGCACTACCCGCGTGCCGAGCGTGTATTGCTGGAGGTGCTGCAGAACAACCCGCTGCTGACGCCGGACTCCGCCGAGTACCGCCGGGCACTCTTTGAGCTCGGCGAGCTTTACCACCGCACCGCCCGGTACGAGGACGCCCTGATCCGCTTCGAGGAGTTCGCCAAACGCTACCCCGCCGACGCGATGCAAGGCCCGCTCTTTTTCATGATGGGCGACTGCTACCGCCGAAGCGCCAGCGAGGATCTCACCGCCGGCATCCTGGCCACTGCCGCGGCGGAACTCGCCGGCGGGGGCCAGCCCAAGGACGCCCAACCCCCGGCCACCCTCACCGCCGCAGAACTGGCAGCCGCACGCCAGCGCAAACTCGGCGAGGCCCAGGCCTACTACGAGCGGGCGATCGAGGTCTACCGCAATCGCCCCCCGGCCGACGACCGCGACGAACGCTTCCTCAAGCTCGCACACTTCTACCTGGCCGACTGCGTCTACGACCAGGGCCGCTTCAACGAGGCCATCGCCCTTTACGACGCGGCGGCCTTCCGCTACCAGGACGACCCGGCCGCCATCGCCGCACACGCCCAGATCGTCAACGCCTACCGGGAACTTGGCCGACTCGAAGACGCACGAACCGCCAACGAGCGCGCCAAGTGGCTCCTGCGACGCATCCCCGGCCCGCGGTTCGACGAGGCCATCCTCGGGCTGCCCCGAAGCTACTGGGAGCACCACCTGCAGTGGACCGGCCAGATCGGCATCGGCCCCAACGACACCGGCTTAAACGTGAGCGGCCCCGCCGACACCGACCCCGACCGCACACGACCTGACGGTGCCGGGCCGGCCGAACGCTTCGACAACCCACAGGTCACCCGAACGGAGGGCTGAATGACCACCCCGGCCAACAGCCAACTGGTGCAACTGCTCACCCGGCAAGTCGAGTGTTACCGCGACCTGCTCAAGCTCAGCGACGTGCAGAGCGAGCTGGTCCGCCAGGGCCGCGACGACGAACTCCTCGAGGTCCTGGCCCGCCGGCAGGGCGTGATGGACCGCGTCTCGGACATCGACGCCCGGCTGAGCACCGCCAAGGCCGACTGGCCCGCCGCCGTCGCGCGTCTGGACGAGGAGGCCCGCGCCAGTGTCGAGGCCCTCGTCGGCACAAGCCGCCAGCTGCTCGAGCAGATCACCGCCGCCGACGCCTCGGACGCGATGCTGCTCCAGCAGCGTCGCATGAACGTCGGGCGGGAGTTGCGCCAGGCCAGCCAGGGCAAGCAGCTGAACCGCAGCTACGCCGCCGCCGCCTACGCCAGGCCGGACACCCGGCTCGACCTGCAGCAGTGAACCCGACCGCCGCCGTGAAGGAGACTGCCATGACCGCGACGTCCGCGATGACCGCCACCAAGCCGACGCCCGCCGTCTCAGACCAGCAACGCGGGCGGATCGACGAGCTGGGCCGCATCATCATGGCCTACTCCGAGATCACCGAGCGCCTCCAGGCCAGCCACGACCAGCTGACGGCCACCGTCTCGCGCCTGCAGCTTGAGCTTTCCGAGAAGAACACGCTGCTGGAGCGTCGCAATCGCCTTGCGGCGCTTGGCGAAATGGCCGCGGGCATCGCTCACGAGATACGCAACCCGCTGGGCGGCATCCAGCTCTACGCCGGCATGCTCCACGAGGACCTTGCCGGTGCCCCGGCCAAGCAGCAGCTCGTCGGCAAGATGGAAATGGGCGTCAAGCGCATCGAAAGCCTCGTCAGCCAGGTGCTCTACTTCACCCGCGAAATCGAGGCACACCTCACGCCCACCTGCGTCGCCGAGGTCGTGGAGGAGGCCATCACCCTCGCCGGGCAGCGGCCCGGGGCGGCACAGGTCGACGTCGAAGTCGAAGGCCCACGCCGGCTCGAAGTCCTGGTGGACCGCACGCTGCTGGGCCAGTTGCTGCTGAACCTCCTCCGCAACGCCGTCGAAGCCTGCGGCGGCCGCGGCGTCGTACGCATCGTCTATCACAAATCCACAGAACCCGACGGCCGGCTCGTGCTGGCCGTGACCGACACCGGCGGCGGCATCCCAGACGACGTCATCGAGAAGGTGTTCAACCCCTTCTTCACCACGCGCGACACGGGCACGGGCCTGGGCCTGTCCATCTGCCATCGCATCGCCGAGGCACACAACGGGACCATCACCGCATCGAACGTGACAGACGAAACCGGCCGGGTGACCGGGGCGAAATTCGCCGTCAGGATGTGATCGGGAAGGGATCGAGGGATCGAGGGAAGGCACGAAGGCACGAAGGGTCAGAGACGGAAGGATATGAGGGCGAAACAATTGGTAACCCTTGATCCCTTGATCCCTTGATGCCTCGATCCCTTGTTCCCTTCACACAGCACGAAAGGCATGACCATGGGCAGGATTCTTGTAGTCGACGACCAGGACATGATGCGGGACGGCATCGCCGCAACGCTCGTGCGCGACGGGCATGAGGTCATCGCCGCGACCGACGGGCCGGCCGCGTTGTCGCGCCTCGAGCAGGGGCGGTTCGACATGATGCTCACCGACCTGAAGATGCCCAAAATGACCGGCATCGAGCTGCTGGCCGAGGCACGCAAGAAGTGGCCCGACGTGCCCGTCGTGCTGATGACCGCCTTCGCCACCGTGCAGACCGCGGTCGAGGCCATGAAACTCGGCGCGTACGACTACATCCAGAAGCCGTTCCACGGCGAGGAGATTCGCCACCTCGTCGAACGCACCCTCGAGCACAACCGCCTGCGGGCCGAGAACCGTGCACTCCGCAGCCTCGTGGACATGACCCCGCGACCCATGATCGGCGAGAGCGAGGTCATGCGGGCCGTGCGGCAGAAGATCAAGCAGGTCGGGCCAAGCTCCGCCACCGTGCTCATCCGCGGCGAGAGCGGCACCGGCAAGGAGGTCGTCGCACGGCAGGTCCACCAGAACTCGACCCGCAACGGCATGCCCATGCTGGCCGTGAACTGTGCCGCACTCAGCGAAAACCTCCTGGAAAGCGAGCTTTTCGGCCACGAGAAGGGCGCCTTCACCGGTGCCGACAAGATGCGTCGCGGCCGCTTCGAGCTTGCCGACGGCGGCACCCTCCTGCTCGACGAGATCAGCGAAATCGCCCCGAGCCTGCAGGCCAAGCTCCTGCGTGTGCTCCAGGAGAATCAGTTCGAGCGCGTCGGCTCCAGCAGCACCATCACCGTGGACGTGCGGGTCATCGCCACCAGCAACCGGGACCTTGAGCAGTGCGTCCGCGACGGCACCTTCCGCGAGGACCTGTTCTACCGCCTGCACGTCGTGCCGATCGACCTGCCGCCGCTGCGCGACCGGCCGGACGACGTCCCGGACCTGTGCCGCCACTTCCTGCACGCCGTGGCGAAGCGGGAGCGGTCGGCGTTCCGGCACATCGAGGCGGATGCGGTGCGTGCATTGCAACGCTACCACTGGCCGGGAAACGTACGGGAGCTGCAGAACATCATCGAGCGGGCCGTGGTGCTCGAGGAGGAGCCGGGCGTCATACGCGCCCAGACCATCGAGCCGTGGCTCAAGCCCGACGCCGGAAAGCCCCGCGGCGAGGGCACCACCTTCATCGGCAAACCCCTGGCCGACGTCGAAAAGCAGATCATCCTGGAGACCCTCGAACGCTTCCGCGGCCACCGCATCAAGACGGCAAGCGCGCTTGGCATCGGCGTGCGTACGCTGGGCATGAAGCTCAAGAAGTGGAAGGACGAAGGCGAACTCGTCCCCAGTTGATTCGCCCTGCCGTGGCGGCTTTGGGCGGGTGATGCGGGGTTGTTCAAAAATCGCGTATTGGCGTGGTAGGCTTCGGGTTCATGCAGGCCGTGTCCGTCATCATGCCGTGTCGCAACGCCGTCGCCTTCGTGCAGGCGGCGGTGGCGTCGGTGCTGATGCAGGCGGGCGTGCAGGTGGAGTTGCTGCTGGTGGACGACGGCAGCACCGACGGCTCGGCCGATGCGGCGAAGGCGGCTGCGGCAAGTGCGGCGGCACAGTCACCGACTGGCGAGGCCGCGGGCGTGCTGCGTGTATTGCCGGGGCCGGAACGGGGGATTTCCGCCGCGTTCAACGCCGGGTTGGCCGAGGCGAGCCACCCGTTGCTCGCCCGGTGCGACGCCGACGACCTCTACCCGCCCGGCCGGCTTCGGCGGCAGGCGGACGTGCTGGCGGCCGACCCGCAGGCCGTGGCCGTGTGCGGGGCGTACGCGACCATCGACGGTCGCGGGCGGTTCGTACTGGCCCACCACGCCGACCGCCCGGCGGCGGACGTCACGGCCGAGCTGCTGGCCGGCGGCGGGCCCAGCCACATGTGCGCCTACCTCTTTGGCACCGAGGCCGTGCGGCGGCTGGGCGGGTGCCGCGAGTTTTTCAGGACGAGCGAAGACGCGGACCTGCAGTTTCGCCTCGCGGCCGCGGGCCCGGTGCTGTTCGACCCGGCCGTGGCCTACCTCTACCGCCTGCACGACGCGAGCATCACCCACACCGAGGCGGACGAGCGACGAAAGTGGTTCCACCAGACCGCCCTCCGCTTCCTGGAGCAACGCAATGCAACCGGTGCCGACGACCTGGACCGCGGCACCCCTCCGCCGGTGCCTGTGTTTGATGGCAACACGACACAGGTGACGCGTCACCAGGTTTACGACATGCTCGTCGGCGAGGCGTGGCGTCGCCACGCGGCGGGTCGGCGGGCGGCGGGGCTCGGCTGCGCGCTGCGGGCGGCCCGCCGCCGCTGGCACAGCCCGGCGGCGTGGAAACAGGTGGCGATGGTCGGCCTGAAGCCGACGCCCAAGGCTACGAACATGACGACAAGTGCAGATGCAACCGAAGACGGTTCCGGACGGGAGTCGCGGGCATGAGGATCACGTTTTTGCTACCCGAGGCGAGCCTGGCCGGGGGCGTCCGTGCGGTGGCGATCTACGCCGAGAAGCTGCAGCAGCGCGGGCACGAGGTGCTGGTGATTTCCAAGCCGCACAAGCCCAGGGGACTTCGCAGGACAATCAAGGACTTTCTTGGACATGGGGTGGTCAAACCGAGGACATTGCCTAGTCATTTGGATGACAAACGGGTGACACACCGTGTACTCGAGGCACGCAGATCGGTGACAGAACTGGACGTTCCCGACGGGGATGTGCTCGTCGCGACCTGGTGGGAAACGGCTGAGCAGGTGGCAAGGATGCCCCCCTCCAAGGGCAAGAAGGTGCATTTTATACAGCATGACGAGCGGGTGTTCGACCAGCCGGCGGACCGCGTGGCGGCGACGTGGTCGCTGCCGATGTACCGGATCGTCGTGGCCGGCTGGCTGGCGGATTTGGCGCGGAACGAGTTCGGAATCGAGCAGGCGGACGTGGTTCCGTGCGGGGTGGACACGGCGCAATTCTCGGCCGGGCCTAGGGTTAAGGCGGCCGTGCCGACGGTCGGCGTGATGTACTCCCGGGTACACTTCAAGGGGTGCGACGTCGCCCTGGAGGCCGTCCGGCTGGCGCAGAAGCAGGTGCCGGGGCTGAAGTTACTCGCCTTCGGGGACCACCCGGAGGTGCCCGAACTGCCCCTGCCGGCGAATGCGACGCTGCAGGTCGCCCCGCCGCAGGAGTCGATCCGGGAGATCTACGCGGCGTGCGACGCATGGCTCTTTTGCAGCCGGTGCGAGGGGTTTGGCCTGCCCCTGCTGGAGGCGATGGCCTGCCGCACGCCAACGATCGCGACGCCGACGGGCGTCGCCCCGGACCTGTACGCCCAGGGCGGGTGCCTGAAGACCGCGATGGAGGACCCGGCGGACACGGCACAGAAGATCCTCGAGGTCGCCGCGATGGACCGCACGGCGTGGCAGACGCTCAGCGAGCAGGCCGCCGCGACGGCCCGGGGTTACGACTGGAACCTGGGTGCCGACGCATTTGAAGCCGCCTTGTTGCGTGCCGTGTCAGCCGGCTGAGGGACAGGTCTTACAAAAAGGCACTGGCGGGTGGGCGGACAGGGCGGGATAATCCGGCTTTGCAGCTTCGTTTGGCCCACTGAACAGCCGATAGGTAAGACGTGACAGCGCCCCCTTCCCAGCACATCCCCACCCATTGCCGACCCGGCACGCCGCCCGTCTCGGACGGTAAACTCAGCCTTGACAAGCAGTTACTGAGCGTCGTCCTGCCGGCCTACAACGAGCAGGCCGTGCTGCAGATGACCTACGACCGCTTCTCGGCCACCGCGCCGGCGCTGGAGCGGCTCGGGCTCGACCTGGAGCTGGTGTTCGTCAACGACGGCAGCGCCGACCGGACCCCGGAGATGCTCCAGAACCTCGCGGCAAAGGACGATCGCGTCCGGGCGGTCCACCTGACGCGGAACTTCGGGCACCAGGCGGCCATTACCGCCGGGCTGCAGGTGGCCCGCGGGGACGTCGTGGCCATCATGGACTGCGACCTGCAGGACCCGCCCGAAGTGCTGCCGGAGTTCCTCTCCCGCTGGCGGGAGGGGTACCAGGTGGTCTTTGCGGTCCGCCAGAAGCGTAAGGAATGGTTCGGCAAGCGGCTGGCGTACTGGGCGTTCTACCGGCTGATGGCGGCGGTGAGCGAGATCGAGATTCCGCTGGATTCCGGGGACTTTTGCGTGATGGACCGCTCGGCGGTCGACCTGCTCAACAGCCTGCCGGAGCGGCAGCGGTTCGTCCGCGGGCTGCGGACGTGGGTGGGGCTCAAGCAGACGGGCGTGGCGTATGAAAGGTCCGCACGGGCGGCGGGCGTGCCGCAGTACACCTTCACGAAGCTCATGCGGCTGGCGATGGACGGGCTGATCAGCTTTTCCAGTGCCCCGCTGCGGTTCGTGACGCGCATGGGCATGGCCTGTGCCGGGTTTAGCGTGCTGTTTTTGGTTTACGTGGTGATCGACGGCATCTTCCGGTTCACGCAGTTCGAGCGCGGCTGGCCGAGCCTGGCGGCGCTGGTGCTGTTCGTCGGCTCGGTGCAGTTGATATCGCTGGGGATCATCGGGGAGTACCTGGCGCGGATCTTTCTGGAAGTGAAGGGCCGGCCTACGTTTATGATCGCACGGATCGACGGTGCGGCGGCGCACGAAACACGTCTCACCGAAGTCCATAGCACTGTCGCGCAGGTCGGTTCCGGCACTGGCGTTGCCGCCCGGAACGCAGCGTCCAGCCCGTCCTGAAAAGTTAGCCGTACGGTCATGCTTTCTGCTCTTATCATCTTCCTGATCGGCTGTGTCAGCCTCTACCTCACGCTCACGCGGGGTGCGGCCCACACGTTCGTGGTGTTGTACCTGCCGGTGCTGCTGCTGGTGAGCTACCTGCCCAAGGTCAACCTGCCGTTCATGCCGGACGCATCCTCGCACATGGCGGTGGGTTACGGCATTCTGTTCGCCTGGCTGCTGATGGGGGGTGAGAACAAGGGTTTCACCTGGCACCCGATCGACACCATGATCATCGTGCTGGCGGCCTCGACGGTCATCACCAAGATCGCCACTGAGCAGATCTACACCGGCGTGTCCGAGGCCGGGCAGCAGTTTTTCACGTTTTTCCTGCCGTACTACCTCGCCCGGATGACCTTCGCCCACCCGGCCAGCCGGCCCAAGGCGATGAAGGCCATCGCAGTCTGTGCGAGCTTCATCTGCTTTTTTGCCGTCATCGAGGCACGCCTCTGGCCCTTCTTCCTGAGCCGTCAGCTCAAGGCGTTGGGGCTTTCGGAGGTACACAACACCATGGCCATGGGCCGATGGGGCTTCTTCCGCGCCCAGACGCTCTTCCCCCACCCCATCGACCAGGGCAACTCCGGCGTGCTGCTGGGGGCGTTGCTCATCGTCCTGGCCTACACCGCCGGGCGGAACTGGCGGGACAAGACCTTCCTCTTCGGCATCACCGCGTGCTGCATCCTGGTCTTCACGTCGCTGTCGTTCACCAGCTTCCTGGCGGCGATCGTCGCGGTGGCCGCTTTCGCGGTGCTGGCGGCGGCGCGGTTCACCTACATGCTGCTCGTTCCGGGCATTGTTCTGGCCATTCTGATTGGCATTTCGTTCACGACGATGCTGATCAACGTCGATCCGGGCCCGCGCCCCGGCCCGGACACGCCGGCCCTGGAAGCCAGCCTCTGGATGCGGACGGTCATCGTCCAGAACGCCTGGGGCGTCGCCGAGGATGCCGGGCTGTTCGGCTTCGGCAACCTGATTTCCAAGGACCAGCTCAACCTCGACAGTGTCGATAACAGCTACCTCCTCTTCCTGATGACGCGCGGGTGGGTCTTCATCGTGCTCATCCTCACGCTGCCGGTCATGCTCGCCTGGTCCGGGGCGCGGGCCCTTGCCCGCGCGAGGCAGGCGTCGGAGCGGATACCCCTCGCCGCCGGCCTGGCGGGGGTTTACGGGACTTTTGCAGCCATGTACACCGTCTGGTTCGGGTTCGTTTACTCGCTTTTGACCATGATTCTTCTGGGCCTGACCGTGTCGATGATCCAGGTGCTGCTGGGCAACCAGGCTGCGGTCGCGCCGCAGGCCCAGCTCCCGGCCGGAACAGCCTCGCTGCCCGCTGGCCCGCCCCCGGGCCGGGGCATCGCCGCCGGGGGCATGCCGTGAGCAGCCGGCCGGCACGTGGTGTCATCCTCACGCTCGTCGCGGTAGGTGTGCTGGCCCTGGGCCTGCGCCTGGCGGCGATTTTCGCGCTGAACGCCTGGGAACAGCCCGGCTTCATGGAGCATGACCAGCTTGCCACCAACCTGGTCCTGGGCAACGGCTTTGCTTTTCGAGACTGGGGCAGCTTCGGTCCGAGCAGTGTGCAGAGTCCCACATACCCGCTGTTGCTGACGTTCCTCTACCGGGCGTTCGGCATCGGGACAGATACCGCATTTATCGCCGCGATGGCCATCAATGCCGTCATCGGTGCCGCCGCGGCGGTGATGGTCTACCCGATGGTCCGCTCCGCCGGCGGCTCGGCGGCGGTGGGCCTGCTGGCCGCCGCCGCGACCGCCTGCTGGCCGACGCAAATCTACGCCGCCACCTACGTGCAGGCGGTGGCGATCATCATCGCGGGGGTCGTGGCGACCACGTGGTTCTGGAACCGCGCCGTCGCGACGGGCGGTGCGTGGTGGTGGTTCGCCTTCAGTGCCACAGGGGTCTTTACCGCACTCACCGAGCCGGTGCTGCTGCCGGTGATGTTCCTGACGGGCATCGCCGTCATGCTATGGCGGCCGCTGCCGATGGGCGTGCGTGTCCGCAACGGCTTTATCCTGCTGGTGACGACGGCCGCTGTCGTCGGGCCGTGGGCGTGGCGGAACTACGAAGTCCACGGCGGCTTCGTGCCGGTTAAAAGCACGTTCTGGGTCAACATCTGGAAGGGCAACAACCCCCACGCCACCGGTACGGACCGCGTGAAGTACTCCGAAGCGGAGCGCGCCGCCTTCGCCACCCTGGACGAAGCCGGCCGGCGCCACCTGGACGCCCGCCGCCAGTACGACATGCTCACCGACGAGCAAATCGCCCGCCTCACGAACACCACCGACGCCGAGCGCGAAGCCGCCTTCGGCGAGTGGGCCAAGGGCTGGATCGGCGAAAACCCCCTTGAATACGCGAAACTCTCCGTTCAACGGCTGGTCATGTCTCTCTGGATCGAGTGGAACAACCCCAAGGGCTGGGACGTCCGCTACCTCCTGCCGCGAACGCTCCTGCTGGTGCTGTCGCCCGTCGGCCTGGTGCTGGCGGTGAAGCGACGGTGGCGGCTCTTCTTCCCGTTGCTGGCCTTCTCGCTCTCGCTGCTGACCGTCAGCCTCACCATCACCGCGGCACGGTTCGCGCTGCCGTTCGAGCCGTACCAGTTCGCACTGTGCGCGCTCGTCACCGTGGCCGTCGCCCGGCGGTCGGGCGTGTTGCGCCAGGACGACGCCGAGCCGTCCGCCCCCGCACCCTTGTCCCCCCAGCCGCAAACCTGAAGC
>JBHJOM010000131.1:0-39324 GCA_050329715.1 Phycisphaerae bacterium
AGGCCGAGGTGTGGCGGATGCGGCGGGACTTCGACGCAACCGAGCTTTCGGTGCGTAAGGGGGAGCTCATCCGTCTGGCGTTCAGCGAGAGCGGATTCATATACGGGCAGACCAAAGCCGGCGAGATGGGCTGGCTGCCGGACGCGGTGTTGGCGTATAGCGATTAGGCATTAGTGATTAGTGATTTGGCATTAGTGATTTGCAGTTGGGCATTAGAAATCGGTCTTCAGTGATCAGCATATGGTGCGTGGGCATTGGGCACTCGGCGAACAGATCACTGAAAGCCACTCGCAAATGTCTAATCGCCGACGCCTGATCGCTAATGCCGGATCTCCGTTCCCTTACCCCTGCCGCTTCACAAGCTTCTTTCGGTGGTGTTGGTGTTTGCCCCGGCCGGGGACGGCGGCGGCCTGGTGGCGGTCTTGCCAGACGATCATGCCGATGTCGTCGGCCCGCACCGCCGTCACGTGCCGGCCGTGCGCCTGCAGGATGCGCAGCAGGTCCCACAGGCGGGCGAACATCTCGGTCGCGTCGGCGCGGAACCAGAAGACGGCGTCTCGGCGGATGTTGCGGGGCGCGTGCAGGTTCTCGTCGAACCAGAGGCGCGTCTCGTCGAGCTGCCGCTTCTCCCCTCGGGGCATAACACCGGCCTTGATCAGGTCGGCGGCGGCGTGGAAGACGCCCTGCGGCACGCCGGCCGTGCCGGGCTTTTCGACCACGGCGAACCGCACGAACCTCGGCCGTGCCGGCGGCGGGACGGACAGGTCCACCGCTTCCCAGGCCGGCGACGCAAGCTCGGCGGCACCGCGGGAGGCCCGCCCGTCGCGGGGAGGCGGGCATTGGTAGGGTCGACGGGGTGCTGACCTCGGGGAGCTTCTCATGCAGTTGCTGATGGGCGAAACGCCCATGCTGCGGCGGTGCGCGGGGGCGCTACGCGGGGGCAGCGCGCGGGCGGAAGCGGTGCTTCACGCCGGGCGTGGCGTCTGGCGTGTGCGGCCGTGTCGCACGGCCGGTTCCTAGTGCGGTTCGGAACAGCTTCCAGCCTGTCATCGTAAGCGAGCGCAGCGAGTCGAACGACCTCCACACTCAATCAAGAAGAAGCGTATTCCCTGGCGCTGAGCATGTAGCCGCGGCATGGCGTCCACGTCCAGGGAACGCAAACGGGCTTTGTCGTCTCAGGAGGTCCTTCGACTCGCCGCGCTCGCTCACGATGACACGCTAGCCTTCGACTGGATCGGCTATAGGGTGCGGGCCGGCGGGTGCCGGGGCGGCGGGTTACACGAACTCGATGCCGTGGCGGCGGCAGATGTCGATGACGTCGGGCATGGGCCTCGTCTGGCCGAGCGGGGTGGCCAGCTCGGCGAAGAAGCGGTTGAACGTGCCGGGGCAGGTCATGAGCAGCAGCCTCGCCGGGCGTTCGCCGCGGACGAACCAAGCGTGTGCCCTTCCGCGCGGGAGGAAGGCGAACGTGCCCGGGGTGCCGAGGGTCAGCGTGCCGGCGTCGTCGAACTCGACCTCTCCCTCGATGACGTAGAACATCTCGTCCTCGTGCGTGTGCACGTGCGGGGGGATGCCGTCGCCGGGGCCGGCGGTGATCTCAAAGACCGAGAGGGCCCCGCCGCAGGCGTCGGCGTGAAGCTTGATCTCGTTGCGCGTGCCCATGACGTTAAGCATGGCCCCCGCCATCGGGCCGATGATGCTGGCGGATGTATGAATGGTCTGCATGGTGTTCGAAGAAAAGGGACTGAGTAAGCCGAGTAACGACCGTAAAGCGTGACGTCCTGGCCCCGGGGCTGGGCGGGGGGTTTTAAGCAATAACAAATCAGTGATAAGTAATGCGTCATGGTAACAAGCATGCATGCGCCCTTGCTTATTACTGATTGATCATTACTCGTTACTTACAAGACCCCTCACCCCTTCGTCCACCAGTCCGGCAGCGGGGCGTTGTCGGGCTGGTAGATGTTGTTTTTGCCTTGCTGAAGTAGCGCCGGGCGCAAGGCGGTTGGCCTCGGAGGCGTTGCGGGCCGGGGGCGTTGCGGGCCCTTTTTGATTGCCTCCTCGGCCATCGAGACGCGTGAAATCATCTCGTCCAGGTGCATCCAGCGGCGGCGCTCGATCGCCGGTTTCAGCAGGCGGGCGGCGACGGCGTGCTTGTTGGCCGTGACGTACGCGCCACGTGAGAGCCCGGCGGCCTTGGCGTCCATGGTGACGGTGCGGCGGGCGTGGGCCAACCAGTGCGCCCGCGCGACCAGGAACCCGTCCGTCGGAATGACGAGCCCCTCGATCTCCATCAGTCGGACGGCCATCACGTCGTCCGGCTCCATCTCCTCGTCGGCGATCTCCTCGTCGAACAGGAAGACGGGCTTTTCATACAACAGGTCCGTAAAGACCGCCCCGACCGGCGGCACGCCGCGACGGAACCGCAGCAGCGTGAAGCGGTGATCCGCCGCGGCTTGGAGGAAGGCCTCTGCACCGGCCCGCCAGCCGGCCTGCCCGCCGCGCAGGTCGGCCAAGGCTGCCTCGATCATCGTCCGGCCGTCGATCGGCGTGCCGTACAACGCGTGGATCGTAAGCACGCGTGGGAGGTCCATTTCTCCCATGGCCTCCATACTGTCCAGCTCGTTATCAGCGAAGTCTGCACCGAGGGCTTTGCAGGCGGCGACGACATACCGGCCGACCTGTTCCGGCCCGCCCAGCCGGCGGTGGACCTGATGTCGCGTCTCGGCGAGCCGCTCGCACGCCGCGATGGATGCGCGAAGCGCCTCGGCCGGGAGTGACCGCAGCGGATCGACGGTGGGGTCCTTCACGCGCTTGAGGTGCCGCAGGATGTCGTCGCTGGTGAGCATTTCCGAAGCCTAAAAGGCCCGCCGCAGAGGGTAAAGCGGTGAAGTGTGGCGCGACAGGTCCTCCCCCCGGGCGGCCTGGTCGGCCGCCGATTGGTCGGCCTCCGTCGGGCTGGCCCGGTTCAGGGCAATGTTCCGCCGGCCCCGGCCGGGCTAGGTTCTGTCGCGACCGGAACGTTGACGCCGGGCCGCCCTGCTTTTCAGTTCTGCCGGGCACGGACGTCCGGGTTATGGAAGGAAGCCTCATGCGACAGACCCGCAGAACGATACTGCCCATGACCGCCCTGCTGGCCGGGCTGACTGCCGCGGCCGGCGTCGCCGGGCCGGAGCGCGACCTGCCCGCCGGGCCGGCGCGGCTCAACCTCGCCGACCCGCCCCACCTGCACCAGTTGCAACTGCAGCTCAAACCGGCAGAAACTAATCCCGCCGCCCGGCCAAATGCGACGCCATACGCGACGCCGTACGCACTGCCGCCCGCAAGCACCCTGTAGCCGCCCGTGCGGCGACGAATGCGCCCGGCCGGCCTCGGCCGCCCGGGGCCCCCGCCCCTACGGCCGGTGGTAGCCGGCCAGCTTCAGCTCACGCCCGAAGAAGTCCTGCTTCATCGCACGCTTGGCCGCGGCCAGCGTGCGCTCGGCCACTTCGTTCGCCCGCTTCGTCCCGGCCGCCAGCGCATTCATCACCAGCTCCGGCTGCTGCTCGATCGCACGCCGACGCTCCCGTATCGGTGCCAAAAACGTCTCGAGCACCTCCACCAGTTGCTTCTTCACGGCCACGTCCCCCACCTTGCCCTCGCGGTACATCGCGCGGTGGTCGGCTACCCACTGCGCGTCCGGGTTGAACGTCTCGTGGAAGGCCCACAGGGGGTTTTCCTCCGGGTTGTCATTGCCGGGGTCGGTGGCGCGCAGGCGGTTCGGGTCGGTGTACATGCCCATGACCTTCTTCCTCACCGTCTCGGCGTCGTCACCCAGAAAGATGGCGTTGTTGAGGCTTTTGCTCATCTTCAAGAGGCCCCCGTGCTCCGCCGGCGGGCCCAGGCCCACGAGGCGCTTCACCCGCCCGAGCTTCGGCTTGATGACCGGAAACACCCCGCCGGCCTTCACGTTGTCTTCGTCCTCGGTGTGCGGGTCGACGCCGCAGTAGACCTGGTTGAACTTCCGGGCCACGTCGCGGGTCATCTCCAGGTGGGGAAGCTGGTCCTCGCCGACGGGCACCAGCTCCGGGCGGAACGCCAGGATGTCGGCCGTCTGCCCCACGGCGTACAGCGGGAAGCCGAACGGGTAGTTCTCGCCCAGCCCCTTGTCGCGAATCTCGTCCTTGAGCGTAGGGTTGCGCATCACCTTGTTGAACGGCAGCAGCATGGCGAAGAAGAACGTCAGCTCATCAATCGCCGGCACCTCGCTCTGGATGAACATGCTCGACCGGCCCGGGTCAATACCGACCGCCAGCCAGTCCGTCGCCACCTGCACCACCGCGTCGCGAATCTCCTCGGCCAGCTCGGCCCGCGTGGTGAAGGCGTGCTTGTTGGCGATGAGGAAAAAGCAGTCGTAACTGTCCTGCAACTGCACGCGGTTCTCGACACTCCCCACCCAGTGCCCCAGGTGCAAAGCGCCCGTGGGCGTGTCGCCGGTGAGAATGCGCGGCTTGTCTGCGGGTGATGCTTCGGCCATGCCGGCGGTTATATCCGGCCTCGGACGCCGTCGCGACCCGCCTACCCGCCGGGCGGCTCCCACCGCCGGCGGATACGCCCGGCCGACCGATGCAGCAGCGGCTCAACCGCCACGGCCAGCAGCATCAGCCCGGCACCCACGCCGCCGACGATCCCCAGCTGCCACGGGCCCGCGTCCGGGCCCATCGACAGCAGGCTGAGGCACAACCCGCCCAGCCCGTAAGCGGCCAACATCAACCCGCCCATGAACAGCAAGAGCAACACCCCCAGCTCCAACAGCCGCAACCCAAGGTCCACCCACCACGGCACCTGCGGCACCTGCCGCTCGTACTGCAGTGAAATGGGCGGCCGGTCATCGTGCATGGTGCGTAGAACCCACAAACAGGGCGACAGCATCAGATACAGAGACTGCCCCGCCGCTTCCCCTCTCTGCGGCCTCCTGATCTCAGCGGTCTCTGCGGTAACGACGACCGACACGTCCCAACAGCTCACCCTTCAGGTCGCCCGGCGGCCGGCCACCTGCTTCGCCCAGGCCGTCTGGCGTTCGTGGTTCGCCGCGGGCGTGCCGCCGGCGTAGTCCAGCATCCGCGCGAAGTTCGCCCGGTCGTAAACGTCCGCCAGCACCGCCTGCAGGTCCACGGGCACCGCGGGGTCGTCCCCGGCCAGCGGCACCGGCACGCGCGGCAGGCGCTGTTCCAACCGCCACGGGAACACATCCACCCCCCGGAAATCCCCGGCGTGGGATACCATCACGAAGTAATCCCCGGCCGGCATGCCGGGCTCCGCCAGCGTCCGCTCGCCGGCCAGCAGCAGGTCGATCTCGACGAAACTCACCCCGCCGAGCACCGCCGACTTGCGCTTCGTCGTCAGCTGCCCGAGCCCCGGCTCGCGCTTGTTGCCCGGCGAGAGCAGCTCGATCGTGGTGACGACCGCCCCGTCCGCCTGCCGCTGGATTTCGAGGTACGCCTGCCGCTCCTCGTCGATGTCGAGGATGTTAACCGGCACGTAAGTCGGCACGGCGACCGCCGCCGTGGCCGTCGCCGCCCCGCCACCGCCGGAGTCCCGGCCGGGGGCACCGTCGTCCTCACGAATCGAAACGTCGGGTGCGAACCGCTGAAGCTGCTCACTCGTCGGCCCGAGGAGGATGTATTCCTTGATGTCGGCCACGTACCCGCCGGGGAGCGTGCGGTTGAGTGTCGCCGCCAGTGAAGAGAGATAATGGGTGTGGAAACTCCGCCATCGGCCGGAGCCTTCGATGTACGGGTCCATGCCTGGAAAGGGGCTGGGCATGCCCGGATTCTACCCGATCGCCCCGGCCGGCCGCGTCAGATTTTCACCACCACCTGCCCGTCCACCACCTCCACCGGGTACGTCGCCACCCGGCTCTTCGCATCGTAAAGGCCCTTGCCCGTCACGATGTCAAACTCCCAGCCGTGCCACGGGCACCGCAGCACCCGGCCGGCGAGCGCCTCCTCGTATGCACCCACCCCGCCCGGCCGGCATGTGTTGTGGATGCTGCCGCGGCACAGCTCCGCCCCGGCGTGCGGGCAGACGTTCTTCAACGCGTAAAACCGCCCATCAATATTGAACACCCCGATGCCCTGCTTGCCGTCATCAATCAACTTCCGCCCGCCCGGCGGCAGCTCGTCCACGCCGCAAACCACCAGCCGCCCCCCCTCCCGCGCCTTGGGCGGCTCGGCCGCCTCCGCAATGGCAAACGCCCTGGGAATCGGCGCATCATCGTCGTCGTTACCGAAGCTGTTGGGGATGTTGAGGGTCGGCATGGTTGTGGGGGAAGGCACGAAGGGTAAGAATGGACCGAGGGATCAAGGCACCGAGGGACCGAGGGGTAAAGAACCGGACGCGGTCGCGTACTGATCTGCTCTTTCGTGTTCCCCTTCGTGCCTCCGTGCCTTCGTGCCTTCGTGCCTTCTTCCAACCCCAAACGTCTCCGCCGCGTTCTCAAAGAAGATCCGTCGCTTCAACGCCGCATCCATCGTTCTTGGGAAGACGCGGTCGGGGTTGTCAAAGTCCCAGTGGGGGAAGTCCGTCGCGAACATCACCGTCTTCTGGGCGTGCACCATCTCGAGCAATGCCAGCAGTTGCGAGGGTTTCTCCGGCTCCTCGATCGGCTGTGTGGTGAACCGCACGTGGTCCCACACGTACTCGCTGGGCAGCTTCTTGAGCCACGGGGCGGCCGTGCGGAGCGCCTTGAAGTTCTTGTCCATCCGCAGGCACGTGTGGATCGCCCAGAAAATGCCCCCTTCGCACAGCACGACCTTCAACGGCTTGAACTGCTCGAACACGCCTTCCGTCACCAGGCTCACCAGGTGCGCCTGGAACGTCAGCGGGATGACCGTGTGCCACTCGAAGTAGCTGCTCGGCCGGCCGACGGGCGTCACGTGGCCGAAGCTGCCCTCCCGCCCCGGGTGCAGCGTGAGGCACAGCCCCATCTCGCACGCCGCCTCGTACACCGGGAAGTAACGCCGGTGCCCCAGAAGGTCCCGCTGCTCCCCGCTGGTAAGCACCTGCACCACGCGCGGGTGCCTGCCCACCCGGCGGATCTCCGCCGCCGCGGCCGCCGGGTCGTTCATGTTCACGCACACGCTGCCCAAGTACCGCTCGTCGGCGTCGAGCCAGGTGTGTTGCCAGTCGTTCCACGCCACGGCCATGGCGTTGCCCACGTCCTGGTTGTTGAGCGTGCTGACCTGCAGCCCCGGGCTTTGCATCACCGCATGCGTAATGCCGTACCGGTCCAGGTGCTCCCGCGCGACGAGCTTGGGGTCCACGCACGCCGCGTCGCGGCGGTCCACGCCGAAGGGGTTGGCGTAGCCGTTGCTCGGCGAGCCGCCCAGCTTTTGCCGCAGCGCCTCGCGAATGGCCTCCGGCACGAACGGCTCGATCGGGTTCTCGGCCGACGCCTTGGGGTGGATGTCGCAATCGATCATGCCGGTGGTGGGTGTTTCGCCTTGCATCCGCGTCCTGTTTTGGGTGCCTTGTCGGTTGCCTGTTTGACCGGTCGCGCCGGCCGACCGAACTATTTTTCCGCCGTTTTCGGCTTCCGGCAAGGCGCGGAATGTCGCATCTGCTATCTGTATGTCGCATGTACCGCATGCTGCAGATGCTGGAGGCGCCCCGGGCGGGGGTGGAACTGCTGGCGACGGTCCGGCTCGGCGTGAAGCAACCCCGGCCGCACGTGCACACGGGGTGGCAGTTGCTGTTCGTGCTCCGCGGGCGGCTCCGCGTGACGTGGGCGGGCGGTGCGGCCTCGGCCGGGGCGCAGCAGGCGCTGGTGGTCGCGCCGCGGTTCCTGCACGCCGCGGCGGCCGTGCGGCACCCGTCGCTCTTCCTGGACCTGCGCCTCGCACCCGGCCACGACGCGGATGCCGACCGCATCGTGAGCCGCTTCGAGGCGTGTACGCGGCTCACCTGCCCCCACGCCGCCGACCAGGCCGCCCGCGTGCTGGCCCAGGCCCACACGCTGGACGCCCCGACCCACCACGCCGCCTGCCGGGCCGCCGCCTGGTCGCTCCTGCTTGCCTGCTGCGGCCAGGGTGACGAAGCGAACAGTGCAACCAGCGTAAATACGACAACCCCCGTCGGCCAGTCTCAGCAGCAGCCGGCCGGGCCGGGGCCCGACCCGCGGATGGCCCGCGTCACGGCGATGCTCCGCGCCCGGCTCTCGCAGCCGACCGGCGTCGCCGAGGTGGCCGCGGGCATGGGCCTGTCCCGCAGCCAGCTGACGCGCCTCGTCCAGCAGCACCACGGCACAAGCCCGGCCAAGCTGCTGCGCCGCCTGCGGATCGAACACGCCCGCCGCCTGCTGGCCGGCGGCGACCTGCGCGTGAAGGAAGTGGCCGCGGCCTGCGGCTTCGCCTCGGCCAACAAATTCTGCCGCGTGTTCAAAGAAGAAACAGCCACCCGCCCCGGCGACGTCCTCGCGGGGCGGTTGTAGCAGGCGGCCGCGAGCCCCCGCCCCGGCGTCGAGCAACGCCCGCATCAGAAACTTTCTTCGTCACGCAGCGCCTCGACGTGCGACGGCGTAACCCGTTCGCCCCGGGACGGCAGCATGGGCACGCCGTTACGCACCTGCCCGCCGGCCGATGTGCCGGCGGCATCGTCGCGGGGGGCCGACGCCGCGCGCTGGGCATAACCTTCGCGTGCCAGGCGAGAGAGGACGACGCCGAGGTCGGCCTGCTCACTCGCAGCGAGTTTCCGCGCAAGGTCAAGCACTTCGGGATCGATCTCGAGGGTGACCTTCATGGCCTTGATCTCTCCCCGCCGTGACGCCGGCTGTCGAGACGAAACCCGGAACAGGCCGGTCGCCGGGTCGATCATCTCGCCGGCGTACCGCAGGGCCGTCAGCGGGCCTGCGGCCGGCAGGCCCGACCGGCAGGCCCAGGTCCTGGCCGTAGGCGGTGTAGGCGTACTGCTCAAGGACGGCCCCGGCCGCCGCCGACACCGCCCGCGTGCTGCCGTGGGCGTCGTGCAGCAGGTGCAGCACCTGCGTGGCCGACATCGCCTGGCTGAGCACCCGGGCGGGCAGGGCGTTTGGCTTGTGCGCCCGGGGGCCGACCGGCCGGGGGCGCGGTGGACTTGCGCGCGGGTATTCTGGACATGCCCGCGGAATGATTGGACACACGGTGCCCTGGTGGACTTGCGGTGACGTGGGCTGGACAGGCCGCGCCCGCCGTCGGACCGATCTGGACGGACGGCGGGCGCGGGTGAGGGTTTGGGTAATATGGGTCAGGCGGCTTCGCGGGTGGTGCGGCGGGCTTCGGCGCGGCGGAGGCGGCGCATCCGGCCGACGGTCTGCTGGTCCAATGACGCTTTCTTGTTCGGGTGGCGGCGGACCACTTCGAGGGCCACGTGGGCGTCGGCGGCGTAGAGGTCCGCCCCGATCTCCTCGGCGAGCCCCTCGGCCCGCTTGTAAATGCCCCCGCAGCACATCACCTGCATCGCCGGACAGGCGTTAACCTGGCGAAGGTAGTCAATGAGCTGCCGCACGGCCGGCATGCCCCGCGGGCGGGTGGCGAAGAGGAGCAGCAGGTCCGGCTTGGCGTGGCCGATGAGACGCAGGATCTCGTCATTGGGTACCCCCCCGCCGGCGAAGAGGACGCGCCAGCCCTCGGCCTCGAAGAGGTCGGCGGCGATCTGGGCGCCCAGTTCCTCGGGCTCATCGTCGCCGCAGAAGATCAGGCAGGTCCGGCCGATCTCGGGCTGGCGTTCGAGCTTTTCGCCGAGCTGGTCGGCGATGCTGCGGTTGAGCCGCGTCGCTAAGTTGAGTGCTGACAAGGAGATATTGTTGTCCTTGTATTCCACCTGGATTTGCTCCATGGCCGGCCAGATGAGTTCGGTGAGCACCGAGTAGGCCGAGAGGCCCCGGGTGAGCAGCTGGGTGATCCACCCGCGTGCCCCCTGGCGGTCGCCGGCGAGGAGCAGGCGGGTGTAATGGGCGGTGGCGGACGAGTTACGCAGGTTGGCGACAAAGCTCACGGGCGACTCCAGGCGAAGGGTGTTAAACTAGTCAATCTCGACAACATAGAGGATCGGAGAACCCGGTTCAACTTCACCACCTATTTTAACTAGACCCCCGAAATTTATTCCCCCAGGTTAACATCGGGCCTCGGCGGCGGGCGTGCGCCAAAACCGCCGACGGCCGTCGCCGCCGGCTTGTTGTCGCCCGTTTTTGAGGCACAATCGGCTACACATGCTTCGAGAACAGCTGGCCAGCCCGTCGTCCAACGTCGTCGTCAAGCTCGGCAGCCAGGTGCTGGTATCCCCGGCCGGGGGGCTGGACGGGGCTTTTCTGGCGGATATGGCCCGGCAGGTGGCCGGGGCGGTTCAGGCGGGTTGGCGGGTTACGCTGGTGAGTAGCGGGGCCATTGCGGCGGGGTCGGCGGCGTTGGGGCTGTCGCAGCGGCCTCGGGACCTGGCCAAGCTGCAGGCCGTGGCGGCGGTCGGGCAGCGGCTACTGATGGACGCCTGGGGCGAGGCCTTCTCGGCGGTGGGGCTGGCCGTGGCGCAGGTGCTGCTGACCCGGGAGGACATGGACAAGCGTGTTCGCTTCCTGAACACCCGCAACACGATCCACGCCGCCCAGGACCTGAAGGCCGTGCCGATCGTGAACGAGAACGACACGGTGAGCACGGACGAGATCGTGCGTATCTCCTTTGGTGACAACGACTTGCTTGCCGCGACGGTGGCCCAGGCCCTCCGGGCGGACGTGCTGGTGCTGCTGAGCGTGGTGCCCGGGCTGCAGGGGCCGGACGGGAAGGTTGTGCCGGAGGTGGCGAGGCTGTCGGACGTGGCGGACCTGGTGCGTGCGGACCGTTCCGCGGCCGGTCGTGGCGGCATGGGCAGCAAGCTGGAGGCGGCGAAGCTGGTGACGGCGGCGGGCGAGCGGCTGGTGATCGCCGCGGGGCGTGAGCCGGAGGTGCTGAGCCGGATTTTGAGCGGTGAGCGGGTCGGGACGACGTTCTTGCCGGCGGCGGGCGGGAGGCGGGCCGGCCGGAGTCGCTGGATCTCGGCGGCCCGCACGGCCGGGGCGATTCTGGTGGACGCCGGGGCGGCCAAGGCCCTTGCCGGTGGGCGGGCGAGCCTGCTGCCGGCGGGCGTGGTGGGCGTGGAGGGGAGCTTCGGGCGTGGGGACCCGGTGCTGGTTCGGACGGAGGGCGGCGAGGCGGTCGCCCGCGGGCTGACGAATTACGCGGCCGAGGCGGTGCGGCAGGTGGCCGGGAAGAAGACGGCGGAGGTCCGCAAGCTGCTGGGCGAGGGTGCGTACGACGAGATCATCCACCGCGACAACCTCCTGCTGGTAAAGGGGCTGTAGGACCGCCCCGCCATAGCCCGCGTGATAGCCCATGCCGGCGGCACTTCCTTGGTTGGTGCCTTGGCTGGTGCCGTGGCTGGTATTGGTGCATCTATTGGCCTGTTAGTGTTCCGCGCGCGGCGAGCCTGGGCTGCAACAGAAAATTGTGTTTGGATGGCGAGCGATGGGTGATCGCTGGCAGTTGTGACGGATGGCGGCTGTCGAATATTGCTGACTTGTTGTGGTTATTTTGGGCATTGCCCGGTTTGTGCGGGTTGTTCTAGGTTGGGCGTGCGGGCCTGCAGGTTTCGCGTCGCATCGGGCGGCCGGGCTGCGGAATGGGCCCACGGTCCCGGCGGGGCAGGCGGCAATGGCCGAGGCTTCGCCGTGGTGTTCGCCGGCAAAAAAGGCCGGCGGCGGAAAGGAAGCTCTGATGAGCAATCGCACTCTCTCCGGCTCCACGAAGCTGGCAATTCTTGGTGCCGCGGGCGTGGTGTTCGTTGCAGGTTCGGCCTTTGCGGCCGAGGCCACCGGCCCGGCCCAAGCGGCACCTCAACTTGTGCCCACGCTCTCGCAGGGCATGGCACCCCAGTCGTCGGCGACGTTCGCCCCGACCCTCACTCAGGCGCAGGTAGGTGGCGGCGTCCGAGACCGCGTCGGCTACGGCTTTGAACAGGGCGATTACACCCTGACGCTCGGCGGCACTGGTGCGAACGACAACGATTTTGAGTCGAGCGCCTTCGCCGTCGATGCCAACCTGGGTTACTTCTTCACGGACCAGTTCGCCGGCGTGCTTCGGCAGACGGTCGCCTACACGGACATCGACAGCTCGGCGGTCCTGCGTGGCGAGACACGCCTGGCCGTCCAGTACTACTTCGATATGGACCGCTTCCAGCCGTATGTCGGTGCCAACATCGGCTACCTCTACGGCGACGCGTTCGACGACACGTTCGCGGCGGGCCCGGAAGTCGGCCTGCTCTACTTCGCGAACTCGACGACGTACATCTTCGCCCGAGTCAACTACGACTTCTTCTTCGAGGACGTAGGCGATGCCGACGACGCCTTTAACGACGGCCAGTTCGTCTACGGGCTGGGCATCGGCTTCCGCTTCTAAGAAGCCCGGTCAGCCGGTTCCTGAACCGACGCCACGGGCGGACACGCGACGTTAGGGTTCACGCCGGGAGTGTAAAACCCCCGGCGTGAACCATAACGTCGCGGTGTTCGCCCGTGGCGGTTTTATTTGCTGCTGCGTGCTGAAATGACGCGTTCGGTGGCGTCCCGGGCGATTTTGGTGGCGAGCAGGCCGTCCTTGGCCGTAGGGCAGTGGCCTGGGTTGCCTGTTCGGATGGCGTCTCGGAAGGCTTCGTGCAGGCCGTTGAAGTTCTTTTCGTAGTCCCAGGTGAGGTTCTGGGTGCCTGTTCGGTGTACGACGTCGAACTGGCGTGCCTGCCGGTCGTAGCGGATCAGGCCGTCGGTGCCGATGATTTCGTAGAGGAAGTGGCTGCGTTCGTCCCTGGTGGTTGCGGCGTAGCTGTAGCCCATTTCGACCATGGTGTGGCAGCCGGTTTCGTGGTTCATGTGCAGGTACATGTGGTCGGGTGCCTCGTGGTCCTCGACCCAGACGCCGTGGCCGGTGTAGTCGGCGACTTCGCTGCCGAGCCACCAGCGTGCCAGGTCGATCTGGTGGACGCCGCAATCGACCATGGGTCCGCCTTCGATGAAGCGGTCGTGGCGGCGCATGTTGAGTTTGGAGCGGTCGTCGCGGGGGTGGTGTCGGCCGTGGCAGTCCCAGAGGTAGATCAGGCGCAGGCTCATGGGCTTGCCGATGACGCCCTTCTCCAGTTGCCGCTTGATTTCGGACGCCGGGTGCCCGAATCGGTAGGTGAAGCCGACGTAGATGGGCGTTTTGGCGGCCTCCATGGCGTGGATGATCTTCCAGCTTTCCTCTTCCGTCATCGCAAGGGGTTTCTCGCAGAGGACGGGAAGCTTGCGCTCGGCGCACATGAGCACGTTCTCGAGGTGCGTAGGGGCGGGGCTGGTGATGAGCACGGCGTCGAGGCCGGCTTCGAAGAAGACATTCACGTCGTCGGTGGCGACGGGGATGTTGTACGCCCGCTGCTCGCGCTGGGCGGATTCGATGAGCGGGTCGAAGACGGCCTGGCAGGTGACACCGTCGATGTAGTTGATGGCCGGCAGATGCCCGTAGTTTGCGACAACGCCGCAGCCCATGACGCCGATTCGGAGGTTCTCTGGCATGATGTCTAGCTCACTGACCTGGTAAAGCCCTCGACCGGCGGCCACAGGCGGCCGCCTTTGTTCTATCGGCCGGATTGATGGTACGCCGCAACCGGCAGGCAGGTTGTCTCAGTCAGGCGGTTCGCATGCCCTGCGGCCTGTCTGTGTCGCGGCGAACGGCGACACGGTTGACCTTGGCCGGCTGTGGCGCAGTCGATTCCGGGTCGCGGCGGTGGTCGTCGATCAGGTCGTCGCTCAGCGTGCCCTGCCACTGCTCGGCGTTGTCCATATGGGCCGCACGGCTGAGCATGTGCGCCGCGACCGGGGCGGCAACGAACTGGAAGATGATGACGATCAAGGCCTTGGTGACAGCCCCGGCCACGTCAGACCCCAGCGCCTGCGGCCCGCCGAGTTCCTCCGGCGTTACAGACACTGCAGAAAGGTGCAGCACCACCGCCAGCAGCAGCCCGCTGATGCCCAGCGTGATGCACTTGCTGGCCGCGTGCATGCGGTTGTACAGGTCCGGAAAACGCCACAGGCCCAACGCGCCGATGAACATGAAAAACAGCCCGAACAGCATCGCGGCCACGGTCAGCAGGTCGAGGATCAGCGGGAGGGTGGTCATGTCAAGTCGCTCGCATGGCTCGGGAGGCACCGGTCAACGGGACCGCGCCGCCGGGGTGATGTTACGGCGTACTCAGGGCTGCGGCACGTCGGCGGATGTGAGGCCGCATGACATACTGCGCCATAGCCAGGGTACCGGCGAAGCCCAGCAGGCTCAGGATCAGGATGCCGTCGAACAGCACCAGGCTGTCGATCTTCAGCGTGTAGAGCACCACCACGCCGATCAGGTGGATGGCAATCGTGTCGACGGCCACGGCGCGGTCGGCCAGGTGCGGGCCCTTGAGGAGCCGCAGGATGCACAACAAAATCCCCACGCCCAGCACCAGCAGCCCCAAATCGGCCGCAAGCAGCACCAGGTCGGCGTGCCAGGGCGCTGCACTGTCGGGGGCGAACAGCCCGGCGGTGCCCGGCAGACCATTGGGGTCCGGTACCGTCGGGTCCGAGGCGGCGAGCATCCGTGGAAGGTGGGTCATTTGAAAATGTCCTCCAGCATGCGGTGCTTCACTTCATCCAGTCCGGCGATCGCCTCGTCGCGGTCGTGGCCGTACATGCAGTGAACGTAGAGGAAGCGGCGGTTGTTGCAGATGTCCATCACCAGGGTTCCGGGCGTGAGGCTGATGAGGTTTGCCAGCGTCGTCACCTGAATGTCCGTCAGCCCGCCGATGTCGTAACGCACGATCCTGGGCCGCTGGTTGTGCGTGGGCGTCAGCACCTCGTAGGCAATCTGGAGGTTCGCCTTGATGAGAATGCGAACGAAGTAGAGGAAGAAGCGGATCAGGTCCCAGATCTTCCGGCCGTAGCCCTGGACCGCCGTAACCCGGCTGTAGAGCCCGAGCACCATGTAGCCGATGACGAAGCCGGCCAGGAAGGTGTACGGGTCGAGCGTGCCCCACGTGAGGCACCAGAGCACCGCCAGAAACAGGTTCAGCAGGAAGAGATTCACGGCTTGACCTCCGAGGGTACGGTCACGGCCAGTTCCGGGCGGAGCAGGCCGGCCTCGGCCGTCGGCTGGGCCTCCGGGGGCGGCGCTTGTGGCGGCTCTGGGGGCGTTTCTGGGGGCGGCTCTGGGGGCGTGGTCGGTGGCGTCACCGGAAGCCCCGGTGCCTCCGGGCCGGGCTGTGGGTAGAGCACCGCCTCGACATAGGCGTCGCGTGTCATCAGCACGTCGGCTGCCTGGGTCGCCCAGCCGAACCACAGGTTCGCCCCGAGCCCCATGAAGACCGCCAGGCTCACCAACGCCACCGTTGCCGACAGCCCCACGGGCGTCGGCCCGCCCGCCACCGCCAACTGCGGTGCCGGAGAGGCCGAGGGCACGACGCCCGGCTCGCTCGCGTGCCGCTCCTGGCTGCCGGTGGGTGCCGACCAGAACCCGTAGCTCCAGATCTTGAGCATACTCAGCAGCGTGAACACGCTCGTCGCGATGGCCAGCACGGCCAGCAGCCAGTGGCCGGTGACGAAGGTCTCCTGAATCAGCACGAGCTTGCCGAAGAACCCGCTGGTGGGCGGCAGCCCGGCGAGGCTCAATGCCGCGACGAGGAAGACCGCCCCCAGCCACGGGCTGGTGCGCAGCAGCCCGCCGAAGCGGGTCAGGTCGTCGGTGCCGGTGCGGTGCCGCACCAGCCCGGCACACAGGAACAGGCTGGTTTTGACGACCATGTTGTGGGCGATGAAAAAGATGCTGGCGGCCACGGCGTTCTGGGTCATCAGCCCGACGCCCAGGATCATGTACCCCACCTGGCTGATGATGTGGATCGAGAGGATGCGCCGCATCGTCATCATGCTGACGGCACCGAGCACGCCCACGAACATGGTGAACCCGGCCGAGATGAGGATGAGCGGGGAGACGAGGTTGTTGATCGTCACGTCGCCGGGTTGCTCTCCTACGACCATGACGAACAGCCGGATGACGACATACGCCCCGACCTTGGTGAGCAGCCCGCCGAAGAGCCCGCCGATGGCGGCCGGGACGGTCGGGTAAGTGTCCGGCAGCCAGAACCAGAGCGGGAAAATTGCGCTTTTTACACCGAAAACGACCAGAAGCAGCGCGAAGACGGGCACGGTGCCGTCGGGCAGTTGCCCGGCGGTGGCCATGGCCGTGAGGTGGGCGAAGTTGAGGGTGCCCGTCTGCCCGTAGACGAGCCCGCAGCAGGTGACCAGCAGCATGCTGCCGATGAGGTTCAGCAGCACGTACTTGTACGCCTGGCGCATCTGCCGGACGGTGACGCCGATGACGATCATGCCGTAGCTGGCCATGAGCATGATCTCAAACGCCACGAAGAGGTTGAACAGATCGCCGGTGACGAACGACCACTGCACGCCGAGGACCAGGAAGTGGTAAAGCGGGTGAAAGAACCCGCCCCGAAGGTTGGCCGGGGTGATGGAGATGATGAAGACGTAAACGGCCAGGACGACGAACGAGCTGACGAGCAGCATGATGGCGGCCAGCGGGTCGATCACGACACTGATACCGAACGGCGCCGGCCAAGCCCCCGCCTGCGTGACGAGCACCGTCGGCCCGCTTCCCAGGACGGTGGACGCCGCCCAGATCGTGCAGGCGAGGTTAAGCACGAGCGCAGTGACGCCGATCGACCGCTGAATAACGAACCGGCCGGTGAACAGCATCGTCAACACCCCTGCGACGGCGGGGAAGACGATGAGGAGAATGATCCAGTTTGCGGGCATGTTGAGAAGTCAGGAGTCAGAAGTCAGAAGTCAGGGGTCATGACATGGGGGGGCCTTCGTTCGCCCTGATCCGGCGGACGTATGCTGCGAGCATACGGGTGATCTCGTCGAGATCCTCTTGCAGCTTGGTTGTTTCAGCTAAGCCCAGATCCCTGGCTAGCAAGAGGAAATAGCGGGTCTCTTCTGCCGAGCATTGGGCGATATTGAAGACACGAGCTTTATCTCGTCTGGAATCCTTCCTGAAGGCCTCGGCAATGTTCGCCGGCACTGAGACGGCTGCTCGGCGCAGCTGTGACGTCAAACCGAACAATTCTTCACGCGGGAACGTTCCTGTAAGGCGGTAGACGGCCAGAACAAGCTCGTGCGAGCGCTGCCAGACGACCAAGTCCTGAAACGACTTGGACATCCCTTCCGGCAGCTTCTGAATTCTGAACTCTGACTCCTGGCTTCTCATCTCTCACTCCCCGCCAGCTCATCCACGTCCAGCGTTCGGGTTCTTCGCCAGGTCATCACCAGCATGGTCAGCAGGAAGGCCTGCACGGCGAAGCCGATGACGATGGCCGTCAGGACCAGGGCCTGCGGGAGTGGGTCTACGTAGACGCCGGACTCGGAGAGGATCGGGGGGATCTTGCCCATCGGGCTGCGGCTTGTCGCGATGATCGTCAGATTCGCACCGTGGCTGAGCAGGAAAACGCCCATGCAGATTTCCTTCAGCTCCCCGCCGAGGATCAGGTAGACACTGGCCGCGAAGATGACGCCGATGACGATGCAGGTGATCAGCGTCATGACCGGTCTCCTGAGGCAGCAGGCAGCAGGCGGGTACAGGCAACTGGCAGCAGGCAGCAGGCAGCAGGTGGTGCTGTCGCCGCGTTGAAGTTTGCTTCAAAATTGACCATCAAGATGCCTCTTTCACGATCTCGAACTCAACCTCTGCTCCCTGCTGCCTCTTACCTGCTCCCTGCTCCCTGTTCCCTGCTGCCTGCTCCCTGCTGCCTGCTCCCTGCTGCCTACTCCCTTCTGCCTACGCCCACCCTCACTCCATCTCGTCCGACAACGCGTTGATCATTCCCACCACCACGCCGGCCACCACCAGCATCACGCCCACGTCGAACACCAGCACGCTGGCCAGGTGGAAGTCCGCATCTGCGCCCGGCAGCGGGATGTAGCCGTGGATGGTCGTCATGAAGGGTAATCCGAAGAAGACCGGCACCGTGCTGGCGACCACCACGATCAGCAGCCCGGCGCCGGCGATCGTGCGTTCGCGGACGACCATCAGGTGCGCCAGACTTGCCCGCCCGGCGGCCATGCGGTGCACCACCGTCGCGACCGAAAGCACCAGCCCCGCCACGAACCCGCCTCCGGGTAGCTGGTGGCCCTTGAAGAGCATGAACAGCGAGAACAGCAGGCTCAGCGGCACGAGCAGCCGGCAGGCCGTCTGGAGGATCAGCGTGCTCATGGCGACACCTCCG
Organism: Phycisphaerae bacterium; assembly: GCA_050329715.1. GTDB lineage: Bacteria > Planctomycetota > Phycisphaerae > Tepidisphaerales > Tepidisphaeraceae > DAIOTR01. Next base: position 18,334 of record JBHJOM010000131.1, read on the forward strand.
TGCCGGCATGGTTCGGCCTCGGGCCGGCGTGGTTCGGACTGGGGCCGGACTGGAGCACCTTGTCCGAGACGCGGCGGTAGGGGTTCACCGGAGCCAGTTGGCGGTCGTCCACGATGCCGTTGCGCCGCCGCAGCAGCGTCCAGACGCTGATGGCCGCCAGGCCGAGCACGATGATCTCGCCGAGGGTGTCAAAGCCGCGGAAGTCGACGAGGATGACGTTCACGACGTTGTTCCCCCCGCCGCCGCGGTTCTCAGTGACGTCGCTCGTCAGGGCGCTGCCGTCGTAGCTGTGGTCGAGGAAGAACTCGCCGGCGGCCTGGTACTCCGGTTCGCCGTCGAGCCGTGCGATGCTGCCCGGCGGTGCGTCGATACCCATGCCCGGCCTGTCGCCGCTGCTGCTGACGAGTGCCAGGAAGAACATCGTGACGCCGACGGCCAGCGACAGCGCCAGCCGCAGCCCGATGCGCCGGTTGGCCGTCGGCGTGGCGTCCGGCAGCAGCGCCAGGACGAGCAGGAACAGAATGAGGCTCACGATTTCGATGCTGATCTGCGTGATCGCCAGGTCCGGCGCCATGTACACGTAGAACATCCCGGTGACCGCAAAGCCCACCGTCCCCAGAACCAGGATGCGGCTGGCCCGGTCCTTCACCAGCGGCATCAGCACTGACGCGATGATCACCAGTGCCGCGATCGTCAGCCCGGGCAGCAGGTCGAAAATGTTCTCCTCGAACACCCAGGCTTCCGCGGCGATCTGCGGCCGGGCGTACCACCAGCCGGCCCCGGCGACGCCGACCACCGTCAGGAACACCACCGCGATGTACGTGAACGCGTGCCCCGTCTGAATTAGTGCAAAGACCCGCCCGCCGCCCTTGGTGGCCAGCGTGTAGAACGCCGGGAAAATCTTGTCGTGCACGTCGCCCAGTCTGCCGTTGAGCACCGGCAGGAAGCCCAGCAGCAGCCCGGCGGCGATGGCCGTCAGGCTCATGTACAACGGCAGCCCCAGGGAGGCCCGCCATGTGTACGGAAACTCGTTCAAGGCGAAGTAGAACGGGCTGTTTTCGATCCAGCCGAACAGCGCCACGTACCCGCCGAACCCGCCGACGAACTGCAGCGCGACCAGCACCGCCGCCGGGAGCCAGAGCATGACGGCCCAGAAGCCGTGTTCGTGCGCGTGCTCGTCGTGCGCGTCATCGTGCCCGTGGTCTGCGTGTCCGTGGTCGTCATGCGCCGCCGGCGTGCCCAGCAGCGTCCGGGCGATGCGCACGAAGATCGCCACGTTGAACATCCCCGTCGCCACGCCCGCCAGGATCAGCGGGTAGACCGCCCAGTGGCCGCTTACCTCAAGCGCGTGGTAGATCTGGTAGAAGAACAGTTCCTTGGCGGTGAAGCTGATCGTCATCGGCCCGGCCGCCAGGGCGTACGCCGCCAGCAGCAGCAGCCCCGCCATGATCGTCTTGTGTCCGCCGGCCCGCCAAAGCCCCCGGCAGCCGGACAGGTTCTTCGTCGCGATGGTGTGCGTAATCGCCCCGGCCAGCAGGAACAGCGGGGCCTTGTACAGCGCGTGGTTGAGGATCTGCGCCACGTCCCAGATGAGGTTCGGCTCCCCCTTGTATTCCAGGTGCGCCAGCCCGTACATCGTCATCAGCAGGCCGAGCTGGCTGACGGTCGTGTAGGCGAAAATCTGCTTCAGCACGTCCCGCTGCAGCGCGACGAATGCGCCCAGCACCATCGTCACCGCCCCGAAGCCCACCAGCAGCACCGGCCAGGCCACCGGCAACGCCTCGGCCAGCGCCGGCGTGAGCCGGCCCATCAGGTAGACGCCCGCCTTCACCATCGTCGCCGAGTGCAGGAACGCCGAGACCGGCGTCGGTGCCGCCATCGCCCCCGGCAGCCAGAAGTGCAACGGCCACTGCGCGCTCTTGGCGGCGGCACCGGCGAAGCAAAGCACGAACGCCGCGGTGAGCGTCGGGCCGACGAGTTCCGGCCGGGCCGCGACGACGTCCGTCAGCGCCGAGACGCTCCACGCCCCGGTGTGCACGCCCAGGAGGATGAGCCCACCCATCAGCGCCAGCCCGCCGATGCCGGTGGTCATCATCGCCTGCAGCGCGCTCTTGACGGCCTTGTCGTTGAACCGGTCCCAGCCGATCAGGAGGAAGCTGGAGATGCTCGTCATCTCCCAGAAGAGCAGGATGAGAAGAAAGTTGTCCGCCAGCACCAGCCCGAGCATGGCCGTCATGAACAGGTGCAGCGTGGGGTAGAAGCGGAAGAGGCTGGCCTCGTCCGGCCCGAAGTAGGCGCGGGCGTACAGCGTGATCAGGATGCCGATGCCACTGACCAGCAGCGCGAAGAACGCCCCGAGTTCGTCGAACCGGAAGGTGAAGTTCAGGTGCAGCGCCGGCATCCACGCCAGCCCGAACGGCTCGGGGGAGAAGCCCAGCCGGCCGAAGGCCAGCGCCAGCAAGACCACCGCCGCGACAGGCCCGGCCAGCGCCACGGCCGTGCGCCGGCCCACCGCCCGCTTCGGCAGAAGCAGCGTCAACAGGCCGGCAAGAACTGGCGAGAAGATGGCGAACGGAACAAGCGCCCAGGGGGCCATGGCGACGGAAGATAAAGGTTACGGCGGACTTACGGTAGTGACCGCGACCCGAAGGCCTCGACACAAGACGACAGACGAACAGAACAATCGACGACCGACGACTCCCCCCCCTTCGACTCCCCCCTCGACTACCCCCCCGATTCCCCGGCCGCATCCCCGCCCGGACTCGACTCCGCCGCCGCCAGTCTTCGCCGACGCCGACGCCCCACCTTCACCTTCCGCCGGATCGTCCCGGCCAGCAGCACCGACAGCGTCACGCCCGTCAGCGGCACCACGAAGTAGAACAGCACGTTGCTGTACGGCCCCAACGCCGCGTGCCCCACCGCGTCCAGCACCAGGTAGAGCACGTACGCCGCGTAGTAGGCCACGAACAGCCCGCCCTCCCACCGGGCGATCTGCCCGCCGGTCACGAACACCGGGATGCACGCCAGACAGACCGCGATCATCACCGGGATGTCGAAGTAAAGCATGCTCGAGGAGACGATTACGCCCCCCTTGGCCGACAGCACACCCGCCACACCCAGGATGCCCAGCACATTGAAGATGTTGCTCCCCACCACGTTGCCCACTGCGATGTCCCGCTCCCCCTTCCACGCCGCCGAGACGCACGCGGCCAGTTCCGGCAGGCTCGTGCCGAAGGCCACCACCGTCAGGCTGATGACCGTCTGGCTCACCCCGAAGGCCGTGGCGATCGACACCGCGCCGTCCACCAGCCAGTCGGACCCGATGACCAGCAGCACCAGCCCCGCCACGACGAACCCCGCCGATACAGCCAGCACCCGCCCGCGCCCCTGCCCCTGCCCCTGCCCCTGCTCCCGCCCGCCCGCGCCCTCGGCGGGCGCACCGGGCCTGCCTGACGCGTGGGACAGTTCCGCGACGCCCAGCGCCGCCTCGTCGCCCGAGCGGGCCGCGAAGAACAGGAACAGCAGGTACGCCGCCAGCCCCGCCAGCAGCAGCACGCCGTCCGTCATGCCGATGACGCCGTCCAGCCCGATCAAGAGCGGCACCACCGCCACGCCGAGCATCACCGGCACGTCCCGGCGGATCAGCTTGTTCTGCACGATCAGCGGCGCTACCAGCGCGCTGGCACCCAGAATCAGCAGCACGTTGCACACGTTGCTGCCGATGGCATTCCCCAGCGCCACCTCCCCGTTCGCCTTGAGCGCCGCCCCGGCCGAGACGGCCAGCTCAGGGCTGCTCGTGCCGAAACTCACGACCGTCAGCCCGACGATCAACGGCGGCACCCCCAACACCCCGGCCATGCGGCTGGCACCGCGCACCAGCACCTCCGCACCGCCGATGAGCAGCACGAACCCGAGCAGGAACAACACGACCGTCAACCAAGCCATAACCGCCCGTGAGCCTAGCAACCCCCCGGGCAATCCGTGAAGCAACGTCAAAGAAACAAGGCAACAATTCGGCGTAACCGAAGGCTACGGGAGCGGAGGAACGGGGCGGGGCGGCGGAATGACCAACGCCGCCGGGACGGAATGACCAATGCCCAGGGAACCAATGACCAAAAACAGCCCCGCCGCAAGGAAACCAGGCTTTCGGGCTCCGCAGGGCGCAGGTTCCAACCCATTTACTTATTACTTATTGCTCATCACTTATGCCTCATCCCCTCCCTCCCCTACGCCAGCTCGAACCGGTCCAGCTCCATCACCTTCGTCCACGCCGCCACGAAGTCGTGTACGAACGTCTCGCCCGCGTCCGCGCTGGCGTACACCTCGGCCAGGGCCCGCAGCACCGCGTGCGAGCCGAAGACCAGGTCGGCCCGCGTGCCGGTCCACTTGATCGCACCCGTGGCGCGGTCGCGGCCTTCGTACAGCTGGCCGTCGGGGGTGGTCGGCTTCCACTGCGTGCCCATGTCCAGCAGGTTCACGAAGAAGTCGTTGCTCAGCACGCCCGGGCGGTCCGTGAAGAGGCCGTGGCGGCTTTGCCCCTCGTTCGCACCCAGCACGCGCAGCCCGCCGACGAGCACCGTCATCTCCGGGGCCGTCAGCGTCAGCAGTTGGGCCCGGTCCACCAGCAGGTGCTCGGCCGGGACGCTCGACGGCTGCCTGAGGTAGTTGCGGAAGCCGTCGGCGAACGGCTCCATCGGCGCGAAGCCCTCGACGTCGGTCTGCTCCTGCGTCGCGTCCGTCCGGCCGGGGGTGAAGGGGACTTGCACGCTCACCCCGGCGTCCCGCGCGGCCTGCTCGACGGCCGCACAGCCGGCCAGCACGATCAGGTCCGCCAGCGACACCCGCTTGCCGCCCGTCTGCTGCTGGTTGAACGCCGCCTGCACGCCTTCGAGCGTCTTGAGCACCTTGGCCAGCTGCTGCGGCTGGTTGACCGCCCAGTCCTTCTGCGGGGCGAGGCGGACGCGGGCACCGTTGGCCCCGCCGCGCTTGTCGGAGCCGCGGAACGTCGCCGCCGACGCCCACGCCGTCGACACCAGCTGCGACACCGTCAGCCCCGTGGCCAGCACCTGCTTCTTGAGCAGCCCGGCGTCGATCTCGTCGATCAGCGGATGATCGACCTTTGGGAGCGGGTCCTGCCAGATCAGCTCCTCCGTCGGAACCTCCGGGCCGAGGTAGCGGGAACGCGGGCCCATGTCCCGGTGGGTCAGCTTGAACCAGGCGCGGGCGAAGGCGTCGGCGAAGGCCTCGGGCTTTTCAAGGAACCGGCGGGAGACCTTCTCGTACGCCGGGTCGACACGCAGCGAGAGGTCCGTCGTCAGCATCGTCGGCAGGTGCTTCTTGGCCGGGTCGTGCGCATCCGGTATCACGGCCGGGGCGCCTTTGGCCGTCCACTGGTGTGCCCCGGCGGGGCTTTGGGTCAGCTCCCACTCGAAGCCGAAGAGGATCTGAAAGTAGTCGTGGCTCCACTGCGCGGGGGTCTTGGTCCAGGTGACCTCCAGCCCGCTGGTGATGGTGCTGCCGGCGTTGCCCGTGCCGTGGCTGTTCTTCCAGCCCAGGCCCTGCGCTTCGAGCCCGACGGCCTCGGGCTCGGGCCCCACGTGGCTCGTCTCGGCGGCACCGTGGCACTTGCCGAAGGTGTGCCCCCCGGCGATCAGCGCGACCGTCTCCTCGTCGTTCATCGCCATGCGGCCGAACGTCTCGCGGATGTCGTGCGCCGCCTTCAGCGGGTCCGGGTTGCCGTCGGGGCCCTCGGGGTTCACGTAGATCAGCCCCATCTGCACGGCGGCCAGCGGGTTTTCCAGCACGCGGGTGTGCGTCCGGCCGTCGGCGTCGTCATCCGAGACGGTCACGCCGCCGGGCTTCTCGACGCCCGCCGAGCCGCTGGCGTACCGCACGTCCCCGCCGAGCCAGGTGTTTTCCGCACCCCAGTAGACGTCCTGGTCCGGCTCCCACGTGTCGGCCCGGCCGCCGGCGAAGCCGAAGGTCTTGAACCCCATCGTCTCCAGCGCGACGTTGCCCGCCAGGATCATCAGGTCCGCCCAGGAGATCTGCCGGCCGTACTTCTGCTTCACCGGCCAGAGCAGCCGGCGGGCCTTGTCCAGGTTCACGTTGTCCGGCCAGCTGTTCAGCGGTGCGAACCCCTGCTGCCCCCGCCCCCCGCCGCCCCGGCCGTCGCCCGTGCGGTAGGTCCCCGCGCTGTGCCACGCCATGCGGATAAAGAGCGGCCCGTAATGCCCGAAGTCCGCCGGCCACCAGTCCTGCGAGTCCGTAATCACCGCCGCCAGGTCCTGCTTCAACGCGGCGTAGTCGAGCTTCTGAAACGCCTCGGCGTAATCGAACGCCTCACCCATCGGGTTGGAGCGGTTCGAGTGCTGGTTGAGCACCTCGAGCCGCAACTGGTCCGGCCACCAGTCCCGATTGGTCCGCCCGACCGTCGCGGCGGCACTACGAAACGGGCACTTGGCTTCACTGGGGGCGTCCATGGCACTTTTCCTCGTCTACGTTGGTTGTAAATCCGTTCCGGCACCCCCCGGGGTCCGAAGCTTAGACAACGCAAAACCCGGACGCAAACCCCCGGATTCAAACCCTCGGACGCGGCCGTGTGCCGCGTAGGCGGGGTTGTGGTCGGGTTGAAGCAGAAAGGCACGGAGGCACGGAGGGACGGAGGGACGGAGGGACGAAGGGGAGGGATCAAGGGAAGGGGGATCGAGGGATCAAGGGGAAGACGGTCTGCGGTCTGTAGGCGGGGCGTCGCCCAACGTCGGGGAGCCGATGCCTTCCGTGTTGCCCGTTGCCCGTTGCCCGTTGCCTGTTGCCCGTTGCCCGTTGCCCGTTGCCTGTTGCCTGTTGCCTCCCCTGCACCCTGCTACTGATTGACATGCCCGAAGCCCGTGCGACGGTCCGGTAAACAACGGCCGCATCGGCCAGCCCGGTGCCGGCCTGCCGGTGCATTGCGATTATGTCGGCTTACACAGCTCCTGTGTACCGGTGCATAGGGCTTATGTCGGCCGACATAGCTTCCGTGCACCGGTGCATAGCTCCCATGTCGGCCGAGACGGCGGCTGCGCACCGGCGCACGGCGGCCGCGTGCGGCGGAACGAGCACGGGCCAGACCCCACAACCGACCGCCGAGCCCCGCCCCCGCCCCCGTGGCACGGGCGTCCCGGTCCGTGTCGGCCGAAGGCCCCCTGTGGGTCATGGGCTTCCTGGTGCTTGGTGATCCCGTTCCCCGCCCCTTCCCCGCCGATGGTCAGCAGGATGATGCACCTCGGGTGCAAACCCGCTGGCGCGGCGGCCTCGAGAGGAGAACCGCCGGCTCGGTCCGCCGCCGTGCGGGGTGGTCCGACCTATGCCTCGCCGGTGGGTTTCGAGACCACATCAAAACCCCGCGCCTCAACCTTCGGCGGTCGAAGACGCCACGCGGCGAAGAAACTGACGGCCGCGATCACCAGGTAGACGAAGCCTCCCCGCATCGCATCCGTGGGGTCCCCCGGCGGCCGAAGGACCGCGAACAGCGTCAGCGTAACGATCCCCAGGAGGGCGAAGAGTCCGCCGACGATCAGGAAGACGATGCGGAGAACCCGGCGTGTTTGTGCTGCATGGCGGGATAACGTGAGGCCGATCATCTGCCGAGCCGACGCCGTGCCGACTCTCAAACCAAAAAGAGTTTACCCGCCGGCCGGGTCCGTTTCCTTGGCGGGTTATCCCGCCGACGCAGCGTCACGACGAGGGCGGAACCCGTACCGCCAGATCATCCACACGGGCAGACCGACCGCGAGCATCTTCAAGACGGCCAGGGGTACCCAGCCCAGTAAGACCGGGTCGCTGCTCGGACCGATTTCCAATCCCCGGACGTCGATCGCGACGAGCCATTGCGGGCGACGACCGAAGTACCAGATGCCCTCCGGATGCGGCAACGCCAGCGAGGCCACGGAGAGAAAGAATGCCGGCGCTACCCGGAGAATGGCATCTCTCGCGCGTGCCGCCCACCGCGACGGCCCCGGCGGCGGTGCGTAGTCCAAGATCTGGCGGTCGTGTTCCGTAGACGCTTCCTCGGCAGGATGACCTTGGATTGATCTGTGCCGGCAAAGGGTAATACGAGAAACGCCGGGACTCACCTTTTGCACCCCGGGCCGCACTCCAAACTGCACTCGCCCGGCGGGATGAGCCGCCGGGCATTCGCGCGGGGTGGTCCGCCTGGGCTCGCCCGAAGCAGATGCCCTGGCCGGGCGGGCTGTCGGGTCACGCCCGGCGAACAAGCCGCAGGCGGCCCGCGTACGACGCGAACACCCCCGCGCGTTGCCTCCCGGGCCCGCGGAGCGGGCGGAAGCAAATCCATCTTCCTCTTGACTAAAGCCTTTTAGCTTCGTAATCTTCGTTCGAGGTAAGGATCCGTCCCGTTCCGCCCGTTCATCCAAGAGGAGGCCCCGTGGCTCAGAACCGACCAGCCCGTGCTCACGGCTTCACGCTCGTCGAGCTTCTTGTCGTCATCGGCATCATCGCACTGCTCATCAGCATTCTGCTGCCGTCGCTCTCCAAGGCCCGCGAGGCGGCCAACACGGTCGCCTGCCTCTCCAACCAGCGGCAGATCGGGCAGGCCACGATCATCTTCGCCGACGAGCACGGCCAGTGGCTGCCGACGCACTACGACAACAGCGGCCCGACCTCCAGCGGCAGCCCGCCGGTTCGGAACACGTCATGGGGCTATACCTATCCGCTTTACAGCTGGAGCTACGTGCTCTCGCAGGCCATCAACGGCGGCAAGGAAGCCTTCCGCTGCCCCAGCGACGGCGCCGACAACGCCTGGGGCGCGTGGACCGATGCTTCATGGGTCACCCCGCCCGAGGCGGCCGAGGACGACGACATCCCGGCATCCTACCGCTGGAACATGAGCCACTTCCCCGACGGCGGCAACGGCGTAAAGCTGACGCAGTTCAAGAACGCGTCTCAATCCATGATCCTGACCGGCGGCTTCTCCCAGAGTGAATACCCCGAATCCTTCCTGGCGACGTGGGACACCAATGCCCAGGCACAGGTCGGGGAACTGACGCCCACCAATGCCGCCTATAACCGTCACGGCGGGGAGTCGGTCCGGGACGGCGAGGGCAACTACCTCTTCCTCGACGGCCACGCCGAAACCATGCTCTGGAACGCAACGTGGAAGCAACTCGGCGAGACGAATGCCGGCGAACCCCTGACCATGTGGCGTCAGCTCTACCTGGGCAGCTACTACAACGGCGGCCTCCCGCTGGGTAATGTGAGCCCGTAAAGCGGCCCCGCGGGCCAAGGGCCCGCCGTAACCCGCGACACGTGCCCCGCGAGCGATGGAGGTTCACCATGACACGGACTGCGTCCAAGAAGCTCAAGACCGCCCGTCCCGCCACGGCCGCCATGGTCGCCCGTCATGCCGGCGTGTCGGTCACCACCGTCTCCTTCGCGCTCAACGGCCACGGCGACCGGTACAACATCCCCGCGGAGACCGTCGAGCGCGTCCGCAAGGCTGCTGAGGAACTGGCGTACGTGCCCAACAGCCTCGCCAAGAGCCTCTTGAGCCGGTCCACCAAGGTCATCGGCGTCGTCTTCCCGCACCTGCGTAACGACTGGGCGCACCGGATCATGGACGGCATGTACGAGTTGCTCGAAAGCCGCGACTACGTGCCCCACATCGTCAACCACCGCGGCGAGCCGGATCGCGAGGCCAAGGAGCTTCGTTCGCTCGCGGAGCGGCGGGTGGACGGCATCCTGTGCAACCCGCTGAGCGGCTCGGCGGAGAACTACCGCCGCGTGATCGCCCAGCGCATCCCGCTCGTCTTCTTCGGCGACACGCTCCAGGAACTGCCCGAGGTGAGCTACGCCGCCTGGGACCCCGAGGAGGTGGCCCTGACGGTCCGCCACATGGTGGACGTCGGCTGCCGGCGCATCGCCTACCTGGGCTTTGACGACAACCGCCTGATGACCGGCGAACGGTACGACGTCTTTTGCCGAACGCTGGCGTCGGCCGGCCTGGGGTGCAACGAGGAACTGTTCATCCGCAATCAGCCCGGCGAGCCGTTCGACGACGCCCTGCGGGCGATGTTCGACCCTGCCCGGGCCACGAGCCGACGACCCGACGGCATCTTCGCTTTGTACGACGACTCGGCGATGGCCGCCGTCGAAACACTCGAGGAAATCGGGGTGCGCGTGCCGGACGACGTCTGCGTCGCGACACTCGGCGGCTCGCCGATGATCGGCCCGCGCGGTTACGACCTGACTGCGACACTCGCGCCCGTCGAGGCCGAAGGCAAGGCGGCCGTCGCCGCCCTGCTGCGGATCCTGGATGACCCGCCGGAGGAAGCGATTCACACCCGCGTCGGCGGCGGACGGCTGCGTATCGGCCGGACCACCCGACGCGAGAAGGCCTGACGGCAGCGCCTTCGCCTGAAACGGTTTTTGACCAGAGACCACCCAAAGCCCCGGCGTGCAGCCGGGGCCGGCGGAAGCGCACAGGCGCTACCCGCGGCAAGGAGAACCATCATGTCCATCCGAGAAGCGATGAATCGTCATACCGGCCTGACCAAGGCGGCCGCATTCTTCCTGATCGCCGTGGCCGTCGTCGCCGCCGTTGACAATTTCAGCCCCGCAGGCGAGCAGGCCCGCAACAGCGACACGGCCTACTTCAGCGACGACAACGGCGCGACCTACTTCGAGGCCGACGCCAGCAGTCCCAGTGGCTTCGACCACGACGGCCGACCGGCCTACCGCGCCTACGTCTTCAAGGCCGAAGACGGTGAGCCTTTCGTCGGCTACCTCGAACGGCTGACCCCGGAGGCCGAGGCGAAGTTGCAGGCGCTGACCGAGGAGGAGCGGGCCGATCCGCGCAAGATCAACGGCATCACCCAGGGCAACCAGCAGATCAGGGCGCCCGGGGACGAGAGGTGGCTGGACCGCACGGACCCGGCCGCACGGCGGGTACTGAAGATCACCGCCCCCGACGGCACGAGCGAGAACCTCGAGCCGGTCATGCCCTAGCCGCCGCAGCCCGCGACCGCAGCCCGCGACCGCGACCGCACCCCTTCCTGCTACGACAACTGTTCACCTTTGGAGTCGGATGACTTTTGCCCTCCAAGCCTCACACCCGCCCGGCCGCCCGGCGACCTCGTCGCTCGACACCGGCAACTGCCTTGTCAGCGCCCTCTCTGAGGACGTGGCCGGGAAGAGACGGTTCCAGCTCACCGCCCGTCAGAAGCAGACCGCCGGCTTGAGCACCGAGGCGATCGAGCGACGCCGGCGCGTCCTCGAGGACCCGGCACAGCCGCTGCTCGTCTCGGGCTCGGCGGTCACCGACGGGCTCTTCGCGCTGGCGTTGGAGGAGACGAAGCAGAATGCCGTCAGCGCCATCTCCGACGCCGCCTTCGCGCACGGCGAGCCTTACCCGCTGGAGGCGTTCGTCACAGGCGAGGAGTGGAACTACGTCTGGACGCGTGACCTTGCCTACGCCGTCGATCTGGGACTGGCCGGCCTGGACCCGAGCCGCTGCCTTGCGGCGCTGATGTTCAAGACGTCTGACCTCAAGCCGGGCGCGCGCGGCCCGGCCGGCATGCAGGTGCTGCAGGACACCGGCTCCGGCGGAAGCTACCCGGTCTCGACGGACCGCGTGGTGTGGGCGCTTGGCGCATCCCGCCTGCTGCGACACCTGCCCCAGGACCAGGTGCCAGCTTTCGTCGCCACGGTCGCCCCGATATTGGCGAACACCGCCGAGCAGGACCGACGCGTCGCCTGGGACCCGGCCGACGGCCTCTACCGCGGCGAGCAGTCGTTCCTCGACTGGCGCGAGCAGACCTACCCGGCCTGGACGAAGCACGACGTCCTGCCGATCGCCCGGTCCAAGTGCCTCTCCACCAACCTCCTTCACCTGCACCTGCTGCGCACGGCGTGCGACTTCGCCCGGCGGCTCGGCCGGCTGGACGAGGCCGGCCTGCATGAAGCCGCCCGCTACGAGGCATGGGCCGAGCAGTTGCAACGGGACATCCGCGCCGCCTTCGTCGACGGCCAGCGTCAGCTCCTGCCGACCTACCTGCTGGCGCAGGGCCGCCACGTGCTGCCGGCACCTCGCCACGACCTGCTGAGCCACGCGCTGGCGATCCAACTGAACGTGGTGACGCCCGCGGAGGCACGCCGGCTCGTGAGCCTCTACCCCTTCGGTCCGCACGGCCCGGCCGTCACCTGGCCGCAGGATGCAGAGGTGCCCATCTACCACAACCACGCGATGTGGCCGTTCGTCACGGCCTACTGGGCGCTGGCCGCGGCCCGCGTCGGCCACGCCGCGGCGTTCGACGCCGCGCTCGATTCGATCATCAGCGGTGCCGGCGAGAACCTGTCGAACATGGAGAACCTCGACTTCGCGACAGGCCGGCCCTACGCCCAGGTCAACGGCCTGGCCGGGCCGACGATCAACTCCCGCCGGCAGCTCTGGTCGGTCGCGGCCTTCATCGGCGTCGTCCAGCAGGCGTGGTTCGGCATCGACATCGGGCAAGACGGCATCGACGTCCGCCCGTTCGTCACCCGCGCCGCATGGAGGCACCACCTGGGCGGTAGCGGCGAAATCTGGCTGCGCGGCGTGCGTCACGGCACGAAGCGCATCGACGTGTGCCTCGTCTTGCCCGGCCGGCAAAGCCCCGACGACGTCGCCTACGTCGCCGCCTCGGCCAGGCTCAACGGGCGGCAACTGGCCGGCTGCTTCGTTGGCCATGAGGCGCTCGAAGGCCACAACACGATTGTCGTGATGCTCCGCGCCGCCGACGAAATCGACGATATCGACACGGGTGACGTCCGCGTGACCTCCGAGCCCGCCGCGTACTTCGCGCCGCGCGTGCCCACGTGGCGGGCGGCCGGGCTGGAGGTGCACGAAGGCCGCGTGCATTTGTACTTCGACCGGCCGGACGACGGCGGCGTGGTCAACATCTATCGCGACGGCAAACTTCTCGCAGCCGGCATTCATGGGTCCACCTTCGAGGACCCCGAGCCGGTACGCGACGACGCCTGCATTCGCGAGTATGTGCTGGAGACCTTTGACCGCGCCACCGGCCATCGTTCGCACCCGTCGGAGCTTCGCACGTGGTGCCCCGCGACGGCGCGTGTGACCCTCGATCTGCCGCCGAAGGTCGACGCGACCGACATGAGCCTCGACGTGCCGTTCGAGGTCACCCTCGGCGGCCGGTACAGCCTGCGGTTGGAGTACAGCCACCCGGCCGGCGTCGCGACGGGCATCTGCTGTGTCGTCGCCCGCGGACAGGTTGTCGAAGCGGGCAGCGACGAGCTGCTGGCCGAGACCTGCATGATTATGCCGCAAACGCACGAGAATCTGGCCCGGACGCACGGCTCCCCGGTGGAGGCCGACCTCGTGGCCGGGCGGCGGTACGTCTTTCGCCTCCGCCAGGACGCGTCGTGCGTCAACATGAGCCACTTTGCGCACTTCGACCGCTACACCGGCGGCCCCGGCGGCGGGCACGAACCGCACAACCACTGCCGTCTGCTGGGGCTTGAAGTGTGCCGCGTGGCGGCACCGAAGGACCAGGCCGCCTGGACGGGCCCGTAAGCCGTTTGGCGTCGACGTCATCCGAGGGAACCCTTCGCCGCGCGTGATCGCCGGGACTAGGTGAACCCGCCGCCGGTTCAAGCCATCAACCATCGCACCAGAACAGGAGCCTGCCATGCCCACCCGACAAACCCACCGCGTTAACCGAGCTCGCCGCGTATTGGCCGCCGCCGCCGCCGTCGCCGCCGTCACCCTCACGACCGGCCTGGCCGAGATATCGGGCCGCGCCGCCGCGCAGCCGGCACCCGCCGTGGCACCTGCGGAAGCGGGGACGTCGTTCGTGACTGACGGGCTGCGTGTGACCATCTCCCCGGCCGGCGAGCCGGGCGTGTGGCGGTTGGACGTGGCCCCGGCCGACGGCGTCGCGCCCGACGGCCCCCCGGCCGACGGCGCCGCCCCGGCCGACGGTGCCGCTGCGGCCGACAGGGACCTGCCCGGCGTGTCGGTCGACGCCGACGCCGGGCGGATCACCCTCCTCGATGACGCCGGCCAGCCCGCCTGGACCGGCCGCATCACCCCGATCGAGGCCTTCGGCCGCGCACAAGTGCCCGGCCTGCAGGTCGAGTGGGATGCCGCCGACGGCGAGGCCGTCTACGGCCTGGGCGAACGGTTCGACAGCTTCGATCAGGCAGGCAAACGCGTCGACCTGTGGATCGAGGACGCCCCCGGCCAGGGCGAGGACGCCAGCCGAACCTACTACGCCACACCCGTCGTCTACTCCTCCAGCGGCTACGCACTCTTCGCCACGACCAACCCCGAAGGCCAGGTGGACCTCAACAGCGACGACAGCGGCCAGAACCGCTACAGCCGCGCCGGCCGCGAAGTGACTTTCTACGTCGCCACCGGCGGCTCGCTCGAAGAACTCATCGCCAAGCGCACGGCCGTGTACGGCCAACCCCGGCCGATCCCGGCGTGGGCGTGGGGGCCATGGATCAGCAAGAACAGCTACGAGACCCAGGCCGAGGCCGAGGCCGCGATCCAGGGCCACCTCGACCGCGGCAACCCCGTCGCCGCGATCGTGCAGGAGGCGTGGAAGGGCCCCAGCGAAACGGGGGACTTCAACAACTTCAGCACCGAGCGCTGGCCGGACGTTGAGGCGTTTCTTGCCTTCTGCAAGGAACACAACATACACAACGTGCTGTGGCAGGTGCCGATCATCCACCCGTCGAGCCCCTACTACGCCGAGGGCGTCGAGAAGGGGTACTTCGTGCTCAAGCCGGACGGCACCGTGAGCCACCGGCAGGAATGGCTCGCCGGCTTTGCCAACATCGACTTCACCAACCCCGACGCCGCCGCCTGGTGGAAGGACATGATGCGTCAGGAGGTGCGCATGGGCGTCTTCGGCTTCAAGGCCGACGACGGGGAAGACATCAAGCCCGACGACGTCTTCGCCGACGGCCGACGCGGCTGGGAGTTGCACAACGAGTACTCCACCCTCTACAACAAGGCACTGACCGAGATCTTCGACGAGGAAGATGTGCCCGGAATGCTCTGGGCACGCTCGGGCAGCCTGGGCATCGAGAGTTACCCGGCACTCTGGGCCGGCGACCAGGAAGCGACCTGGCAGCAGATGGCCTCGCTCATCCCCGCGGGCCTGTCGACGGGCGTCAGCGGCATGCCGTACTGGAGCCACGACATCGGCGGCTACTACGGCGACGGCGCAACGCCCGAGATGTACACCCGCTGGCTTCAGTTCGGCACGCTCAGCCCGCTGATGCAGTACCACGGCGTGCAGTCCCGCGAGCCGTGGACCTTCGGCGAAACCGCCGACCAGGCCTACCAGATGCTCTCCCGGCTGCGCATGAACCTGAAGCCTACGCTCGTGGCCGTCGGTGACGAGGCGGCCAGGACCGGCCTGCCGATCATGCGGCCGGTCTTCATGCACTACGACGACGCCCGCTTCCGCGGCGACGATACGCAGTACCTCCTGGGTCGCGACATGCTGGTGGCCCCCGTGCTCGAACAGGGTGCCGCCGGCCGGCTCGTGAAGTTCCCCCCGGGCGTGTGGCACCACGCCCTGGCCCCCGTCGCTTTCAACGGCCCCGGCGAGTACGAGGTGCCCGTCGGCATGATTGATGCCCCGCTCTTCGTCCGCGACGGCACGCAGTTGCAGGTGCAATTGGCCGAGGGGCAGGCGCTGGGCACCTGGTCGGCCGACGCCCCGACGCGTTCCCTGGCCTTTAACGCCGACCGTGCGCTGGTGATGAACCTGCACGTGCCGCTCGTGGGTGACCCTGTGAGCCGGGCGACGACGCTGCGCTTCGAGCCGGCCGCGGGCGTGGACGCCTACGCCGTCACCTGGTGGTGGGCCGATGCGCCGAATGCGACGTACGAAGCGAATGTAGAGATCACGACCGGAAGCCGACGCCTCGCGCGGGCCGACCTGACGCCGCCGGCCGATGAGCCGGTCCTGGGCCGCCGGCAGGTGTACGTGCTCAGAAGCGACGCCGCCGGCGGCGGCGATGCCCCGCCGCTGGCCTTCCAGGGGGAAATCGACTGGCGGAGCCCGCTGCGCCTCCAGGCCCGCACCGAAGGCTCCCGCGTGGCCGCCGGCGGCGACACGCGCAGCGTCGTTACCACCCTCGAAAACCGCAGCGGCCACGAGCTGACGACGACGCTTTACGCCGAGGCGTCCGACGGAACGCAGGTCGAGCCGAAGCAGCAGGACGTGACCGTGCCGCCGCACGGGCAGGCGACGGCCGACTGGCAGCTCGCCCTGGCTGAGGCCGCCGGCCGCGTTGGCGACGCCCGCGTGAGCTTCCGTGCCGCCGCCGACGATCTGCAGTTGGCCGACGCCACGGCCGTCTTCACCTTCCCGGGGCGGTGGGTCGTCGCCGGGCCCTTCCCCGCGGCCGAGCGCATGGCGCACGCCACGGCCTACCCGCCGGAATGGTCCACCGACGCGGACGTCGCCTTCCAGACGCGCGACGGCGATACGGTGCAGTGGCGGCAACTGCCCGACGGCCACCTGGCCGAGCACGGCGGCATCAACTTCGCCGAGACCTTCGGCGAGCTCGAGCAGGCCGCCGGCTACGCCATGACGCAACTGCACAGCGAAACCGCCCAGCCGGTCGAGCTGCGGTTCGGCTCGGACGACACGCTGCGCGTCTGGCTCAACGGCGAGCTGGTGCACAGCGTCGAAACGTACCGCGGTGCCGAGCCGGACCAGGAAATCGTGCCGGTGGAGTTGCGCCAGGGGACCAACACGCTCGTAGCGAAGGTCGGCCAGGACGTGGCCGGCTGGGAGATGCTCTTCCGCCTGACCGCCCCCGACGGCGCACCGGTTACCGACGTGACCGACGGCTTCACCGACGCAACCTGGGCCGCCTACGCCCCTGACCGGGCAACCGCCGACGAGGTGCTCAAGCGGCCCGACCCGTACGCCTGGCAGGTGATGGGGCCGGTGCCGGGCGTACCGGCCGAGGCACAGGGCTTTGCCCTCCCCGCCGACGAACAGGCACTGGCCACGGCCACTCAGGCGGCCAGCGGCGGGGCCGACGGCTGGCGGCCGGTAGCCGGCGACGGCGTCGCGGGCAACGGCGTCGCCGGCAACCGCATCGACCTCAACGAATTGCTGGGCCCCACCGGCAACGCCGTCGCCTACATCGCCACCGACGTCGTGGTCAACGAGCCGACGCAGGCGGTGCTCGTCGGCGGCTCCGACGACGGCCTGACCGTCTGGCTCAACGGCGAACTCGTCCACCGCGCCGAGACGCCGCGCGAGTTCAAACCCGACGACGACCGCGTACGCCTCACGCTCCCGGCCGGACGCAACACGCTCGTCTGCCGCGTCAGCCAGGGCGGCGGGGATTGGCTCGTGCAGGTAGAGCTTCAGGACGAGACCGGCAGGCCGCTGAGCGTGAAGTAGCCGGCCGCGGCTTCATCGCCGACTCGGCCGACGCGGACATGACCAACGCGGACAAACGAAAAGGCCGGGGCGTCCGACGGACGCCCCGGCCTTGTGCATTGTCGCAACGTGGTCGATCAGCGATGACGTCGCCGCACCGCCAGGCCGAGGAGGCCAAGGCCCGCCCCCGCGGCCGGCTCGGGCACGATGGCGAAGTTGTTGAAGTAAATCGCCTGCTCGGCGTTGCCCTCAGTGGCGCTGTTCGAACCGACGCTGTAGAGCTGGAAGCTGCTGACGACGCCCGCGTAGGTGCCCGAGTCGCTGTCGGTGATGCTGCCGCTGCGCGTCAGCGTCCAGGTTCCGGCGTCGGCGGTAGTCTGCGTCAGCTCGAGGCGAAACTGCGTGTCGGCCGCGTAGGCATTACCGACGCTGCCGTTGCCGGTCAGGGCGTCGTAGACGATGTAATCGTCGCCGGTGCCAGGGTTGCCGATCTCGAACCGGAAGATGGGGTTGGAGGTGTCGTCGTCGGCACCGCGGACGCGAACGCCCTTGAAGCCGCCACGGAAGTTGACGTCGATGTCCATCACCAGCGCCTGACCGACCTGCAGGTCGGCCGGGTCGATGAAGCGGAAGACGTCGACGAAATCGCCGCTGTCGAGCAGACCGAAGGCGACGCCGTCGGAGTCGATGTCGCCGTCGCCGTCGCCGCCGCCGCCGTTGCCGACCGACGAGGCGATGACGGTGTTGCCCGGGGCGTTGCCGCCAAAGACCCAACTGCCCAGGCCGTCGGGGTTGGTGGAGCCGTCGGTGCCGTCCAGCCAGCCGTCGGCGTAGGCGGGTTGGCTGGCGTCGTCGAAATCGATGGGAACGGCCGACGCCTGCGACAGGCCGAGCGACGCAACGCCGGCGACTGCGCCGACGAGTGCAAAGGTTCGAAAGTTCATCTGCTTCCTCCAAACAAGGGGTGTGAAGTGGTTCCGCGTCCTGATCAGCCCTTCTTGAGCGGGAAGACGCCCTGCGGCAGCACCGCATGACCAGGCTCCATGAAAACTATCCGACTAAAACCGTTTAGTCAACATTGTTTCCGCTGCGCTTCGAGCGCGTTAGCAAGGGCATCGCCACGCCTGTCGCGCAGGCCCGATGTGGAACGGCTGCGCGCCCGGGCCCCCGTCGCCTCGGTGTGTACACGGTCATCATGGCCGTCGTGCCGCTCGTGCGGGTCCGCAGGCAGGCCAATATGCCGCCGGCGTGGCCGGCCGGCGCCTACGCGCCCTGCGGCGATTCGCTCCCGCTGCCGGGGGTCTGGCGGTAGTGGTGCATCAGCGGGGTGACGGATGTGCCGTGCACCACCACCGAGACGGCGATGGTCGTGAGCGTCACGGCCGTGAGCGTCTCGCCCCATTCCTCGGGAACGCCACGGTGGATCGCGAACATCAAGTAGTAGATCGAGCCGATGCCGCGAACACCGAACCAGCAGACGAGCGGCCGCTGCACGTGGCTGAGCCGGGTACCCCACAGGCCAACCAGAACCGCCGCCGGGCGGATCACCAGGAGCAGCAGCGGCACGAACCACGCCACGTGCCATGTCAACGACATCTCCCCGAGCATCGCCCCGATGAGGACGACGATCACCAACTCCGTGAACCGAACCACCTGCTCATTCACCCCCAGAACGGCGCGGGACATGTCGGCGGGGGCGCTCTCGTCCGGCGGGCCCTGGTGCGGGCGGTCATGGTGCGGGCGATCATGGTGCGGGCGGTCCTCGTGAGGGCGCTTGCCACCTTCTATTTCAACGCGGCGTCCCACCTCGGCTTGATGGCGGACGTCATCCGGGGCGTCTTTGGCCCGGCCGGCGCGTTGCTCCCTTTGTTCACTACGCCGCAACGCCAGGCCCAGCGCGAAGGCGCTCAGGAAGCCGTACGTGTGCAACTGCAGGGCGGTGCCGTAGGTCAACGCCAGTACGCCCAACGCCAGGAAGTCGTCCACGACCACGTTCTCGTCGGCCCGACGGCGGAGGTAGGCCACGAGCTTGGCCGTGCCCCATCCGGCCGCCCAACCCAACGCCAGGCCCCCGACGATCGCCCAGACCACGTCCACCGCCCACCACCGCCAGCCCCACGCACCCAGGTCGTTCAGCCCCAGCAGCCCCAGGCCCAGCATGACGAACGGGAACGCCGTCCCGTCATTCAGCCCCGCCTCGCCGGTGAGGCTGAACCGGAGCTTGTCACGGTCCTCCGGGTGTTGCACCTCGACGCTGCCGGCCAGCACCGGGTCGGTCGGTGCCAGCACCGCCCCCAACAGCACCGCGACCCCCAGCGGCAGCCCCAGGCCGTACACCCCCGCCACCGCGATCAGCCCCACCGTCAGCGTCATCGAGACGAATGCCAGCCGCACCGGAAGCAACCACCGGCGGCGGTTGTCCGGCGACCGCAGCTTCAGCCCGGCCGCGAAGAGCGACACGATGACCGCCACCTCCGTCACCACCTCGAGCGTGTGGGCGTGCTCCAGCGGCTCGACCCGGATCCACCCCAGTACCAGCGGGCCCAGCACCATCCCCACGAGCAGGTAAATCAGACCCGCCGTCACAGGCAGACGGCTGATCCGCGGCGTGGCGAATGCCACCCCCAACAGCATCGCGCCGACAATAAGGAACCATGACGTAATGCTCGGCAACTCGGCGGCCTCCGGTCGGCCGGTACCCGTCGCGGCCGCCGCAGTTGTAGCCACGGAGCAACCGGGCTGCTGCGCCCAATCCCGGTTGCCCAAACCAGAAAACAGCCCCAGCGCTCAGCTTCCGCCCTCGCCCCGGCCCGGTTACGCCCCCCCACCCGCGCGAACATCACGATCTCCGAGCTTTGTCTCACCGTACTGATCGGCCCCAGCGCGCCGGGCCAAAAGCACCTTACGGCCGGCGGCCGAGGCTTCGCCGGCGGCCGGAGCAGAACCCGACCGAGACCCCGTGGCACCACCCGCGCAGCCACGCGTTGAGCAACCGCGTCTACGACGACGACGACGACGACCACCCTCTGAAAGCAACCACCACAGCCTGGCAACGCCTCCTCCGGCAATCCGCCGCCGAACCGTCGCCGGCTGCGGGTTTCGTAACCCGCCTGGAGCAGTCCCTGACGGCCCACGGCGGCGACACATGGCAGGACGACGTCTCCGTCCTGGCCGCCAGGCTCGCCTGACACACCGTTACCCACCCCCCTACAACGACACCCCGCCCCCATGCGGCCCCGTCGACCGTAAAGCCCCTGCCCCCAATGCCCGCCGCTCCCGGTGGCAGCGGCAGGTATCACACCAAAGCGGCCTGCAGCCCCGCAGCCTGTTCCACGGCGGGCGGTTGCTACAGTGCAGTCAACGCCGTGCCGCCTGCGGCCAGTTCCGCGGCCAATCCGTGAAGCCCCCGCGGCCGCACACCCCGCCCCAACCCAGTCGTCGGCCCCACCCCGCCAGCTTCGCCCGGCAGTCGGGGGCGGGCAGAGGGTCGGGCATTCAAGCCGTGTGGTGACCGCGGCCGTCACCCAGCCGCCAAGCCGGCATTCGGGAGGGCGAGACTCTCGGCGGGTTC
>JBHJOM010000132.1:0-23733 GCA_050329715.1 Phycisphaerae bacterium
CCCGGCTGTGCTCGGGTAGGCCTGTCGTCTGCGGGTGAGCCGCCCGGTCGTAGCCCTGTGCGACGGCGGCACGCCGGCGCGGGGGTGGGGGTTGGTGGCGTGTCGGCTCCGCCGATCGGCTCGGCTGGAGCCTCGGCCTCCCGGTAGCCGCTTCGTATTCGCCCCTTCGGGGCTAAACGTTCGCGACCCGTGGCTGGCCCTCGGCCATTGGCTTCGCCGGCGTGTCGCCCTTCCCGGGTGCTTTTGGGCCTCTGGCGGGCCGCCAGAAGTGTGGTGCGACGGCTCTGGGGCGCGGTCGGCGTGACTGCATTCCGTGACGAGACCGACTTGCTGCGCGTTTTCTGCGGCTCTGCGGTGAGATCGACCGCGGCCGACCGGGTGCATTACAGATGGCGGGTGACCCTTACTTCTTCGCCGGGGCCTGCTGGGTGTCGGCGTGGTGCTGGTAGATGAGGCCGACCACGGCCGGGATGAAGATCGCCAGGGGGATCATGAAGCTTCGCACGGTCATGGCCTGTGTGACGAGCGGGGCGAACTCCTGGCTTTTGTAGCAGAGGCCCAGCACGCCGAAGATGAGCATCGCCGAGCCCTGCACGCTGGTGAAGATGATCACGCTCGTGCGGAAGACGATGAAGCTGAGCATGCCGAAGAAGACAAGCCCCGTGGCGCCGCCGGCGGGGGCGAAGGCAGGGTCCAGGCCGATGCCGCGCCACACGCTCATGCCGACAATGAAGCCGAAGATGCCGCCGGAGAGTGCGACGGCGTATTTCATCATCGGCCAGGTCATTGCGCCGAAGGTGAAGCCGAAGACGAACGCCGCGGGTACGGCCGCGTCGAAGTGGCTGCCGGAGACGGCCCCGAGCCACGCCCCGGCGACGGCGGCGTTGAGGCTCATGAGCAGCTTGTGCTGGCTCTCACCCCAGAGCAGGTAGACGATGCCGGCGACGAGCAGCAGCGCCGCGACGCCGGGGTTCATGTCGGCCGCCCAGCGGAGGACCTCCATGTGCCCGGGCCAGTTTTGTGGGAACTCGCGCAGGACGTCGGCGGTGGGCGCGTCCAGTAGCGTGGGGGCGGTTGCCGGGTTGACCGGGCCGGCCGGCCGACTCGTCGCGAGGCTGACGCCGGGGGAGACGGCCCTGGTGAGGATCGAGAGCATCATGCCGGCTCCTTGGCGGCGTAGGCGCGGGGGTTGTTCTGGCTGATTGGCGCGCCGGCCTGTTCTGGCGGGAGCAGCCGCCACTGGATGAGCATGCCCAGCGCCGCCAGCGCGGTGGCCGCCATGAGTTGTGCGTGAAACGCCGGGAGCCGGCCGAGCCACGTCGGGTCCCCGATGCTGACGACGAACACGGCGGTGACGCTGGCCATGGTCAGGCCGATGAGGCTCCAGGTGAGCAGTTCGCCGGCCCTTGGCCAGAGCCAGACGCCGGCCATGCCGCAGAACGCAGCGGTGCCGCCGCAGGCCGCCAGCCACTGGCGGGTGTCCAGCGGCAGTGCGAACCAGGTCGCCCTGAGGGGGGACATGCCCGAGGCCGTCGCCGCGGCGTACTGCTGGCCGAAGCCGCTGCCGGCGTTGGTAACCGTCCAGACGAGCAGGCCCGTCCACACGGCCATCGCCAGCCCGAGGTAGATGCCCAGCCAGAACCGCGGCACGTAGTAGCCGGTACACCCCACGGCCAGCGCCCCGGCGATTGCAGTGACGCCCGGCGTGAGGTTCAGGTGGTAAATGGCCGGCACGCTCCACCCGAGCACCGCCCCGACGGCCAGTGCCGCCAGCGTGGTGAGGGCGCGGGTGAACCACGCCCCTGCCAGCCAGAGCACGCCGCCGGCCAGCAGACCGCCGACCGCCAGGGCCAGCGCCCACGCGCCGTCGGCCTGGGGTAGAAGTTGGATGATCGCTTGCAACATACTTGCACGAGAAGGCGAACCCGGCCGCCCGGCCGGCGGCCCGGCGAACCGCCCGGCGAACGGCCCGGCCGGCGTCGTGGCGCACAGGACGCCCACTGAGATTCATCGGCGCTTTGACTTTCATCTCTGCAACGGGCTACAACCGCACCCACCCGTGAGCGAGCCCCTGAACGAACTCCGCACCCGCATCGACGCGCTCGACAAGCAGCTCGTCGCCATGCTGAACGAGCGCGCTCGCGTCGTGGAGGAAGTCGGCAGGCTCAAACGCGGCACGGGCATTCCCATCTACGCCCCGGACCGCGAACAGCAGGTGCTGGCCAAGCTCCGCAGCCTTAATGAAGGCCCGCTGCCGGACCGCTGCCTCGAGGCCATCTGGCGGGAGCTGATGAGCGGCAGCTTCTTCCTGGAGAAGCCGCTGCGCATCGCCTACCCCGGCCCGACGGGGAGCTTCGCTCACGCCGCGGCCGTGCGGAAGTTCGGCAAGAGCGTGGAGTACGAGCCAGTCGTGGGCGTGGCCGCGGCGTTCGAGGAAGTGACCCGCCAGCACGCCGACTATGCCCTGGTGCCGGCCGACGCGGCGGAGACCTTCGACGCCTTCGGCTACCACCCGGCCGCGACGCTCTACGCCGAGGTGCCGATCGTGATGCACCAGCACCTGCTGGGTAAAGAGGCGTGGGAGACCGTGGGGCGAATCTACGGCACGCCGGAGGTGCTTGGCCTGTGCCGCCGTTGGCTGAACGCGACGGCCCGGGGGCGCGAGGTGGTGAGTGTGGGCGAGCCGCTGGAGGCCTCCCGTCGCGCGGCCGAGGAGGCCGGCTCGGCCTGCATCGGCACGGAGGTCCTGGCGGAACTGAACAACCTGGCACCGCTCTTTGAGCGCATCGAGGACAACCCGGACCGCATCGGCCGGTTCTTCACACTGAGCCTCGCCGGCCCGAAAAAGAGCGGCGACGACAAAACCGCCCTGCTGCTGACGACCCACGACCACCCCGGCGCGCTCGCCGAGGTGCTGGACGTCTTCCGCATGGCCGACGTGAACCTGACGGACATCACCAAGCAGCCGGCGCGGCAAACGCCCGGGGAGCAGGCGTTCTTCGTGGAAATCCAAGGCCACGCCGCCGACACCGACCTGGCCCGGACCGTGGACGTGGTACGCAAGCTCTGCCTGCGCCTGACGGTGCTGGGCAGCTACCCGCGTGCGGCCGAGGTGCTTTGAGCCGCCTTCGCTCGCACCGGGCGGCCGGTCAGTGGGACATGACGCGGCTGATCGTGAAGATCGGCAGGAGCATCGCCATGACGACGCCGCCGATGAGGGCACCCATCATCACGATCATCAGCGGCTCGACGTAGCGGGTGACCTCGGAGATCTTCTCCTTCAGCTCCGACTCACTGAAGGTGGCGACCTGCTCCATGGTCTGTGCCAGCCGGCCGCCCTTCTCGCCGCTGGCGATCATCTGCGCGACGCCCTTGGGCACCAGCCGGCTGGCGAACAGCGGCTCGGACATCTGCTTGCCCTGGCGGATCTCGTCGAGCACCTCGTCCCACAGGCCGACGAACCTGGCGTTGCCGCACAGGCCGCGGGCCGTCTCGACGGCGTCGAGCAGGTTCACGCCGGCGGCCGCCATCGTGCCGATCATGCGGACGCCGCGCGCCAGGTGCATCTTGCGGTACATGCCGCCCAGCAGCGGCAGCCAGAGCTGAATGCCATGCCACGTGGCCCGCCCCGGCGGCGACCTGAAGTACGCACGCCCGACGAACACCGCGACCACCAGCCCCGGCAGAATGAGGTACCACTGCGTCACCAGCAGGTCGCTCAGGCCAAGCAGCAGCTTCGTCGGCACGGGCAGTGCCGCCTCCTTGCCTTCGTAGATCTTGGCGAACCGCGGCAGCACGAATGCCACGAGGAACGTCGTCGTCAGCACCGCGAAGGACAGCATGATGCCCGGGTACATCAGGGCACCTTTGAGCTTGCGGGCGATCTCGTGCTCGTCCTTGAGGTAGTCGGTGGCGCGCTGCAGCATCTTGGTGAGCTGGCCGCTTTTCTCGCTGGCGCGGATGAGTGCGACGTAAATCGGCGAGAAGCTTCGCGGGTGCTCGGCCAGTGCGGTCGAGAGGTCGCCGCCTTGCTCGACGTGCTCGGCAATCTGCTCGATGATGCCGCGGGCGTCGGGCTTGATCGTCTGGTCGGCCACGCTGCGCAGCGCTTCGGTGAGCGGAACACCTGTTTCGAGCATGATCGCCAACTGCGTGCTGAGGCTGATGACCTCCGGCTTCTTCAGTCGGCCGCGGGCGGCACGCCGGCCGCCTTCCGCGCCAGGCTGCTGCCGACTCTCACCGCCGGCCGGCCGTGTCGAACCCGACGCGCGGACCTGCTTGGCCCCCTTGGCGGCCTTGCCTGGCTTGGCCGGCGTGATGCTGGTGGCGTACTTGCCCTCGTTGCGCAGTTTGCGGCGCGCCTCGGCCGGGTCGGCGGCGAGGAGCGTTCCGGCCACGCTCTCGCCCGCTTCCGTGCGGGCCTGATATGCGAACTCTGCCATGAGATGCTCTCCCATCGTTTCCATCGACAGGATTGGCACAGCAATCAACTTCGGCAGCGGCCAGAACGACCCGAATCATGCCGTTACGCGATGGATCTCCTCGAGCGTGGTCATGCCCGAGCGGATCTTCTCCAGCCCGTCCTGCCGGAGCGTTCGCATGCCGTTGGCGATCGCCAGATCGCGAATCTCGTTCAGCGTGACCCCCGCGGCGATCTTCTCGGAGATGACATCGTCCGGCACGAACAGCTCGTAAATGCCCACCCGCCCGGCGTAGCCCCGGCCGTGACACTTGGCACAACCCTTGGCCCGATAAAGCACCTCGACCGCCCCGGCCTCACGCTCGATATGCCGCTTCTCCTGCGGCGGCGGCTCGTACGCCTCGCGACAGTGCGTACACAACTTTCGCACAAGACGCTGCGCCAGCACACCCTGGATCGTCGCGCCGACCAGGTACGGCTCGATGCCCAGGTTGTACAGCCGCGTAACGGCCGAGGGCGCATCGTTCGTGTGGAGCGTCGAGAAGACCAGGTGGCCGGTCAGTGCCGCCTGCGTGGCGAGCCGGGCCGTCTCGACGTCGCGCACCTCGCCGATCATCAGGATGTCCGGGTCCTGGCGGAGCAGTGCCCGCAGGGCCCCGGTGAACGTGAGCCCGGCCCGTTCGTTCACCTGCGTCTGGTTGATGCCGCGCAGCACGTATTCGATCGGGTCTTCTACCGTTGAAATGTTCACATCCTCCTTGTTGACCTCTTCCAGGGCGGCATAGAGCGTGGTGCTCTTGCCGCTGCCGGTCGGGCCGGTGACGAGGAGGATGCCGTTGGGCCTGAGGATGAGTTTCCGCCATGCCTTGAGCGTTTCGTAGCCGAACCCGAGCTTCTCGAGGTTGGCGTTCACCCGCTCGTTGTCGATGACCCGGATGACGACTTTCTCGCCGTGGCGGCTGGGCATGGTGCTGACGCGCAGGTCGACCGGCCGCTTGTCCATCATCACGTGGATGCCGCCGTCCTGTGGCAGGCGCCGCTCGGCGATGTCGAGCCCGGCCATGATCTTCACGCGGCTGGCGACGGCAGCCTGCATGCGCGACGGCGGCCGCAGCCGCTCCACGAGTCGTCCGTCGATGCGGTACCGAACCCGCAGGCTCTGCTCGCCGGGCTCGAGGTGGATGTCGCTGGCACCCTCCTTCACGGCGTTGTAGATGCAGTAGTTCACGAGTTTGACGACGGGGGAATCGCCGGAGAGTTCCTCGAGGTCGGCGATGTCGTCGGCAACGTCTTCGATGAGCGCGAAATCGTCCGGCCGGACCTCGCCGATGACCTCGTCAATGACAAAGATCCTGTCGTTCGGCAGGTAGGTCTGCAGGGTCGCCTTGATGTCATGCACCGTCGCCGCGACGACCTGCACCCGCTGGCCGCTGAGCCGTTCAATCTCTTCGAGCAGAAAGACGTTCGCCGGCTCTGGCACGGCCACCGTGAGCATGCCCTGCACGCTGAACAGCGGCAACACCGCATTCTTTTCCAGGAATTCCTTGGGTAACAGCCCGATGGCCTTCGGGTCGGCGAGCTTCGGCGTGATCTTGGCGTAGGGCACGCCGTAGGCTTTGGCCAGGGCCTCGACGATCTGGTCTTCCTGGCAGATGCGCTGTTCGATCAGCACCTCGCCCAGCAGCTTCAGGTGGTTGTGCCGCCGCTGCTCGTCGAGTGCGCGCTCAAGCTGCTCCTGCGAGATGACGCCCGCGTCGATGAGCAGTTGGCCCAGTGGTTTTCGCGTTGCAGCGGCAATCACAAGGCCTCCTCAGTGCACCATCATTTTCAATGCCGACGGCAGGTCATGCGCGCGCTCAAAGAGCGTGTCCAGGCGGGTAATCTCGAGGATCTTGGCGCAGGTCTCGTCGAGCCTGCAGAGCTTCACCTGCCCGAACAGCTCCTCGGCCTTGGACCGAATCGCCAGCAGCGCCTCGAGTCCGACGCTGTCGATCGCGCTGCACTCCTCAAGGTCGATGATGAAGTCGACCAGGTTCTTCTCGTCGATGATGCGATTCGTCAGCTCGACGGCCTTGGCGGTTTCCTCGTTGATGAAGTCCCCGGAAATGGAGATGACGCACACGTCGTCGTAGATCTCGTGGCGAAGGTTCATGAGGCCTCCCGCAGCGGCGGGAAGCGCTCGCCAGTCTGGCGGAGGGGCTCGCCGAGCCGTGCCGGGTCGATGCTGCAGAACACCTGGGCCAGCTTCGGGTCGAACTGCGTACCCGTGGTCCGCCTGATCTCGGCGACGGCATCCGTCACCGGGCGGGCGCGGCTGTAGCTGCGCGTGCTGGTCATGGCGTCGAAGCTGTCGGCCAGGCAAAGCAGCCGGCCGAGTTGCGGAATCGCCTCGCCCTCCAGCTTATGCGGATAGCCGCGGCCGTCGTACCGCTCATGGTGGTGGAGTACGCCGGGGATCAGGTCCTGCACCTGCTTGATGTCCGCCAGAATGCGAGCGCCGATCGCGGGGTGCTCCTTCATACGGGCAAACTCCATGTCCGTAAGTTTGCCCGGCTTGGAGAGGATGCCGTCCGGCACGCCGATCTTGCCGACGTCGTGCAGCAACCCCGCCATGTACACGCGCTCGCACTGCTTCTCGGAGAAGCCCGCCTCCTGCGCGAGCTTTCGCGCAAGCATGGCGACGCGCTCCGAGTGGCCGCAGGTGTACGTGTCCTTCGCGTCCACGGCGGCCGTGAGGCTGTGCAACAGGCCCATGACCAGGTGCTGCACGTCGCCGAAGAGCATCGAGTTTTCGAGGTAGACCGCCGTGCTCTCGGCGATGGCGTTCAGCAGCTTCAGGTCGACGCTGTCAAAGTCCGTGCGACCCTTCTCCAGCGCGAACAGCCCGCCCAGAAGCCGGCCCTTGCGCAGAAGCGGGGCCGCCATCAGGTTGCGAGCCGCGGCCATCCAGCCGAGCTTCGCGTGCTCGGCCAGGTCGTCGATCACCATCGGCTGCTTCCGTTCCTGCAGCACCTCGAACAGGTCCTGGCCGAACCGCTGTGCGAGCCGGGAGGCGTCGGTAATCCTGCCCAGCACCTCGGCATGCAGCACGCCGTCGGAATCCTGAACCACGTAACCGATCGCAGACGCCTCGATGACCTGTCCGACGTCGCGACAGACGTCGTGAAAGTAATCGTTCGGCTCACGGTCGACCTGCATGCCACTGCTGATGTGATAGACGAGGCTCAGCTCCTCGTAGCAGTCGGACAGGTTCTGAGTGATCAGATCCGTATCACGTCGGGCCGCGGCAAGGTCGGCGGCATCTTCCAGGCCGGCGACGAACAGCTCGCAGTACCGAGCAAGCTCGCAATCGCCGAAGCTCGGCAGGCTGCGGGCGGACTGATCGACCCAGCCGGCATCAAGACCGCTGGAAGAGGCGACTCGCTGCACCGCCTCGCCCACATGCCAATCCGATGCGACCGCAAGAAGAACGACGTACCCCCCGAGCGACTGTGCCGGACGCACCGCACGCAACAGCCCCGTTTCGCAGCGGGTGCATGTCGCCTTCGAGTCGGCAAGCGCCTTTCGTATGTCTTCGCAGAGGGCGTTTCTTTCGAGCTTGTCGTCGGTCGTGGCGGCCAGCGCATAGCGCAGAAAGAACGGCGACGCACCGGCATCGTGCCAGAGGGCATTGCCCCGGCAGTCGACAATCACCGCCATCGCTCCGGCCTCGCGACAGCGTCTCACGAGGCGCTCGAATGCCGGACTGGCTTCGACCACTTCGGGCTGGCTCATCAAACTTCTCATGAACGCCCTTTCCTTCTGACTTACACGGGTCGCGCCGCCGGGTTGACGGCGAACAGACCGGTGTGATGTCCTATGCAGCCTGTATCAGCAGGCTCTGCACGGTCGCCAACAACTGGCGGGGACTGAACGGCTTGCTGAGGATCTCCGACAACCTCAAGGACTCCACGGTCTCATCGTCGAGGCTGAACCCACGGGCCGTCAGCAGGATTTTGGGCACAGCCTCTCCACCAGGAAGCCCGATAATCGAGCGGCACATCTCTACGCCGTCGACGATGGGCATCTGGTAGTCGGTGATGATCAGGTCCGGCCGCTGAGCCTCGAAGGCGGCGATGCCCTGCTGGCCGTTCTCAACGGCTTCGACATCAAAGCCGGCGTTCCTGAGTTTCAGCGCGACCACATTACGAATGTGGGCGTCATCATCGGCTATGAGGATTCTCGACATAGTGCATTCTCTTTCATCGCTGGCTTTAACGCACAGCTCTGTCATGCGCACATCGGCAACTCGAACATGAACCTTGAGCCCTTACCCGGCTCGGACTCGGCCCAAACCCGACCCCCGTGCACCTTTTCTATGATCTGTCGGACCATCGGAAGCCCGAGCCCTGTACCTTTGGCCATCTTGTTATTGGCCTCTACCCGGTAGAACGTGTCGAACACAAAGGGCAAATCCTTTGCAGGAATGCCCACACCCGTATCGGTTATCGTCCCCGTGAGAACCTTGCGCTCCTCATCGACGTTCGTATCCAGCACAACCCTGCCGCCCTCGGGCGTGTACTTCACCGCGTTGCTCAGCAGGTTGAGGACTGCCTGATAGAGCATGTCCCGGTCGCCGAGCGTCTGATGAACGGCGGGGATCAGCCGCTCATTGATCTCGATGTTTTTACCGGACGCGTGCGGCCGGATGACCTCGACGGCCTCCTTGGCAACCTCCAGCAGGCTCATCGGCCGACGGTCTACCTTCATGAGACCGCTCTCTATACGGCTGATGTCCAGGATGTTGTCGATGAGGCGCTCCAGGCGGGTCGCCTCGGTGTTGATGATCTCGACGAACTCCGCCCGGGTTTGTTCGTCGTCGGCCTCGCCGTCCATCAGCATCTCGACGTACGCCTTGATGCTCGAAAGAGGCGTCCGCAGCTCGTGCGACACCCCGCTGATGAAGGCGTTCTTCATCGCGCCGATCTCGCGTTCCCGTGTCAGGTCCGATAGCACGGCGACCACGCCGCCGGCGTCGCCGGACTGCTGGTTGACATTGCTCAGCGTCACCTTGTAGACGCGTTCTTCATCACGGCCGACGCGTACGCGGTGCTCGAGGGTTCGGCTCGTCGACTGGCCGCTGGCACGCATCTCCTGGATCATGCCGACCATCGCCGTGTCCTTCACGAGCTGCGACAGCGCGACCCTGTTGGCCGCCTCAAGGTCGAAGCCGAAGACACGCGATGCTTCCCGGTTCGACAAAAGCAGCTCGTCGAAGCTGTCGGTGACAAGGATAGGGTCGGAGATCGAATGGATGATCGCCTCGGCATGCCTGCGGCCGGCCGTGGCGACTTTCAACTGGATCTCGAGTTCCCGTACGGCCAGGGTTGCTTCTTCAACCGCCCGCTCTGCCATCTGCAGGCAATCGTTCACCCCGCCGACGAGCGGCGCGAGCACGTCGTCGGGCGAGACGATGAACTCGATCTTCTTTTCCGTAGCGAGTCGACGTGCGCAAGCAGCGACGCTGAGACATCCGCGACGCCATAGTGCAAGAACCATGATGCTGGACCCGGCACCGACTGCGATAAGGGCGAACCCCGAGGCCGTGACGACGTCAGGTGGCTGCTGCAGCAGTTGCGGGCCTAACTGAATGACCAACACCAGGAGCCCTGCAACAAGGCTGCTGATGGCAAGCACGCTCAACATCTTTCCGCGGGCTGTTTGCCACATGACATTCATTTCATCGGGTTAATCGGTGCAACCCTTAACGGCTTTGTGGCGCATGAAGGATTCGCCGGTGCAGCGCGACGTACCATGCGGAACACCGGTGGGCGCTGTAGCGCCCTCCGGTGTTTCGGAGGCCTGCTGTTGTTTATGAAGCGGTCTTGCCTACTCGCCTGTATCGACCGAGGCCAGCAGTCGGGCGGCCAGCTCGTCTTTCGGGTCGAGCCCCAGTGCCCTGCCGTAGTAGTGAATGGCCCTGTCGCCCTGGCCGCTTTTTTCCAGGACGTAACCCACCATACAAAGTGCCGTCCCGTCATTCGGGTCCAGCTCCGTTGCCCGCCGGAAGCTCGACAACGCGTCGGAGAGGCGGCGCTGTTCCAGCCGGAGGTAGCCGTTGAGCAGATGGACTTCGGCGTCGAGCGGGGAGAGCGCCCGCGCCTTGGCCAGGCTCAGCTCCGCCCGGCGATGGTCACGAAGCTTGATGGCAGCCTTGGCCAGCCCGAGCCAGGCGTTGGGCTGGTTGGGCCTGAGGCGGGTTGCCGTTTCGAAGTGCCCGCGGGCCTCCAGCCAGCCGCCAAGCTGCATTTCGCACTCGCCGATGGCCATGTGCAGGTCCGGCCGGTCGGCCAGGCCGTCGCGCTTGAGCAGGCGTCGCAGGGTCAGGCGGGCGTAGTCCCACTTGCCGTCCCGCATGAGGGCCGTGGCGAGTCGCTGATGGATTTCCGGGTCGTCCCCGGCAAGCACACTGGCCTGCCGCAGCATGTCGACGGCCCGCGCCGAGTTCCCCTGCTGCAGGTACAACTGGCCGAGCGCGTCCCGGACGCCGGCGCTGTTCTCGAAGAACACAACGCGTTCTTCAAGCAGCTTGACCGCCTCGGGCACCCGGTTCAGTTCGACCAGCATCTCAACCCGTGCCAGGAGATAGGCCTGCTCCGACGGGTCGATCTCGGCCGCCTGCTCGTAATGCTGCAGGGCCTCGCTCGTACGAAGCCACCGCTGGGCGACGACGCCGGCGAGGTAGTAGGCCTCGGCCGCCTTCGGGTTGATCGTCGTCGCCTGGAGCAGGCTGGCCTGGGCGTCTTCCAGCCGCCCCTGTTCGATCGACAGCCGTGCCGAAAGAAGGTGCACCGGCACACTCATCGGGTTGAGCGTCAGCGCCTCGCTGATCGTCTTCCGGGCCTTCTCGAAGTTGCCCATCTCGAACTGGTCCTGCGCCAGTGCGTACAGCACGCCGCTCCGCGCCTGGTTCCACCGTTCGGCGGCCGCTTCGTTGTTCGTCTGCTTCGGCTCGGACGAACAGCCGGTTGCCATCAGCGACGTACCAATGACGGCCGAAGAAAGAATCCAGGTTAATGCGTGACGCTTCATGCTGTAGCTCCAGTCGTTGCTTGCAGGGTTACTTGCTGTCGGCGGAGGGTACGTCCTCGATCTCGAAATCGCCGAAGTCCAGGACGTCGGTCGGCAGGTCGGTCACGGCCGTGGGCTGCGTCGGCAGGTTCGCCGGTGTCGCCGGTGTCGTATGCAAACGCCCTTCGCCTGCGTCGTGTCGGGTGCGCCCGACAAGGCCGCTACGCAGCTCCTCGAGCCACGCATGCCCGAAGCCGAAGTACTCCAGCGCGTCGCTGAAATGCATGGGCTCCTCGGCAGGTTCTTCACTGATACTGGTCGCGGCGAGCGGCGCCTCAGCAGGCTCGGGCGCGAGCCACATCGGCTGGTTGAGCTTGAGTGTGCCGGTAACCGGTGCAGTCGGCTCGGCCGGTGCGCCGGCTGCTATGCTTGTCGCTTCCACGGCCTCCACCGGGTTGGTGGTCGGTGCTGTGGTGGGAAGCGTCGTCGGGTCGGTCGCAACTTCAGTCGTCGCGAACGGTTCCGAGGCGGCTTGTGCCGCGGGCGGCGTCTGGTTCTCCGGCCTGGGGGCACCCACGGCGGGCTTCTTCTCGGCGGCCACGTCCGTGAGGATCGCGTCGCGAACGAAGTGACGGATGCTGCTGCCGTCGGCCGTCGTCAGCTCGCGGCCGGAGACGTCGCGCTTCAGCTCGATGGCCTCGACGAAGGTCGGCACGAGGTTCGTGGCGATGTTCAGGTTCCACAGCACGCGGTCCATGTCCGGCTCGGGAGACTGCATCTCCTCCATGGCGCGCTGGTAGGCGGAATCCGCCAGCCGCTCGCGGCCGAAGGGCATCATCCCCTTGCGTACGCCGACGCGGAGCCGCTCGAGCCTCTCGAGCTCGTCCGCACTGAGTTTCGCGTACTTGGTTTCGTCCTTGATGATGTGCGGCGTCAGCAGAATGATGATCTCTTCACGCCGCGTCGAGTCGCTCTGGTTGCGGAACAGCGCACCGGCCACGGGGATGTTGCCCAGCAGCGGCACCTGGCTGCGGCCCGAGATGCTCGACTCGCGGAACAGACCGCCGATGACGATCGTGTGCCCGTCGCGGACCATGATGTTCGAGGTGACCTCGGTGGTCGTCTTGGCGGGCAGGTTCGTGCTCGGGTCGATGCCGCCGGCGGAGTCTTCGGGGTGAATCTCCATGCGGATGAAGCCGTCCGAGCCGATGTACGGCCGGAAGATCAGACGCGTGCCGGTCTCCAGGAACTCCACCGTCTGCGTGGCGGTGGTGTCGGTAAGCGTGGTGGTCACGTAGCCGTCACTGCGGCCGACGAGCACCTCGCCCTTCTGCTTGTTCAGAGCCAGAACCTTGGGGTTCGCGAGGATAACGGTATCAGTCACGCCCTCGAGGGCGGAGACGAACACCGAGACGTCCGAGCCGACGAAGCCCATCTTGAAGCCGCCGCCGATGGGGCTCGTGAAGTTGTTGCCCGTGCCGGCCGAGAGCGCACTGTCCGTAATGCTCGGGTCGGCACCTTCCGGCAGGTTGCCGCCGACGATCTGCCCGTTGCTCGAAACGATCTGCGTGAAGTCGACGCCGGCCAGGATGTTGAAGTCGACGCCCAGGTCGTTGTCTTCGTTCAGGCGGGCGACCATGATCGTAGCCTCCACCAGCACCTGCTGCGGGCGGCGGTCCACCTCCGCCACGACCTCGGCGACGCGCTCCAGGTTCTCCTCGTAGTCCGTGACCACGATGAGGTCTTCGACGGCGTGGCTGTTGCCGCCGACTTCGCCCGTGCCGCTGGAGATGCCACTTACGGCCGGCTCGGTGAAGCTGACCTCGGCATCCGCACTGAGAACGGGCTTGATCACGTTCACGGCGTTGCTCGCCGGCGTGTAATGCAGGCGGAAGACGCGGGTCGCCCGTTTGCGATTGGCGGCCTCCATCTCCTTCATTTCCTGCATCGTGTAGACGTAGATGAAGTTGCCCTCCTCGCGGTAGGCAAAGCCGTTGGCCTGCAGGATGGCGTCCAGCGCCTCACGGATCGTCACGCCGTAGAGGTTGGCCGTGACCGTGCCGCGGACGTCCTTGCTGGCGATGATGTTCTTCTGGCTTTGCAGCGAGAGCGTGCGGAGCACTTCGACGAGCGGCGCGTCCGAGACGTGAATCTCGACTGTGCCGAATTCGTCGTCATAGTTCACGTCGGAAGCCCGGACGCTCGTGACGGTGGACTTCGGCGCGACGGTGGTCACGCTTTCGACGCCGAGTGTTTCTGCATCACTTGCTGTCGGCTTTGCGGGTTCGGCGAAGGGGTCCTGGGTGCGGCCGAGTGCGTCGAGCAGGCGCTGTGCGTCGCTGACATCGGCCTTGGCAGGGGTTACCGGCTTTGCCTCGGCGGCAGAGTTTTGCCCGAGCGCCGAGTCGATACAAACGGACGACGCGGCCAAAAAAATTAGACCGGCGGTCTTAGTCGTTGCACGCATGATTTCTCCCGTACGGGTCAGTTGTCTGTGGCACCGGCCGAAACTCGGCCGCGGCGTGCCGCGCTAGTTGCCGTCGAGGCTTGAAAAGCTCTCGCCGGCCATTTCAACCTCGAACCGCACGCCTTCTCGTTCGAGGACTACACGCCGCGGCTCGATCGCGAGCACGCGGAACGACGCAAGGACATCTCCCACCCGCACCAGCTTGCCGTCGATCACCGCCGCCGGGTTGCGGCCCATCAGTGTCGACGTCAGCCGAAGGTCGTCTGCCGCCTCTTTCAGCGACGCACGCGCCACGGCCTTCTCCCGCAACGCATCGGCACGTCGGGCGAGCGACTTCTCCAACTTCGACCAGAAAATCTCACCCGGCTCTACTTTCTCCACCGGCGCGGCTTCCTTGCCCGGCTCAATCGGAAAAGCTTCCCAATCGACCGCGAAAACGTCACGCGGCGTCACCGGCGTCGGGCGGCTCAGCCACGCGAGCAGCTGCGGGCTCGCTGGCGTCAGCTTCACCTCTTCTGCCTCCGTGCTCGTCACGCTCGAGGCGACTCGGGCGATCGTCGCCGCAACACCGCCACCTTCCTCGCCACGCCCGAACATCACCACCCACAGCACGACCAGCACCAGCACCAGGCCGGCAAGAACGCCAGTCTTCTTCGGGTCACGCCGTAGCGCCGGCGGGAGGTGATTCAGAAGCTGTTCAGGTATCGGACGCATCACTCAGCCTTCCCGAAAGTAGAGGTGAATGACCATGTCGACCTTGACCCGGCCGGCCTCCTGGGCCACCTGCTGCCGTGTCCGCGCGGTGCGATTGCCGGAGGAACTCGAATCAATCGACTGAATGCTCAAGCTGCGAACGCGAAGCATGCGGGGCAGTGACTCGACGCGTCGAATGAACTGAACCGCCTCCGGAAAGTTCGATTCGAACGTAAGCCGGACCGGATACTCGCCGTAGGTGCCGGCCTGCCGCTCGGGCCGTGGCTCGTACTTGAAGCCGTCGACCTGCTCGCTCCGTCCGAGCAGCATCAGGTCACTGTTCATTGCCGCCAGTTCCGAAACGTGCGCCATCGGGGCGAGGTGGTCCACCCGCGAGGCAATTCGATCGACTTCGGCACGTACCTTCGGCAGCTTTCCCGCCTCGGTACTGGCCGCGGCAAGTTCGAAGCGGCGCTGGTCGATCTCGTTGCCCAGGCCGATCAGGTGTTTGTCGCTCGGGCGGTAGACGAAGAAGTAGAAGCCCAGTAGCGACAGCACAATCAACAGGCCCAGCACGTACTGCAGCCGCCCGTATACCTCAATTTGATCTTCGAGCTTTGTCATGGTTGTACCCTGCCGCGGGGCTAGCCGGCCGCTACGGGAACATGGTTGGCGTTGAGCCAGAACGTGATCTCGAATTCCCGCAGGATGCGGTCCCGGTCGTGCCGGTCCCGGCCGTAGTTCATGCGCACCTGCTCGAAGAACGGCACGCGGGAAAGGTTCGAGAACACCTCTGTCACTTCGACGTCACCGGGGGCGATGCCCTTGAGACGCACGGCTATCCGCCTGTTCACCGCGGGCACGGCCTTCTGCCTGGCCTGGCGCGTCCACCGGCTTGCACCCACCGGCTCCTGACGCTGCTCGGTACTTTGCACTTCGAACTCCAGGAGGGACACCGAGCCAGGCATCGACAGCGCAACCTCCGTCACCAGCCGGTTGACTTCGACGGGCACGCCCAGGTCGGCAAGCAGCTGGTCTTTGACGTTCAGTTCGTCGCGGACGGCCCGTGCGGCACGCAGCTGGTCCAGCAGGACCTGCGTACCTGTGATTTGTCTGTCCAGGTCCTGGAGCGTGGCCCGGTCGGCCATCACGCTTTGCTTAGACACGAGGACCCACACGCACAGCCCGCAGGCAAGGCCTGCCGCGAGCCAGGCCTGAAACACCACGGCTCGCCGGCGACGCATCAGCCGCGGGTACCACGCGGGAAGGAACTCGACGTCATGCACGGGCCACCTCCGGTTCCGCAGACGCACCCGTGGCCCGGCGGGCGGCATGTCCTGCATCGTCGGCGGCGGCCTGAAGCTTCTGTTCCTCGGCGGCGAGCACGGCCTGCTGCTGGCGGGTCGTACCGTCCGCCGGCGCGAACGGGCCTTTGGCCTTGCGAAGCCCCAACCCCATGGCCAGGGCCCAGCGGCCTTGCGTCTCATCGCGAACGGGCGAATTCGTCAACCCGCCCACCGCGTCCAGTGGCCGGGCAAGTTCGGTCCTCACCGGCAGTTGCTGGTTCAGCACCTCGAGCAGTTGCTTGTCGTCACCTTCCGCCCCGACGACGCGCACGAGCCCGGGCCGGGTACCCCTGAAGGTGACGGAGTGGTAACGCATGCAAAGCGCGATTTCGCGCGCGAGCATCTCGAACGTGCTCCGGGCCGCGTCCTCCACCGCTTGCCTCACGCCCCCTGCCTGCTCCTGCGGGTCGGTGATCAAATCAAACCGCTTGCGAAGCGCACGCGCCTCTTCCAGGCTCACGCCGAGCTTGCGGGCGACGGCCGCGTGAACGTGGCTGCCGCCCAGCTCGATGGTTTTACAGAACGTGATGTCCGCACCGCGGCCGATGATGACGCGCGACTTCGCCGAGCCGACGGACACAACGACATGCACCTCGCGCAGGTCGTCGTCCCGCCTGAGAAACCGCTCGACGATGCGATAGATCGCCGCCGGCTCGAAATCGAGCCCCGCCACCTGCAGCCCGCATCGATGCAGTTCCTCCGTGAACAGGTCGATGTCGATGTGCCGTGCACCGAAGACCATGATTTCCTGTCGCGCATCGTTCCCCTGGCGCACGGTGCCGAGTACCAGATGCCGGACGGCCGCCTCGTCGGGCGCGAAACCGAGTGCCTCTGGCGCTTCCAGCAGTGCGGCCTCGGCGGTCTCCTCGGGGGGCATGCTGGGCAGGCGAATGTTTTTGATGCGTGTGATCTGCTCGGGAATCGCAGCGACGATGCGTCTTCCGAAGAAGCCCTGCTGTCGGATCATCTCGACGAGGATCTCCGCGCGGCGAGGCGGCAGTACACACGCCGAGGAGGCCTTGCCCTGCCGCAGCGGAATCGGCTCCTGCGGCACGGGCCTGCGGGCCGCCGAGACAAGAACCGGAAGCCCGTCGACGAGTCGAAGCTGCAGCAGGCGAAGCTCAGCCGAAGCCAGGTCCAGGCCGATCGGCTGCGGTCGTGATGTCAGCAGCGCAGACAGCTTCATGGGTTGACGCTCACTTCCCCGGTGAACGGCTGAACGTCGATCGTGAGCGTGAACTCGCCGGACCGGATGGTGAGCACCCCGACGTCCTGCAGCGCAGCCGCACTGCCGGTCGCCGCGACATAGATCACCGGGCTGCCCATCTCGTCGAAGCCGACGAGCGTTGCATCGTCGAAGTCGGCCGAGACGATCGTCGTCGGCTCGAGCCCGGGACTTCCGCCGGCCCCGAAGGTCCGTGCGAATGCACCTCGGTCGATCGGGTGCTCGGCAACGGCGAAGCTGTCGGCCGAGGGGTCGTAGACTTCGACGGTGTACGTCTGTCCGCTGAACCGGAGGAAGTGCCAGCTCTGGCTGACGATGGAGCGGTTCTGGGCCCAGGCCATGTCGGCGATGAGCACCCGACTCGCCGCCGCTACGTTCAGGTCATCACGGGTTCCCATCTGCGGGATCACGATGATCGAGGCAATACCCAGGATGACGATGACAGTGAGCACCTCCACGAGCGTGAAGGCTGTTCGAAGCTTTGCTACGGGATGGTGTGTTGATTTCATGGCAACTCTCCGTCGCGCGGCTACAGGGAGCCGTCGCGCAAATAGCACGCGACGGATCCCTGTCGGCCGTGTCGCTCTTGACGCCCTTCCCGCCGGCGCAATTGCTTCTACTGTTAATCTTCGGGCAGATTCACCCGGACCTGAACTTCCCCGCTGGCGAGCAGTGTGCTCAGCTTGTCGAGCTTGGCGTTGATCTGCTCGAGCTCGCGGAGCTGCCGGACCTGAAGCTCGGCATTGTTAGGTATCTGAGCACTCGCCACCGGCTCGACGGCACGGTTCTGCCCGAAGATTGCGAGCAGGATCATGATCTGCAGTCCGATAAGCGTGGCGAATATGCGTGTAGACTTCATGGTCATCTCCTAATCGTTCCACCCGATGATTCTGGCTTCGCCGGGCTGGTCATATCGGTCGTAAAGGTAGTCGAGTTGGAGTGCGTCCGGGTCGTAGGTGATCGTCGCACTCCCGAGATAGCCTTTGAGCACCGGGCCGTCACAGTCGTCGATCATCACGGCACCGACGACACGGATCGTGCTGAACAGCGTGAGACCGTTGCCATGAATCGGGTCGTGCAGCCATAGCAGGCCGTTGACATCCACCTTGCCGCTGGACTCCATGGTGAGCCGGTCTCCGACGATCACGGCAGGCAGTCCGTTGCGGGCCCGGGCGACGAGTTGCCCGCGGACGTCGAGGTCCTCGTGGACGAAGAGTGTGCCGTCGATGACCAGTACGCCCCTCACCTCCAGGTCTTCGGGCACATACCACACGTTGGCCGGGTTGCCGGTGCGGTCGGTGTCGTCCAGCGTCACGGTCCCATAGATGACGGCGTCGCCGCTGTCGTCGCTGACGCCGGGCGCGGTCAGGATGCTGCGTGCGTTATACGTCTGCCCCCGGTAGATGTACTGTCCCGGGTTCTTTGCGATGTCGAGCTGGCCCCAGGACGGTACAGACAGCGGCGGCCGCGTGGGGGTCGCTCTTCGATTGGAAGCCATGCCGGGATTTCTGCAATAGATCGTATCGGTCACCGTCCCGAACACCCCGAGCACGTCGCGGCTCGTGCGGACCGAACCGTTTACCGTCAGGTTGCTGTTGAGTATCACGTCGTCCGAGACGCTCAGTGCGTGGTAAACGACTGCACCCTTCTCACGATAGATCGTCGCGGTCCGGCTGCGTTCGATGACATCACCCCCGGCACCCGTTATGAACCCGACACTGGTTATGCGGAAGGTTTTCGGGGCGATATTGGCGACGCTGATGTCGACCCGGGATCCGGGGATCTCAGTGAATGTAATATTGGATTCGCCCGGCCAGTAAAGGTCGTAATGAGGTCCCCGCACCTGGCTGACGCTGCTCGCCGTAGGGTACTGCAGGTAGAAGAGCGCCAGCTCGATCCCGCCGTCGGAAAGGTAGATCGCCTGAAGGCTCAGTTCGGCGTTGCCGACACCCTGTGACCGCATGCTGCTCGAAGCCAGCATCGCCAGTGTCAGTACTGTAGAAGAAGCCACGACCAGCAACACCATCAGCAGTGCCACGCCGGCCCGTCGGCTTTGTGATTGTTCAGGCCTGGTTCTCACGAGCCCTCCCAGCAGCGCAGGGCGGCACTACCGAACGCGTTGGCCTGCTCGCCGTCTCGCGTGAGCATGACGTCGAATGTCGCCACGGGGCGGCCCTGGCCTTGCGTCCGCACCGACCACGTCGTGGCGGTCACCTGCGCGAGTGATCGGGACGTCGCTCCGCCCGGCCCGACGAAAGCCCGCCCTGGGGCCAGAAACCCGCTCTGCAGAAACGTCGGCAGGAACGCCGGCTCGGTGACGCTCTGGCGGCTTACCTCGGCCTGGGCATGGGCGACGGCGTCGGCCTGCAGCGGCTGGCCGTCGGCAACGCGGGCATGAAACCAGATCGTCGCGGCAGCGGGGTCGTACGCCAGAACCTGTATCTCACCGGCCTGGATGAGGCCGTCGAGCGCGACGTCGTCGGACGCCCAGAGTACAAGTGCCGTCCCGCCGCCGGCTGTCGTGTGTATCGCCAGAACGTCCCGGCAGGCGGCCAGGTGGTCGGTCAGGCGGTAGCTGCTTACCAGCGCCACGTGGTCGAGTGCCTGGGTCGTCTCGCCCGCTCGCCAGTGCCCGCCGAGTGAAAGGGTGAATGCGGCCAACGCCCCGGCGATCAGCGCCATCACGAGCATGCCGACGTTCATCTCCACGAGCGTCAGCCCCGCGGGGTGGGTACGCACCGCGGTTCGGCCGGTGGTCAATCTGCTGGAATCGGCTCGCCGGCTCATTCCGCGGCCTCCGTCTGCGGTTCCGCCTTCACCCGAACGCTAACGGGCCGGCGCAGGACGTTCTCTCGGCCGTCCGGCATCTTCACCGTAACTTCGACCATCGCGAACGCCGGCGCACCCTTGAGCCACGGCCCGCTGTCCAGCGGCAGCACGCGCACGCTGCGCTGGAACGTACCGCGGACGCGGCTCGAGTGGTTTAGGGCCTCGATCTGATCGAAGAAGCCGTCGAAGTCCGCGACGAGGCTCGGGCCGTCGGCGACGTTGCCGCCGAGGCCCAATGTTCCAAGCTCCTCTTCGTCGTCACCGCCGCCGAACGGGTCACCGAAGGGGGCACCGAACGGGTCGCCGAAGGGGTCATCGAACGGGTCATCGGGCAGGCCGCCGTCGCCGGCGTCGGCGGCCGGCGCGGCAGCCATGTCTGCAATCTCGACGACATCGACCGGCATCGCCGCGACCTCCTCGAGCAGTTGGCGGCCCAACATGGTGGCGAGCGCCTGCTGCTGGGTGTAGGCGTCGTGCCGTGTACTGGCGGTCATCGCCACGGAGAAGGCGGCGACTGCCAGCGAGAGGATGAGCGAAGCAACCATCGACTCCAGCAGGGAGAAGGCGGCCGCGAGTCGCTTAGTAGTCGGTGAAGGATTTGCCATCGGAGTCCGCCCCGGTAAGGTTCGCGGCGATCTTTCCGGTCTGTGGCTGATAGATCCAACCCGTCGTGCCGTCGGGCGCGGGGAAGGCTGCACCGTCGGCGATGATCAACACGGTGTCGAGCCCGTTGATCGGGTTGGTGGGCATCTTGCTGAGGTATCTTCCGAACTCGTAGACGTCGGTGCGGCTGTCGTTGGCGTTGCCGGAGATGTCGGTGTAGGCCGTCAACTGGCTGACGAAGGCGGCCTCGGTGGGCGTGACCGTGATGTCGCCGCCGGGGTAGCCGGGGAAGACGTCGCGGTGCTGTGCCGCGTAGACGTTGACCTGCGTGCGGAGGTAGCGGAGCTCGTCCTTGAGGGTGTTCTCGCGGGCCGTCTGGCTTGCGTTGGAGAACTGCGGCAACACGACCGTCGCCAGGATGCCCAGGATCACCACGACGATCAGGATTTCGACGAGCGTGAATGCACCGGCACCCGATCGGCCCCGGCCGGCGAAACTGGTATGCGAGAGGTTGAGGCGGAGTCTGGTCATGTGCGTCGCACGCGAGTCGTGAGAGGAAAGACCTGAAGAGGTGAAGACCGACGTCTTCCCGTTTGACAATCGGTGAATGCGGCCGACGGCTTAATGCCCGAAGGGGCGATTTGGTGCCGGAACTGTCATTTCTCGGCAGGCAAGGCCCTTGTTGTACGTCCCGCGGGTTCGGCAGGACCCGGCGAGAGGTGATCGGGCGTGCCGGGACAAGGCGGCCTGCACGCGAAACGCCGGCGGATGACGAAGGCTCGTCATCCGCCGGCGTAGTCAGGCGACTGGCTCAGGCATTAGCTGCCGGGCTTGGTGGCGGCGTCGCTGCCGGTGCCCTCGTTGAACCAGTTCGTGTCCGTCTTGCCGCTGGCAAAGATCTTGCCGTCGACGTCGATGACCCAACCGGTACCGGCGGCTGGCGTGCCGGCCGTCGCGATGTACTCCATCGTGGTGTTGCCGTTGAGGTTGTTGACCGGCAGGGCCTGCAGGTACGGGCCAAAGCCGGTACCGGAGGTGTCGCCGTCCTCATCGGTCGTCTGGATCATCTTGTCCCAGTCCCATGCACCCGAGACGAGGCCGTCGTCGGTCGGGTACTCGTCGCGGTGCTGCAGCTTGTACAGCTCGACCTGGCTGCGAAGCGTCTGCAGCTGGCTGGTCAGCGACGATTTGCGGGCGTCCTCCGAGGCGTTCGTGAACTGCGGGATCACGATTGCCGCGAGAATACCCAGAATGATCACGACGATCAGAATTTCCACGAGCGTGAAGCCCTTGGGGCTCCGATGACGAATTGCCGTCATAACTAAACTCCCGGCCGATTGGCCAACATGCCGTCCGCGGCGAACGCCGCATGACGAACCACACGGTTCCTCAGAGGCGGCATCACGACCCAAAACTCGGCCGGTTTCCGGCCTTGGCCGAACACCGGCCCGGGCGTGCCGCTAAATGTCAACGCGTACCGCGTCACTGGAACTCACATCGGAGACCTGCGGGACCGACTTAACTTCCGTCGAATCGACCCGGCTTGACGCGACTCGAAGGAGGTACAATTCGTTCCACAAGGGTGCAAATGGGCAATGTGGGAAAGAAAGGGGCCTCGCCAACCGCGCAGCGGGCGGTCCGTCTCCCCGACCGCGCAGCGGAAACCCGCCCCAGACGCCAAAAACGCCGAGAAGACTCGCCGGGGCGACCCGCCCGAGCAGCAAGCCCGCGTCGGCCGCCCGGACACCCGGATGCCCGGCCGCCGGCGGCGAAGCCCGGGTGACCCCAAGTTCGTTCAAGGTAAAGAAAAAGCCCGGGACCGCCCTCCTCCAGACGGACCCAGGCCCAAATTCTTTAGACGACCGAACACAACCGTTAAAGGAAGTTCGTGAAAGTCGTCAGTTCTTGGCTACTGCGTGTCGGGCCTGAGTGCACGAATGCCGTCCGGCCGACACCAACCGAAGTGATGTCTGAAAACTATCTCGAAAACGTAGATATGAGAACCCCAAAAAAACGGCCCGACCCGTTCCGGCGAACTCACGCGGGGGAATGGGATAAATGTATGGATCAAACAGCCCTCACCCTAACCGGGCGGAGGCTTCTGCCGACATTACGTCGCAACCGACGGCCCGGGGCTGGCGAACTTACTGGCACGGAAGGCGCGGCCGGGCGGCGCTTTCTGCCCATCGGGTCAGGCCAGGTCGATCCCTGTTCCGCCTCCCCGAGTCAATTTGTTACGACGGGTGAATTCCTTTGGGTGTTGCAATAGCGTATTCTCTTAGCCAGTCGCGCCGGGCGGATCGGGATCCGCCGCCGTGGCCCAGGCAACGGGTGCCCGTCGTGGCACCTCAGCTTGT
Organism: Phycisphaerae bacterium; assembly: GCA_050329715.1. Lineage (GTDB taxonomy): Bacteria > Planctomycetota > Phycisphaerae > Tepidisphaerales > Tepidisphaeraceae > DAIOTR01. The sequence goes on from JBHJOM010000132.1 coordinate 22,991, forward strand.
GCCGGCCGCCTCGGCACAGGCTGTTGCAGGCGACCGTGCCTGCGTGAACGGTACGATCGGCCGACGATCGGCCGTCGAAAACTCGGCCCGGCAGGGTATGACCCGTTCCGTGCCGGTGAAGCCGGGTTCAGAGACGCCGGGTAGTGAGAGGCACGTGTCGCAGGACGGACAAGCCACTTCCGATGTTCAGCCGCTCTTGCCGCGTGTCGCGGCGGGCGCTACGGGTGCAGTCGAGGACTGCATCCGTCGGTACGGGCCGATGGTCTGGGGCTTGTCCCGCAAGTTCTGCCGCAACCACGCCGAGGCGGAGGACGCGTCGCAGGACATCTTTATCGAGCTTTGGAAGAGCGCCGCCCGGTACGACCCTGCCGCGGCCGGCGAGCCGACGTTCGTCATCACCATCGCCCGCCGCCGCCTGATCGACCGCCTCCGCCGCAAGAGCCGCCGCCGGGCCGACCCCGTCCACGCCGCCGAGCCGCTCGAAGACCGGGCCGTCGGCGTCGAAGGCACCCAGTCCCGCGTGGACGATGCCGACGAGGCCTCCCGGGCCCGCGTTGCACTCCGGCAGCTTTCCGACGACCAGCAGCGCGTGCTCACGCTCGCCATCGACGAGGGCTGCAGCTACCCGGACATCGCAGAAGCACTGAATATGCCCCTGGGGACCGTCAAGACGCACGCCCGCCGCGGGCTGATCCGCCTCCGGGAGCTTCTCTCGGCCGGCACGCCTGGCACGCCTGGCACGC
>JBHJOM010000133.1:0-7458 GCA_050329715.1 Phycisphaerae bacterium
GGAGGCGGGGGAGTTCACGGCGCGGGCCTTCTTCGCCGGGCGGATGGACCTGGCGCAGGCCGAGGGCGTGGCCGCGACCATCGCCGCGGCCAACGAGGCGGAACTGGCCGCGGCACGCCAACTGGCCGGCGGTGAGCTGTCGCACCGGCTCCGCCCGTCGATGGAAAACCTTGGCGAATTGCTGGCACTCACGGAGGTCGGTATCGACTTCACAGAGGAACAGGTGACGTTCATCAGCGACGAGGAGACGTCCCGGCGGCTCTCGGCGGTCGATGCCCCGCTGGCCGAGCTGCTCGCCGAGAGCGGGCGGCTCGAGGACCTGCGGCACACGCCGACGGTGGTGCTGGCCGGCCGGCCGAACGCGGGCAAGAGCACGCTGCTGAACGCCCTGGCCGGGACGGCGCGTGCGGTGGTCTCGGCCGAGGCGGGCACGACGCGCGACGTGCTCTCGGCGGAGGTTTCGGTGCCCGGCGGCATGGTGCGGCTGCTGGACGCGGCGGGCGTGGAAACGGCGGGCGTCGAACCAGCGGGCGTGGAACCGGCCGAGGTGTCAGCAGGCGACGCGGCGCGAGCCGACATCGACCGGCAGATGCAGGCCCGCGCCGCAACGGCCGTGGAGCAGGCGGACGTGCTCGTACACGTGGCGGCTGCGGACGACGCCCGGCCGCGGATCCGCTTTCCGCGACCGCCGGACTTGCTGGTGACGACCAAGGCCGACTTGGTTGAGCGTAGCGGCAGGGGAGAAGCGGACCTTTGTGTCTCGGCCGTCACTGGCGAGGGGCTGATGCGGCTGCGGGAAGCCATCGGGGCGTTGGCCTTCACGCGCGGGTGGGCCGGCGAGCGGTTGGCATTGAACGGCCGGCACGTGGAGGCCATTGGCCGGTCGCGCGACGCGCTCGCCCGTGCCGCGGCGTTGGTCGGGGCGGGGCCTGAGCTGCTCGCGGTGGAGTTGCGGCTCGCCCTGGACGCACTTGGCGACGTGCTCGGCCAGATGACGCCCGACGACGTGCTCGGCCGAATCTTCGCTCGGTTCTGTATCGGCAAATAGCGCCGGCGGCTACGTACTGAGGATCTGCCGGATCGCAAGGAACGCCAGGCCGAGCAGGGCGAAGAAGCCGACGACGTCGGTCACGGTGGTCGCGAAGATGGTGGCGGACTGGGCCGGGTCGAAGCCGAGGCGCTTCATGATGAACGGGATGCCCGCACCGCTGACGCATGCCAGCGTGTGGTTGATGACGAGTGCCGCGAAGATGACCACGCCGAGCATGACGGCGCCGAAGTTGGTGTAGCTCTCCTGCGGGGCGGTGTAGAAGTAGGCGATCAGGCCGGTGAGCGTGCCGATGATCAGGCCCGTCAGCAGGCCCACGATCGACTCGCGGATCAGCACGTGGCGGATGGTTCGGCGGTCCACCTCGCCGAGGCTCATGCCGCGGACGGCCACGGCCATGGCCTGAGCGCTGGCGTTGCCGCCCATGCCCGCGACGATGGGCATAAACGCCGCGAGCACGGCAAGCCGCTCGATCAGCCCGCTGAAGCTGGCTACCACCGCGCCTGCCGCGAAGGCCGTCCCCAGGTTCACCACGAGCCACCCGACACGGCTCTTGAAGCTGAACCACCACGGGCTCATCAGCCGTTCCTCGGCACCGGCACCGAAGAGGCGGTGTACGTCTTCGGTGGCCTCTTCTTCGAGCACGTCGCCGATGTCGTCAATGGTGATGAGCCCGATCAGGCGGTTTTGCGTATCCACCACGGGCATGGCCAGGAAGCCGTACTTGCGCATGACCTGGGCGACCTCTTCCTGGTCCATGTCGGCCAGCACGCTGCGGACTTCGGGGATCATCACTTCGTGCAGTTTTCGGGTCGGCTTGGCGAGGATGAGGTCGCGCATCGACAGCACGCCGATGAGGTGCCCGCGGCGGTCGACCACGTACATGTAGAAGAGCTGCTCGAACTCCTCGGAGAGTTTGCGTATTTGCTCGATCGCGTCGGAGACGGCCAGGTGCTCGTAGAGCGACGTAACCTGCGTCGTCATGATGCCGCCGGCGGTGTCCGGCTCGTACTGCTCGAGACGGCGGACCTCGGCGGCCTCCTCGGGCTCCATATGGCCGATGATCTCGTCGTGCCGGTCCTCGGGCAGGTGCTCGAGCACGTCCACCCGGTCGTCCGGGTCCATTTCCGCCAGAATGCCGGCGATCTTGTCGTTCGAGAGTTCCGCTAGCGCGACGGCGACGTCCGGGGCGGCCATCTCGGCGACGACGGGGGCCGCCACCTCCGGGTGCAGGCCCGAGAGCACATGCGCCTGATCCTCGATCTCGAACCGCCGCATCGCCTCGGCGGCGTCCGGTGCGGAGCATTGCGGGATCATCGCGACGGCCTCGGCGGCCGAGATGTCGTCGAAGCAGGGCGTCGGCGGCTCCTCGATGATGACGTTCCCCTCCGGGGGGGTGTTGTTCGGCTCGGTCGTCATAACTCGCTGTGGGTCAGTGGGAATGTCCTGGGGCCGTCGCGCTGCGGCGGCCGTCAGTCGAGCGGCAGGTACCAGAGCAGGGTTGCCTGCTCCTTCACCAAATCATGGTTGCTGTGCCGCCGCGTGTCGATGCCGGACAGCTCGAAGCCTGCTTTGAACAAAAAAGCGACGGCCGGGAGGTTGTTACTCAGCACCTCGGCCATCACGGCACGCCGCTCTGTCTCGCGTGCCTGCCGTACCAGCTCAAACAGCAGTGCGCTGGCCAGGCCCTGGCGGCGGTGGTCATAGTCCACGCGCAGGTCCAGCAGGCGGAGCGTGTTGTGGTCGAAATCCGTTCTGGCGAGCAGGGTGCCCAGCAGCACGTCATTGTGGTCGGCGGCTAGAGCGATGCCCTCTTCGATGCCGCCGACGACCTGCCGACAGGAGAACTTGAACGCGTCGTCGGGGGCGTTGGCCGCGTGAAGCGGCTGACGCAAGGGGCGTTCCTCGAAGCGGAAGACGCCGGTGAGCGACTCGGCGTCCACGTCGACGTGGAGGTACCTGTCCGACTCGAGCGTGGCGTCGATGTCCAGAAGCTGTTCGACGTCCGCGGGGGTGAGCGTGCGAATCCGCATGCGCCTATTAGAGCAGCAACCGCCGCCGGTGCGAACGCCACGAACGCGCGGACGGCCGGGGCGGCTTTCGGCAGGTAGGGCGGTTGCGGGGGCCGGCGAAGGGCCAAAGCCCTGTGATTACGCCGTTTTACGCAGCGTGGCCTCGTCGCCAACACGCTTGATGTCCGCCCCGACGGCGCGGAGCTTCTGCTCGATCTTCTCGTAGCCGCGGTCGATGTGGTACACGCGGTCGAGCGTCGTCTCGCCCGTCGCGGCAAGCCCGGCCAGCACCAGAGCGGCCGAGGCGCGAAGGTCGCTGCACATGACCTGTGCGCCCTGCAGCCGTGCGCTGCCGGCGATGAAGGCGCTGGGCCCTTCCTTGCGGATGCGGGCACCCATGCGGTTCAGTTCGCCCACGTGCAGGAAGCGGTCCGGGAAGATCCGCTCGGTGATGACGCTCATGCCGTCAGCCTGGGTCAGCAGGGCCATGAGCTGGGCCTGCAGGTCCGTCGGGAAGCCGGGGTAGGGTTGCGTCGTCATCTCGGTGGGGTGGACGACGGTCTGCTCGCCATCCACGATGATGTTGTCGCCGACGCTGGTCATCTTCACGCCGACTTCCTCGAGCCGGTCCCACACGGCCAGGAGGTGGTCGGCCTCGCAGTTGCGGAGGGTCAGCTTGCTGCGGGTCATCGCGGCGGCGATGACGAACGTGCCGCACTCGATGCGGTCGGGGATGATTGTGTGGTCGACGCCGTCGAGCCGCTCGACGCCCTCAATGGTGATCTCAGGCGTGCCGTGCCCGCTGATGCGCGCGCCCATTGCGTTGAGCATATTGGCGCAGTCGAGCACTTCCGGCTCGCAGGCGGCACCGACGAGCCTGGTCTGCCCCTCGGCCAGTGCGGCGGCGCACATGACGTTGATGGTGCCCAGCACGGTTGGGCCTTGAGCGCCGCCGAGGTACATCTTGGTGCCTTTGAGCCGCCCGCCGGGCACGGTGCCGATGATGTTGCCGTTTTCGGTGCGGAATTCCGCGCCGAGCTTGGCCAGGCCGCGAAGGTGCAGGTCAACCGGACGGTCGCCGATGGCGCAGCCGCCGGGAATGCTGGCGACGACTCGGCCGCGACGGGCGAGCATCGGCCCGAGGATGCAGATGCTGGCGCGCATCGTCTTGACGATGTCGTACCGGGCCTCGATGAGGCTGTCGTCGGTGACTTCGATGTCGAGCGGGCCGTTGAGTGCAGGGTGGGTAAAGCGGTTGTCGCAGGAGCCTTCATGGCGGACGACGCGGCAGCCGAGTTCCTGCAGCAGGCGGATCATCGAGTCGATGTCCGAAAGCCGGGGCACGCGGTGGAGCGTCGTCTTGCCGTCGGCCATGAGGCAGGCGGCCAGGATCGGCAGCGAGCTGTTCTTGCTGCCGGAGATGTCGATGGTGCCGGAGAGGGTCTTGCCCCCGCGGATCGTGAAGCTGTCCATTGCTGTCGCCCGTCCCTGGGCCTCGTGGGCCCGATTGGCCGCCTGACGTCCGCCCCATTACGCTTTGGGACAGGAGTAAGCGGTCACTCGGTTTATGATCGGCCAATCCATTGGCCGACTGAGCAGCGGATCCGAAGATCCGGTAAAAACACCACAGCTTTCATCGGCTGACGGCGTTGTTCAGGCTGAGCCGGAGAGTATGGGACGACACCGCCCGGGCCGCAAGCGGAGAAGGGGTGTTTCGACATCTTCTTCTGTTCCTTACAACTTGCCGAAACGCCCGCTCTGGCGGAGGCGGCCGATGTGGCCGATAAAACGACTGGGAGTCGGCGACTCATCCTCAACTTCTCCTGGCCTGACCCTCGACCTAACGCCAACGGCATGAACAAGTCGCTCGCCATCATCTTCGTGATCATCGCGGCCGTCGGCGGCACCTGGTTCTTCGTCGCCTGGCAGGTGCGTCAGGACGAGGTCGCCCGGTTCGAGGAAGGCGAGGCCCGCCCGTGGGTTGTCAGCGTCGAGCCGCCTCCCATGGCGGTGGACGTGCCGACGGACACGCAGATTCTTGCTCGGCTCGCCTTCCCTGTGCCCGACCGGACGGCGGAAGCCGAATCGCTGCCCGGCAACGTCCGCCTGACCCGCCGGGCCGACGGCATGTACGTCCCTGCCGACGTGAGCGTCGAAGGCTCGACGATCATCCTCCGCCCGGCCGAGCCGCTCGAGTCAGGCACCGAGTACGCCTTCACCCTCACGACCGGCGTGAGGGACACGGCGGGGCGGGCGCTGGCGCCGGTGCATACGACGTTTACGACGGTCGGGGAGTGAGCGGGTTTTAGTTCACGGCCCGGTGAACCGGGCGTGCCACGGGGTGGTCGGGGTTACGCCGGGGCGTCGTCGGCATCATTCAGCTCGCCGCCGAAGAGGGCGCTGCCGATGCGCACGAGCGTCGCGCCTTCTTCGATTGCGATCTCGAAGTCGTCGCTCATGCCCATCGACAGGTGGCGGAGCTTCTCGCCGCCAATCTTGTGCCACTTCATCTCGTCAAAGACCTCGCGCGTCCGCGTGAACACCTGCCGCAGCGTCGCCTCGTCGGCACCGTAGGCGGCCAGCGTCATCAGGCCCATGAGCTGCACGTGGGGCATCGTGTCGATCTGCTCGCCAAGGTGCACGGCCGCGCCCACCGCCACGCCGTACTTCTGCTTCTCCTCGCTGGCATTCACCTGCAGCAGCACCGGCACCTTCTCAATGCCCAACTTCTCGGCCACGGTGTCGATCTCCTCGGCCAGCCGCAGCGAGTCAACGCTCTGCACCATCGCCACGTGCGGCAACGTCTGCTTCACCTTGTTCCGCTGCAGGTGCCCGATCATGTGCCAGCGAAGCCGCCCGGCCACCAGCGCGTCTCCGGCCTGAACGCGGCGCTGGTGAAACTCGTTGAGCTGCGACGCCCGCTGCACCAGCGGCTGAACGTAGTTCTCGGCAAAATCCTGGTGGCCGAGGCGCACAAGCTCCCGCACCTGCTCCGGGGCGGCGTACTTGGTGACTGCGACCAGCGCGACCGACTTCCGGTCCCGCCCGGCACGCTCGCAGGCCGCCGCGATGCGGTCATTAATCTCATCGTACTTCTCGGCGAGCGAGGTGCGTTTTGCCACGGATCAAGGCTCCTTCCAACGGCAACGGACATGAACGAGACGGTGCAGAGTATAAACCCCGCCCAGCTTCAGGCGAATTAACCGCCCGCCGGAGCATACCCGACCAACGCGCCGTCGCGACATCCCGCCCAAAGCCACCACCCCGACACGCGCACCCGAAGCACGCCCGCTCGAGGCAGCCCCGCCACAGGCGGCGCCGCTTGCACGTCGTCAGCCGCCGTCCGATCACGATTCGCCCCCACCCCGGGGTTGCCGTCCGCCGCCGACTTGGCTATTCTTCCGACTCACCCGAACCTGGACGAAGGTCCGACGGGGCAAGACATTCCGGGCGTTTGGCGCAGTTGGCTAGCGCACTTGTATGACACACAAGAGGTCACTGGTTCGAATCCAGTAACGCCCATTGCAGCATGTTGCAGGTTCTCGCAAATGCTCGCATTCCACTGCAAAGTTGAAGTTTCCCAGGCTCCCTCGGAGTCCGGTTTCCGGCCGATGCAGCCCTTTGCGGCCGAAGTGAACGTCGGATTTTGCGTCGCTTTTGCCGGGCCCGCCGGCTCGGGTGGTTGCGTCGATGCTCCAGCCGAAGGGGGCGTGCTGACGGCCGTCGCCGATGCCGTCGCGCGCTCGTGGTGGGCGTCGGTCACGGAGCGGTAGAACTCATTGGCGACCGCCTCGGCGTGGCCGAGTCAGGCCGCGCACACGTGGCTCGGGTAGTGGTCCGCGAGCTCGGTGGCGCGGGTGGCCCGCAGGTTCTGCCAGGGCTTGGGCCACGGCGTATGCCCGGCCCGCTCGATGAGCCGGCAGAAGTGCTGCCTCAGGTTGGCCGTCGGGTCGCGGTAGCGGGAGATGACGAAGGTCGCCCCCGGCTCGGCCTCGTCGAACGCCTGCTGGAGCAGCCCGGCGATCTCGGGGAACAGCGGCACGACCCGCACGCCGCCGTCGGCGTGGTGCTCGGTCTTGCTCGCCCGCACGATCAGGCGTTTGGCGTCCCACTGCACGTCCTGCCAGGTCAGTGCAAGTGCCTCGCTGGGCACGCGCAGGCCGCCGAAGCGGGCCAGGGCGATCAGGACCTTCCACTCCAGGTCGGGCGTGGCGTCGATGATCTGCTGGACCGTCTGGCCCGGCACGAAGACGCGTCGGGCCGGGTTACCCCGGACCTGCCCCTTGATGTGTGCGAACGGGTTGGCGCTGATGTGCTCGTGCCGCTGGGCGACCTCGAAGAAGTGGCGGGCGTACCGGCACCACTTGGCGGCCGTGCTGCGGGCGATGCCCCGGCCCA
>JBHJOM010000134.1:0-5146 GCA_050329715.1 Phycisphaerae bacterium
TGGCGTACTCGCCAAAGGGGTCGGGCACGTCGCAGACCGGCTTGCCCAGGTGCTGTGCAAAGGCGGCGTCGACGCCGACGGGCACCTTGCGGAAGCGGTCGTAGTCGTCCCACACGTGCAGGTGCGTGGCGCGGTGCCCGCGACGGCAAAGCTCCTCGCAGACGAGGTGGACGGTCATCACCTCGCGCATGTTGCCCAGGTGCACCGGCCCCGACGGCGTGATGCCCGAGGCACACACGATGTTTTGCCCCCCAACCTGCCCCTTGCCACGCCCCGTAGCGAAAGCCTCGACCTGGTCGGCGACCTGAAGAATCCAAAGCGACGTTTCAGCCATGGCGGGAGGTTACAGGGAGTGAAGCTACTTGTAACCTCCCCCCGGGCTCTCAAACCACGCGCTCGGCTTTGAGCTCGCGGGTCATCAGGTCGCTGATGGCTTCGAGCACGTCCTTGTCTTCGAACAGCACGCGGTAGACGCCGCCGACGATGGGCATCTCCACGCCGTGCCGTTCGGCAAGGGCGTGGACGGCGCGGCAGGTCTCCACGCCCTCGGCGACGCTCTGCATGCCCGCCAGGACCTCGGCGAGCTTCTTGCCCTTGCCGATCTGCTCGCCGACGCTGCGGTTGCGGCCCTCGGGGCTGATGCAGGTCGTGACCAGGTCCCCCAGGCCGGCCAGGCCGTCGAAGGTGCCTTTCTCCGCCCCCAGCGCCGCCCCGAGCCGCTTGATCTCGACGAGCCCGCGGGCCAGCAACGCCGCCTTGGCGTTGTTGCCGGCGCCCAGCCCATCAATCACGCCCGCGGCGATCGCGATGACGTTCTTCACCGCCCCGGCCAGTTCGATACCCACGGGGTCGGTGCTCGTGTAGATGCGGAACCACTGCGTGGTGAACAGCCTCTGCGTCCGCTCGGCAAGGGCCGCGTCCGTGCTGGCGGCGACGGCGGTGGCCGGCAGGTACTTGGCCAGCTCCGCGGCGATGGTCGGGCCGCTCATGACGCCAAGCGGCGGCACGGGCATGCCGGCCTCCTTGAGCACCGATTCGATAACCTGGCTGGGCCGCAGCAGCGTGTCGAGTTCAACGCCCTTGGTGCAACTGACGACCGGCACGCCCGGCGGCAGGTGGGGTGCCAGCTTCTGCCAGCTGGGCCGCATGAACTGCGTGGGGATGGTGTTGACGACGAGCGTCGCGCCGGCGAAGGCCGTGGCCGGGTCGGCGGTGAGTTTGACCTTGAGCGGGATGCGTGCGTTCGGCAGGAACCTGACGTTGAGGCGGTTCTGCTGCAGGGCCTCGACGTTGGCCTCGAAGGCGCCCCACAGGCTTACCGCGGCGTCGGTCTGGTCAAGCAGGAGGGTGCAGACGGTGCCCATCGCGCCGTCGCCGAGGATTGTGACGTGTTCAGCCATGCTCGTGTTCATACCCGAGCGTGCGTCGGCTTCACAAGGCGCGTAACATGGCACGCCCGAGCCACGCCATGACCATCAACCTGGAAACCAACCTCCTTGCCCGCAAGCTCGACGAGCGGATGCGGCACTTTGAACAACTGCAGGAAAAGCTCAACGACCCGGCCGTGCTGTCGGATGCGAAGCAGCTTGTGAGCATCTCGAAGGAGAGCGGCGCGCTGTCGCGCAGCGTCGAACTCTGGCGGACGTACCGCAGGACGCTTGAAAACATCGCCGAACTTGAAGTGCTGCAGGCGAGTGACGACCCGGAGATGGCCGAGGTCGCCGCGGCCGAGCTCCCGGAGGCGCGCGAAAACTCCGAGAAGCTCTGGCACGAGCTGGAGGACGCGTTCGTCGCCGCCGAGGACAACAAGGTCGACAGCTTCTTCATCGAAATCCGTGCCGGCACCGGCGGCGACGAGGCGGCCATTTTCGCGGGCAACCTCTACAAGATGTACGAACTGTTCTGCGAAAAGCACGGCTGGAAGTTTGAAGTCAATGACTTCTCGGAGTCGGACCGCGGCGGGTTTAAGGAGATCATCATTAACGTGCGGGGGGATGGGGCGTACCGCAATCTGCAGTTCGAGTCCGGCGGGCACCGCGTGCAGCGCGTGCCAGAGACCGAAACCCAGGGCCGCGTGCACACCTCCGCCGCGACCGTGGCCGTGATGCCGGAGATGCCCGACGTCGAGATCCACATCGACCCGAAGGACATCGAAGAATACGGCTGCCGCGGCGGCGGCCCCGGCGGGCAGAACGTGAACAAGGTGGAGACCGGCTGGCGCATTATGCACAAGCCGACGGGCATCCAGTTCAAGATGACCGAACACAAAAGCCAGGCCCAGAACAAGGACCGCGCCTGGGCTCTGCTCCGCGCGACCCTCTACGAGCGCGAAGCGAGCAAGCAACACGCCGAGCAGGCCTCGGCCCGCAAGCTGGCCATGGGCTCCGGCGACCGGAGCCAGCGCGTGCGGACGTACAACTTCCCGCAGAACCGCTGCACCGACCACCGCCTCGGCGGCGAAGGCGGCGGCGAAAAGAACTTCAACCTCGACAAGGTGATGCTCGGCGGCTTGGAAGACCTCATCGCGGCCCTGCTGGAACTGGACAAGCAGCAACGCCTGCAGAACCTCTGATCGTCCGCCGCGATGGCCGACGATGTACGACCTTCCTGCCGTGCGTGCCGCCTGATCCGGTAAACAAATCGAGGCCTCGACACGGCGCGGGGCTGGGGAAAATCGCTAAACGCCCACTTCTTTCATGATTTCGAAGGGATCGCAGTGTTCGGAGCGGGTTAAAGCTCTGGCGGAAGGGGTTCCATGGCCGGCGGAACCTGATAGGGTTCGCCGACCCGGACGGTGGCCGTCACTTTGCCACGTTGACATTTGCGGGCGTCGCCTTTGGACGTTCGTGCCGCCTTCCGGTCTTACATGAGCCTTCCGGGCCTTGTTACACCTCGCCGCGTGATGCGTGCTGGGCAGCCTGTTCCCGGATTTCGGTGGCCGCGGGGTCGCCACGGCCGGTGCGCGTCGAACGCCGCCCGCGTTCACGTCGCCGTCACGTCAGCACCTTTACAGGAGTACCGCATGCAACTGAAGGAACAGAAGAAGCAACTCTACAAAGAGGGGGAGATCGAAACCCGCTCCACCGAGAACTATGCACTTGAGTACATCAAGAGCTTTGTAGAACGATGGGACGAACTGATCGACTGGGACCGCCGTGCCGGGAGCGAGGGGACGTTCTTCATCGACAAACTCAAGGAGCACGGTGTCGTCAAGGTTCTTGATGTGGCCACGGGCACCGGCTTTCACTCCTGCCGCCTGAAGGAAGCGGGTTTTGAGGTCGTCAGCGCCGACGGCTCGGCGCAGATGCTCGCCAAGGCCTTTGAAAACGGGCGGAAACGCGGGCATATCCTCCGCGTCGTCCAGGCGGACTGGCGCTGGCTCAACCGCGACGTCCACGGCGAGTACGACGCGATCATCTGCCTGGGCAACAGCTTCACGCACCTGTTCAAGGAGCGCGACCGCCGAAAGGCCCTGGCCGAATTCTATGCCATGCTCAAGCACGACGGCATCCTGATTCTCGACCAGATAAACTATGACGCACTGCTCGACGGCACCTACGGCAACGCCCACAAGTACTACTACTGCGGCGACCGCGTGACGGCCGAGCCGGAGCACATCGACGACGGCCTGGCCCGATTCAAATACACGTTCGACAACGGCGACGTCTTCCACCTGAACATGTGCCCCATCCGCAAGGATTACGTCCGACGGCTGATGCACGAAGTCGGGTTCCAGAAGGTCGACACCTTCGGCGACTTCCACGAGACGTACCACGAGTCCGTGCCCGACTTCTACATTCACATCGCCCAGAAGGCCTACGACGACAACGCCGAAATCCTGAAATAACGCCTGATGAGTACCTACAGCCAAGCCGTGGAGACCGCACGCACCTACTACAACAGTGACGACGCGGACACCTTCTATTTCACCATCTGGGGAGGCGAAGACATTCATGTCGGCCTCTATGAATCCCGCGACGAGCCGATCGCCGACGCCTCACGCCGTACCGTCGAACGCATGGCCGCACGGCTCGGGCCGGATCTGGGCAAGCTCCGCCTGCTCGACCTGGGCGGCGGCTACGGCGGTGCCATGCGCCACCTGGCGAAAACCACCGGCTGCCGGGCCACCGTGTTGAACCTGTCCGAGGTCGAAAATGAACGCGGCCGAGACATGAACCGCGCCCAGGGCGTCGACCACCTCGTCGAAACCATCGACGGGGACTTCAAGCACGTGCCCGCGGACGACGCCTCCTACGACGCCGCCTGGAGCCAGGACGCCATCCTCCACGCCGACGACCGCTCGGCCGTCGTGGCGGAGGTGGCACGGGTGCTCAAGCCCGGCGGGTCGTTCGTCTTCACCGACCCCATGCAGGCCGACGATGCACCGACGCACAAACTCAAGCCGATCTACGATCGCATCCACCTGCAGAGCCTTGCCTCGCCGGGCTACTACAACCGCGTGGCCGCCCAGCACGGGCTGAGGCTCGTGGCCTTCGAAGAGCATGCCGAGATGATCGCCAGGCACTACGGCCGCGTACTGGACGAACTCAACGGCCGCGGACAGGAGATGCTCTCCGTCGGCATCAGCCAGGCGTACGTCGACAACATGAAGCGAGGCCTGCGGCACTGGATCGACGGCGGGAACAACGGTTACCTGACCTGGGGCATCTTCCACTTTCGCAAAGCATGATGCGTCGGCGGGTGTCGCGTGTTTGCACGTGCCAAATCCTCGCACCGGAGAGAGCCGCCAACCCGAACCACGCCTCGGCGTGCCGATGTGTTCGGTTGGCAGTTCCCAACGCGTCGGAAGCTGGAAGCAATCCGCAGCGTGTCATCCGGCGTTCTCACGGGCCCTGGGCATGTTTCCTCACCGGGGATGGTCGGCGGGAGCCTCGGCCGGCCCTGTCGCCCCTAAAGGACCCTGTCGCCCCTCCGAGGTGAAGCGGGGCTTCGTCGGCGCCTTGCCGGGACGCGTCTTGCCGGGACGCGTCCGCCGTGTCCAGGGAACGCTGTTCAAGCGTGGAGGTCGTTCGACGCGCTGCGCTCGCTTGCGATGACGCGCGCATGGCGGGGTTGACTAGCGTTCGGCGCAAGAAACAAGCCGGCACGACGCGGGGCCGTGCCGGCTTACTTCAGGAGGCGTCGG
>JBHJOM010000135.1:0-24813 GCA_050329715.1 Phycisphaerae bacterium
AACCGCGTCCTTCAGAACGGCAACGCCGTCGGCCTGGTCGCCAAGGAGATGCTGGGCAAAACCCCCGAAAGCATCGAGGCGATCCGCCCGCTCAAGGAAGGCGTCATCTCCGACTTTGATGTCACCGAGGCCATGCTCCGCTACTTCATCAAGCGGGCCAACGGGCACCGCAAGTTCATCAACCCGCGGGTGGTCATCGCCATCCCCTCGGGCATCACCGCCGTCGAGAAGCGTGCCGTCTTCGAGTCCGCCGAGCGGGCCGGGGCACGTCGTGTCTACCTCGTCGAGGAGCCCATGGCCGCGGCCATCGGTGCCAACCTCCCCGTCACCGAGCCGACCGCCAGCATGATCATCGACATCGGCGGCGGCACGACCGAGGTCGCCATCATCTCGCTGGCCGACATCAGCGTGTGCGAATCCGTCCGCGTCGCCGGAGACGATTTCGACGAGGCGATCATCGGGCACATGAAGCGGACCTACAACATGGCCATCGGCGAGCAGATGGCCGAGCGCATCAAGATTCAGATCGGCTCGGCCGCCCCGCCGCCGGACGAGGACGTCGAGCCGACCATGGAAGTCAAGGGCCGCGACCTCATCAGTGGGCTGCCCCGCCGCACGACCATCACCTCCGGCGAAATCCGCGAGGCGTTGCAGGAGCCGGTCACGGCGATCGTCGAGGCCGTCACCCGCACGCTGGAAATGGCCGCCCCCGAACTGGCAGCCGACCTCGTGGACAACGGCATCACCATGGCCGGCGGAAGCAGCATGCTTCGCGGCCTCACCACGGTCATCTCCAACGCCACCGGCCTGGACACGCGCCTCGCCGAGGACCCGCTCACCTGCGTCGCCCGCGGCACGGCCGTCTACCTCGAAAACCTCGAAATGTGGAAAGACACACTCGAGAACGAGTCCGACGACCACTAACCCCGGCACCGGCCGACAGTGGAAAATCCCGGGAAACCCCCGACCCCGCGTCAACGAGCATGGGTGCCTGATCCTTGCCCCGTCCTACGCACATCTTCGTCATGCTAATGCTGCTGGCCGGCCTGAACGTGGCCGTTTTCCGCGGCTGGGCGGGCCAAACCGTCCGGGGGCACGCGCAAGCGCTCTTCGCGCCCGTCGCGGCACCGGTTAACGCAGGGCTCTCCTGGGCCGGGGACCTTGCCCGCGGCACGCCCGACGCCGCCAGCCCGGACGCGCCGCGCAGCATCGAAGACGTTCGCACTGAAAACGAGCAACTCCGCATCGAACTGGCCAGCCTCCGAGGCCAGCTCGAACGCCTCAAGGAAATCAACGCCGACCGCGAACTGCTCGGCAACCTCCGCCAGCTCTGTAAGCCGGCCCGTGTCATCGGCGGCGGCGCGGGCGACCGCGAGGTGCTGCAGCTCCTGGCCGGCACCCACGCCGGCATCGGCCGGGGAAACCCGGTGCTCTACGGCGGCGGGCTGGCGGGCATCGTCACCGACGCGGGCCTCGCCTCCAGCCAGGTGCGCCTCGTCTCGGACCGCGACATGCGGATGACCATCACCTTCGGCCGTTACGCCCGCGACGACGCCGGGCAGACCACCTTCGACGTCTTCGAGGGCGTCGAGCGAACCCTGGTCGGCGTGGGGGACAACCGCATGCTCGTGAAGAACGTCGTCGAGCGGGACGCGCAGGCGACCGACCTCCGCCCCGGCGACTGGGCCGTGCTGCGCGACGCCGAGTGGCCCGACGTGCTCCAGGGGTACAAGATCGGGCGTGTCGCGAGCATCGAGCCGCAATCGACCAACCCGGGCTTCGTCACCGTCGTCGTGGAACCCGCCCGCGACCTGCGCGGCCTGCGCGACGTGATGGTGCTGACGGCAACCCGGTAAAGCGCGCCGAAAACCATCAGAAGGCATTAAGCCGCAGGCCGAAGGCCGCGCTTCCCCGCCCGGGGGAGAGCGCTGCCTTCGGCCTGCGGCTTTTTGGTGCATCGCATCAACGCAGCTCAATGGTGCAACACAATCTCGAACGTGTCCCGACGTACGGCCGACCGGACCGGAACGCGAGGCCTGCTTGCGGTTCCTTGTTCCAACACAGGAGATTCGCATGGTACGTTCAAGATCGTTCATCGCGGCGGTTGTCGCGTGTCTGGCAGGTTGCGGCGGGTGCCGCGTGGCAGAGTACGTCTCACCCGAGGGACACCGCCTCACGGTTGCCACCTTCGGGCTGGACACGAAAATCGGGAGCTTCGAGCGCCGGCCCGACGGAACGGTGAACCTCGAGCAGTACGACGCCCAGGCCGAGAGCCTCCGCCTGGCGCGTGAAGCCCTGGAAGTTCTGGGGCGTTGATCACGACACACCGACATCCATCACGAAAGCACCAAACGCCATGAAAGCACTTCAACTCACCGTCCTGCTAGCCTTCGCCTTTGTTTGCACGCCGTGGGCCGTCGCCCAGACACTCGTCTCAGAGACGATCGAGTACGACGCCGACGGGAACCCGACGCGGAAGCTGCTGACGTACGCACAGGCGCCGCAATCGCCGCCACCAACCGCCCCGCCGCCAACTACCCCAACGCCGGCCGTCCCGCCGCCAGCCGGGCAACCGCAGGCAGAGGACGTTGAAACCGTCCAACGCCGCGTCGGTCAGGCCGTCTTCGTCGTCGCGCCCGAGCTGCCGTCCGAAGAGATCCCGCAGCCTGACGCCTTTAACTGGGACTTTGGCAACCCCGACGGCAAGTACAACCAACTGCCGGGCTTCAACGCCGCACACGTCTACGAGCAGCCGGGTGAGTACCTCGTCCGCTTCAACGGCGAGCCGTTCCTGCGCGTGGAGGTCGCCCCGGAGACGCGGCCGGTCATTCGTATCGGCTCCGACGGCGACGTGGCCGCGGTGGGCAAGCTGGCCGTCATTCCCGAGCACACGCAACTGCTCTTTCGCCGCGGCGAGAAGCACGCCATTGCCCGGGGCATGAGCATCACACGCGACGGCGTACTGATCGGCGCGTACGGCGAGGGCCAGAAGCCCGTGCTGGTCCACAACGCGATGGGCGGCCGTGTGATGTTCGACGTCAAGGCGAACAACTTCACGCTCCAGGACGTGACGATCGACAACGCCGAGGCCGGCCGAAAGGCGCGGGCGGACACCCTCAGCTTCACCGGCGTGGGCGCGACGATCCGCAACGTGACGGTGCTCAAGTCGCATACGTTCGTGAACGGCAACACAAACCCGATCAAGGTGTACATTGAAGGCTGCGATGCGCCGGACCGCGACGGGCTGGTGAAGTACTTCCTCTGGGGCCAGGGCCGCGAGTTCGTGCTGCTGAACAACACCGTCTCGAACAGCGCCGGCGAGCACTGCGTGCGCCTCAACGGCATGCACCGCGTGCTGCTCTTCGACAACGACCTGACGGAACTGAAGGACTACGGCCTGATTAAAGGCACCGTCACCGGCCAGGGCGGCACGTACTACTGGATTGAGAACAACCGCTCCAGCGTTGGCGACTTGTCCGTCGGACCCATGGCCGACTACCCGGAGAATGCACCCAGCCGCACGCGTTACGTCGTGGTGCGCAACAACCGGATGCTGGCCGGCGGGGACCTGATCTTCGCCCACGGCACGGAGTACCTCTGGGCCGGGGGCAACACGGTGGAGCCGGTCGGCCATTCGCCGGGGGCGATTCAAGCAGGCATTTCCATTCAGGGCCATAGCCGCAAGTGGGGGCGTGCGCTGCAGCACGCGTACATCGAAGTACCGGCCCAGACGCGGCTGGAGACGTGGGACAACATCCCCGAGAGCGTGACGATCGTGAAAAAGTAGGCGGCGGGCCACAACCACCCGACCGAAGTCGACCGACAGAAGCCGCCCGTCTCGGCCTTCGTCCCTTCCCTTCCGGGCGGGGCGTCGGCCGGCGGCTTCGACCGGCGGACGGCTGCGGGCTTCAACGCTCGCCGTGCAGCTGCAGGCTCAGGCGGTGGGCTTCACCATCGCGGCGGATGATGACGAGCGTCTCCCCTCTCGCGGCGGCGATCGCGGCCGAGAGGCTCACCAGGTCCTTCACCGGCATCCCGCCCATCGAGATCAGCTCATCCCCGGCGCGCAGGCCGGCTCGGTCGGCCCGGCTGTCGTTGAAAACCTGTTTCACCAGCAGCCGTGGCTCCGGCGGCAGCCCGCCGACGTGAAGCTCCGGACGCGCGCGCGTCTCGTCCAGCACCATCATCCCCAGGATCGGGCGGTTGGCCCGCCCGAACTCGACCAGCTGCTCGAGCACCGGCCCGCAGTCGGCAATGTGGACGTACTGCGCGTCCGGCGTGACATAACCCAGTAGTCCCGCGTCCTGCGCGTCAGCACGAAGGACCAGGCCCGGCTGCTGTCGGCCGCCGGTCCAGAGGCGCAGCTGTGCCAACTCGCGTCCGGCCGGGAGGAAGACGACCTGCTCGCCGAGTTCAGGCCTGGCACGGGCCAGGCGGACGGTCGGCGGGAATGTGGCGGCGTCTTCAAGCCGCAGGAGTGTGAGGCGCGTCAGCACGTCGCTGCCGACGAAGCGTGCCGTAGCCCGCTCGCCGCCGGGCAGTTCCACCTCAAAGGCGATGTCCTGCGCCGCAGGCGTGTAGAGCGGTTGCGGCACCAGCACGAGCCCCGGCGCGTGCGCGGCGGTGGCGACGGACCAGACCGCCTCGGGCAGCTGGGCGTTCGGGTCCGTCGGGTCGAGGGGGGTGCCGGCGCGCTCGGCGGCGGTGGGCGGAGCCTGCCCCGAAAGACGGTCAAAGTGCAGGGCCTGCGGGAGCGTCTCCCTCGGCAGGCGGACGCGGATCGTGGACCGCTCGAGCTTCTGCAGCAGGCCGCGCGTGTCCACGTCTTCGGACTCGAAGTAGTGGGCGTTGCTGGCTGCGGCATCGGCGGTCTGCGCGTCGGCGGTTTGCAGGCCGGCGGGCGAAGCGAGCAGGCCGGCGGCAAGGAGCAGGCCCGCCGAGCGGACGATGCGGTTGGGGTTGATCGAGTTCATGGTGCTAGAAGCTCCCTGAGGCCCACATGACCTCCGGCGGCTGGGGGGCCGGGCGGTTGGGGGTTACGCGTCGGCCGGGTGACTGCTCGGACGCCTGAGCGGTGAATGCCTGGAAGGCGGCCAGGTTCTCGAAGCGAAGGACGCGGACGACCTCGCCCCGGCCGTCGACGAGCGGCACCATGAGCATGCCCTCGCCGTCGGCGACTCCGCCGGCGTTGCCGACACTAGCCGGCAGACCAACAGACGTGCCGAAGCCGTTACCGGTAGCCAGACTCCTCCCACCAGCAACGCCACTGCCTCCGGCCGCACCGGGCTCGGCTGTGGTGCCGAGGTTGTGCTGCAGCAGGACGCCGAGCATGACACAAGCCGCCATGGCCGCGGCCGTGGTGAGCCACCGGCGGGCGGTTTCAAAGTCAATCCGCAAGGCCGGCGAGGGCTTGACCTCCGCCAGCCGCCGGCCGGCCGGCGCGCCGGCCTCCATCGCGGCGAAGGCCTCGCGCCTCACCTGACGCTCCGAGGCGAGCCGCTGCACGAGTGCGGCGAACGGCGGGTCGTCGGCGATGCGGTCGGCGACAAACTCGGCGGCCTTGGCATCGACCTCGTCGTCGAGGTACGCCTGGATCAGTTGGTAATCGTCATGTCGGGTGGTCATGGGAAAGTCGCTTTCGTCAGTCGGTTCGCATCAGTCGGCGGTCGTCAGAGTCAGAATTAGGGCTCTTTGATGCTCTACTGTTTCATTACTCATTACTCATTACTCATTACCTGCTGCCTGCTCCCTGCTGCCTGGCCCCCAACTCACTCCTCGCCCGGCCGCACATACCCTTCGAGCAGGCCGGCCAGTTTCTTCCTCGCACGGTGGAGCCAGGTCTTGACCTGCGGGATGCTCGCGTCGAGCATCTGGGCGATCTCGGCGTAGCTCATGCCTTCGTACTCGCAAAGCACCAGAGCCGAGCGAAAGTGCGGGGGCAGTTGTTCGATAGCGGCACGCACGCGGGCAACGGTTTCGTCGGTGAGCATCGCCGACTCAGGGCGGGCGGCACCGGCGTCGGGCTGGTAGTCAACGATGCTGCTCATCGGCGGGCGACGCAGGATGCGCAGGGCCTCATTGACCGTCGCCCGCTTCAGCAGGCCGCCGGGTGTGCTCCAGTCATAGCGGTAACGGTGCCGGTAAAGGTTCAGCACGGCCTGCTGGACGACGTCCTCCGGGCCGGCCCGGTGCCCGACGATGGCCCGGGCGATGGCGTGAAGCCGACGGCTGTGGTCTTGAACGGCCTGCTCGAAGAGACGGGTCGTCTCGTCGTCCGGGCGCGCCTGCGCGCCCGCCGGGCCGGTACCGCCGGCTGCTGCGTCCGGGAAGTTAAAGCTCAAAGCGCCGTCCACACTGGTTCTTCCGGATCGAGTTCTGGCCGGACCTGCCTGCCGGGGCATGCAGAAGTTGCACACCTCGCGGACACTGGTTGTAACATCCGTCTCCGGGCGGAAAGTTTCGCCCGATTTGCCAACGGCCGCTTTCGGCTGGTCTCGGCAACGCGGGACGGGCTACGATCTTCCCGGCAAGCGACCGGCACACGTTTTATGAGGTTTTACCATGTTTACACGATTGACTGCATCTCTGGCGTTGGGTGTCGCCGTGACGGCGGGGCTGGGTCACGCCTACGCGGCCGCCGCAGACGACCAGGCAAAGGACCAGGCCAAACAAGAGGTCCAGGAGTTGATCGACGGCGGGCTGGCGTTCCTCAAGAGCCAGCAGGCCGAGGACGGAGCCTGGATGAGCGAGCGCGGCGCCCCGGCGTACACGGCCCTCGCCCTGAAGGCCTTCGTGCAAGAACCTGCATACAGCACGGACGATGACTTCGTGAAGAAGGGGTACGACGCCCTCCTGGGCTTCCAGTTGGCGGACGGCGGGATTTATGAGGACTTGCTGGCGAACTACAACACCGCGATCGCGCTGACGAGCCTCGTGGCCGCCGAGGACGAGGACTTTGCCCCGCAAATCGAGGACGCCGTGCGCTATTTGAAGCGCCTTCAGTGGACAACCGACACCATTCCCGAGCACGACGATGAACAGAAGGGGACCCAAATTGTACAAAGCGTGGACGACGCCTTCTACGGCGGCTGGGGCTACGGCGGCCGAAGCCGAGGCGCCGGCCGGCCGGATCTGTCCAACACCCACTGGTCCATCGAAGCCCTCCGGGACGCCGGCGTACCCGAAAACGACCCGGCCGTGCAGCGTGCCGTCGCCTTCGTGACCCGCCTGCAGAACAACGCCGAGACCAACCCCCAACCCTGGGCCGGGAACGACGGCGGCTTCATCTACAGCCCCAACGCCGACCGGACTTTTGAAAGTTTTGCAGGGGAATTCGTCACGCCCGACGGCGAACGCCGCCTCCGCAGCTACGGCTCCATGACCTACGCCGGGTACAAGAGCATGATCCACGCCGGGCTGACGCCCGAGGACCCGCGCGTCGCCGCGGCCCGCGAGTGGGTCGCCAACAACTGGACGCTGGACGTGAACCCCGGCATGCAGGTCGCCGACCCGGAGAAGGCTGACTGGGGTCTCTATTATTACTACCACACGCTGGCAAGGGCGCTGAACGTTGGCGAGGTCACCACGATCCAGACGCCGACCGGCGAAGTCGACTGGCGCGTCGAATTCATCAGCAAAATGGCGGATTTGCAGCGTGAAGACGGCAGTTGGAACGGCGATAAGAAGTGGATGGAAGACGACCCCGTGCTCGTCACCAGCTACGTCGTGCTCGCGCTTCAGGAAGCCCGCCAGAGCCTTGAAGGCGAGTGATAGGAACGCGATAGACGCAGCATGACACGCCAGGACCGTCGGCCGTCGGCCGTCGGTCCTGGCGTTTGCCGTTTGCCGTCTGGCGATGGCCGGTTTCCCCCGGCGGCCTCACGCTGGTAGGCTCCTGCGGCATGGCCCTTGTGCAGGTTCTACAGGTCCCGATTGCCGACGTGCTACCGGTCCGCGGCTCGGTGCTCCGCCAGGGCCGGCCGCCGGAGACATGGCACTTCCCCGGCGACGCCGACGCCCTGCACTTTGCCGCCCGCGTCGACGGGCAGGTCGTCGGCGTCGCCAGCCTGTACAATGACCCGCGTCGCCCCGAGGAGCAGGGCCAAAGCTGGCGGCTTCGCGGCATGGCCGTCCTGCCGGATCACCAGCAAAAACGGCTCGGCGTCCGGCTCGTCACCGCCTGCGCCGCCGCCGCCAGCGAGCACGGCGCAACCCGCCTCTGGTGCAACGCACGCCTTCCGGCACAGGGCTTTTACGCCCGCCTCGGCTTCGACACCCTTGGCGATGTGTTCGAGATTCCCGACGCCGGCCCGCACGTTGTCATGCAGTTGCGGATGATCCCTTAAAACCTCGCAGATTCGCCCGATATCGTTGGCTTACGCCGACTCGAATCGGTAAGGTAAGCGCGGCGGCAGGATTCGGAGGCCATCCAGCCCCACAGACGTCAAATCAGCGCATTGGCTTCCGGGCGTGATCGGCCAAAAGTCGATCATTCAGCGAGGCGCCCTATGCGTAACACCCGAACCGGCCTTAAACCGGAGGACGGCATGGAAGACGCCGGCCAGCCTGCCCTCATCGCCGTGCTCACGCCCGACGGCACGATCCAATATGTCAACGAAGCGTGGGTCCGCCACGCCCGGCGCAACGGTGTCCGGGCCGACTACCGCTTCCCCGGCGAGGACTATCTGGCCGTCTGCAGCCGCGCCGCCGAAGCCGGAGACCGTCACGCCAGTGAAATGCTCGACGGCTTGCGGTGCGTCCTTAACGGGCAGACCACCTCGTTCCGCATGGCCTACCCCTGCGCCGTCCCGGGCCAGACGACCGCCTACTACGAGGCGCAGGTCAGCACGACGCCGGCCGGCATGGGGCGAATCTTCGTCACGCACGTTCGCCTGCGGCAAAGGCCCGGCAGCGGCAGACTGCAGACGTTCGGCCTGCTCGCGCCGGTGGAAAATGAACTGGCCGCGCCTGTTCCAACGTGGGCCGACGGCCGGTACGCTGGGCGGCATGGATCTGGCATTCCTCAAGAAGCTTTCTGAAGCGTCGGGCGTTTCGGGCCGAGAAGAAGAAGTCCGCGAACTGCTCCGCCCCGAGGTCGAGAAGCGGTTCCCTGAGGTTCACGTCGACGCGATGGGCAGCCTCATCGCCACGAAGAAGGCCGTCGATGCCGATGCGAAAAAGGTGATTTTCGCCTGTCATATCGATGAAATCGGCTTCTACGTGCGCCACGTGGATGACAAAGGTTTCTGTCGCATTCAAAACGCCGGCGGGTTTGACACGCGCAACCTCTTCGCCCGCCGTGTGAAGGTCCGCACCGCCACCGGCGACATGGTCGGCCTGCTCAACCCCGCCGGCAGGCCCATTCATATCGCGAAGGAAGAGGAAAAGAAGAAAGTGCCCGAGATGAGCGAGTTCACCATCGACTTCGGCCTGCCCGGCGAGGTGGTGAAGGAGAAAGTCCGCATCGGCGATCCGGTCACGCTCGTGCAGACGTTCGACGAAATCGGCGAAGTCGTCAGCGGCAAGTGCCTGGACAATCGCGTGGCCGCCTTCGTCGTCCTCGAGGCGATGAAGAAGTGCAAGCCCAAGTACCACGTCACCCTCGCCTGCACCGTGCAGGAGGAAGTCGGCCTTCGCGGCGCCGGCCCGGCCGCCTGGGCCGTGGAGCCGGACATCGCCGTCGCCGTCGATACCACCCTCTGCGTCGACACGCCCGACGTGCCCGAACATGAACGCGTGAACGTGCAGGGGGCCGGCGTCAGCATCAAGATCATGGACGGCTCGACCATCGGCCACCGCGGCCTGATCGACACGTTCCTCGACGTCGCCAAGGCCAAAGGCATCCCGCACCAGTTGAGCATCCTGCCCCGCGGCGGCACGGACGCCGGCGCCATGCAGCGCCTCCGAGCCGGCGTGCCAACCGCCATACTCGCCGTACCCACGCGGTACATCCACACCGTCACCGAGAGCATCCACAAGCGCGACCTGCAGGCCACCATTGACCTGATCGCCGCGTGGCTCGAGGCGTAACGCCGTTCGCGGCAGCGGGCAGGTCGGGTAGGCTCAACGGCTTATGAGCAAAAAGCACGAGCCCGAAAAGAACGCCGCCGAGTCCCTGGCAGGCTCCACGCGCGACGCCGCGGCTGGTAACGCCCACAGTCCGCACATGGTCTGGCCCGGTTCGAAACTGGTGCTCGCCGACGCCCCCACCGCCCCGCCGGACGACGCCGACAAGTCCGATTCCAAGGACGCGGCGGACAAGCTCACTGAACGCCTCATCAAGCTGCAGGAACGGCTCTACGTCGACGGCCGATACGCCATGCTGGTGATCTTCCAGGCGATGGACGCCGGCGGGAAGGACAGCACCACGCGTCGCGTCTTCGCCGGCGTGAACCCGCAGGGCGTGCGGGTCAGCAGTTTCAAGGTGCCCTCGTCCCTGGAACAACGCCACGACCACCTGTGGCGCATCCACGCCGAGTGTCCGGCCCGCGGCATGATCCGCATCTTCAACCGCTCGCAGTACGAAAACGTGGTCGTGGAGCGCGTCGAAGAGATCACGCCGCCTGAGCGATGGCAGAAGCGGTTCGACCACATCAACGCCTTCGAGAAACTGCTGGCGGACGAGGGGACGGTGGTGCTCAAGTTCTTCCTGCACATCAGCAAGGACGAGCAGAAGGAGCGCCTCCAGGACCGCCTCGACGACCCGGAGAAGCACTGGAAGTTCAACCCCAGCGACCTTGACACCCGCGCCAAGTGGGCCGCGTACATGGAAGCCTACGGGGAGGCAATCAGCCGCTGCTCCACGCCGTACGCGCCCTGGTTCGTCGTCCCGGCGGACAAGAAGTGGTACCGCGACATGGTCGTGCTGCGGGCGATCGTCGAAGCGCTCGAAGCGCTGGACCTGCGTTACCCGCCGCCGGCCGATGGGCTCGACAAAATTACCATCCCGTAACGCGGCTTGGCGTCAGTTCTTCTTGCCCTCCCCGACAGACTTACTGGCCGCCTGCGCCAGTGCCTCCGCGGGGGAAATCGGTCCTTTGCCGTCCGTGGCCGGCCTCGCGTCGGCATGGCGGCTGTGGTCGCCGTCGGCCAGCCGCACGATCGACTCGGGGATCTCCACGCCGCCGATGTCTCGCATCGTCTGCAGCATGGGCGGGAGGGTTCGGCCCAGGTTCTGGAGGAAGTTGCTCGTGGCCGTCTGCCCGTTGGCATTGCTGCCGTTCTCCCACACCACGACCTTGTCAAACTTGATGTTGCTGATGGCCTTGGCAGAAGCGTCGGCCAGGTGCTCGAGCTGTTCGAGCAGCAGCATCTGGAAGGCCTGGTCCGCCCCGCCGCACGCCTCGATGATGGCCTTCAGGCCCTCGCCCTTCCTGGCCAGCATCTCGAACTCGCCACGGGCCTCGGCCTCGCGCTTGGCGAAGATGGCGTGCGCCTCGGCGTCGGCATCGAGCTTGCGCTTCTCGGCGTCGGCCTGGGCTTCAACGATGAGCTTGGCCTTCTGTGCCTTGGCCGGGGCCTCGAGTGCCGCACGGTGCTCCGCCTCGACACGCTCGGCCTCGGCCAGCGCGGCCTTGGCCATGGCGCGGTTCTGCGCTTCCTGCACGGCGGCTTCTGCCTCACGCTTGCGCGTCTCGGAGGCCTGGTAGGCCTCGGCCTCTTTGATCCGCAGCGTCGCGTTCGTGTTCGCGATCTCCGCCTTGGCCGTCGCCTCACCGGCAATGGCCTTGGCGTTCGCGTCGGCGACCGTCACACGCTTCTCACGCTCGGCGTTGGTGACCTGCGTCTCGCGCTGGTAGGCGGCCGTCTGCTCGGCGATCTGCTGGTCGCGGTCCATCTCGGCGACGCGCACGGCCTGGTCACGCAGTGCCGCCCGCATGCCGATCTCACGGTCCTTGTTCGCCGCGGCCACCATGACCTCCTTCTCACGCATCGCCTCGGCCACACGCACCTCGCCAAGCTTTTCCTGCTCGGCCACGTCGCCGCGGGCCTGCTGCACGGCTTGGCTGGCGGCCTTCTTGCCGATGGCCTGGATGTACCCCGACTCGTCGGTGATGTCGGTGATGTTCACGTTGATCAGCGTCAGGCCGATCTTCTTGAGTTCCGGCTCGAGCGAGTTCTGGATGTTCTGCAGGAACGCCTCGCGGTCGCGGTTGATCTCCTCGATCTTCATCGACGCGATCACCTGGCGCAGCTGCCCGAAGATGATGTCCTGCGCCTGCTGCTGGATCTCCTCGTTCGTCAGGCCCAGCAGGCGGATCGCGGCGTTCTGCATCACGGCCGGCTCGGTACCCACCGCCACCGTGAAGACACTGGGCACGCTTACGCGGATGTTCTCCATCGAGAGCGCATCTTTCAGCGGGATGGCGATCTGCAGCGGCTCGAGGCTCAGCCAGCCGAAGTCCTGGAACACCGGCACGACGAACGCCGCACCGCCGTGTACGCACTTGGCGGAGTTTTCGCCCGTGCCCTTGCCGTAGATGACCAGCACGCGGTTACTCGGGCAGCGCTTGTAGCGTGCCGCGACGAGGGCGAGGAAGCCCAGCACCGCCACGACGAAAACGCCCACCGCCAGCACGACGAGGATGAACCCACCGGGCGAATCGGCCTGGGCGACGGACGTTACGTTCATTGCAATGTCATGAATCATGGGAACTTCCCCCGAATGGTGAGGCGACCACTTCCAGCGTCCCCGGGTCCACGACCTGGACGACACGCACACTTGTACCCGTGGGAAGCTCCGGCCCGAACGTGACGGCGGCCAGTTCCACGGTTCGACTTTGGACTTCCAGCGTCACCTTGCCGCGGCCTTTGTACGCCGCCGGCACGGTGAGGTAGACCTTGCCCGTCTGCCCTACGGCCCGCGCGATGCGCAGCGAGCCGCTGGCGTTCAACTTCGGCAGCAGGCTCATCAGTTGCCCGACCAGCACAAGCGCGACGAACCCTGCGAGCGAGGCGACGCCGACTGAGGCCAGCGGTGCCATGTCCCACCGCTGGCAGGCCAGGCCGATAAGGCCGAAGATCGCCGCCGCCGTACCCAGCGAACGCAGGCTGAGCATGCCGACAAGCCAGCCGTGCCCGCCGTGACCGCCTTCGGTCAACTGTCCGGGGTCCAGGTCGTGTCCGCCTGCGTCGTCGGCTATGTCCAGATCGCCGCCGAGGCCGCCGAGCAACGTCTGCGCGACGACGACGGTGATGCCTGCAGCTGCGAAGATCAGGAAGACAACACTGAGCATGGTTTCAGACCCTGAAGCTATCGTGCAAGACTCGCCGCGGCGGGCCTGTCGGTCAAGCCGCCCGGCGGCCGCAGCTTTCAACGCCCCCCACCGTACCCGCTGACGGTCATGCGGTTCGCCTATAAACCCGCACGATTCTTCTACCGCCGGCACGCGCGTGCGGGATAGGTTCGGGCGGATCTCAGCCGCGGCTTTGTGCTGCCGGCATGCCGCCGCTCTAATGCCTGCCCGTGCCAGACGTTACGCCACGCCATGACGCTTACGCCGCCTTCCGCATCCCGGCTTACCGGCGTTACATGCTCAGCTCGGTGCTCGTGGCCATCGGCACCAGCGCACAGACGCTGGCCATCGGCTGGGAGATGTACACCCGCACCGACGAGCCGCTGGCGCTGGGGCTCATCGGGCTGGTGCAGGCAATTCCGATGCTCGTGCTCACGCTCCCGGCCGGCTACCTGGCCGACGTGTTCGACCGCCGCCGCCTGATGATCCTGAGCATGCTGCTGACCAGCGCCACGAGCCTTGGCCTGGCGGCGTTCAGCTACTTCGAGGGGTCCATCGCGATCATGTACCTGCTGCTGTTCCTGGACAGCTGCGCGCTGCGGCTCGGCTGGCCGGCCCGGGCGGCACTGCTGCCGCAGCTGGTCCCGCCGGAGGTGTTTGAGAACGCGGTCAAGTGGCGAACAAGCCTCGGGCAGATCAGCGGCATGGTCGGGCCGGCGCTGGGCGGGTTCATCATCGCCTGGAGCATCCCGGCGGCGTACGTGCTGAGTGCGGCCTCGACGTTCGCGTTCATCTTCGTGCTCATGACGATCCGCATTCCGCCAAGTACGCGGGCGGCCCGCGGGCGGATGTTCCGCCAGGTGGCCGAGGGGGTGTCGTTCGTCTGGCGGAAGAAGGTGCTGCTGGGCGCGATCTCGCTGGACATGTTCGGCGTGCTGCTGGGCGGGGCGGTCTTCCTGCTGCCGGTCTTCGCGCGGGACATCATCGACCTGAGCGGCACGGGCTTCTCACCCGAGCAGGCGCTGGGCTGGCTGCGTGCCGCCCCGGCCGCGGGGGCGATGGTGATGGCGCTGCTGCTGGCCTACTCACCCCCCTTCCGCCGCGCCGGCCGGACTATGCTGCTTGCCGTCGCCGGCTTCGGTGCCGCGACGATCGTTTTCGGCTTCAGCCAGAACCTTTGGCTCTCGATGAGCATGCTCTTCCTCACCGGCGTGTTCGACAACATCAGCGTGGTGATCCGCCACACGCTGGTGCAGCTCTCGACGCCGAACGAGATGCGCGGGCGGGTCTCGGCGGTGAACTCGATGTTCATCAGCAGCTCGAACGAGCTCGGCGGCTTCGAGAGTGGCACGGTGGCGCACTTCTTCGGGCCGGTGTTCAGTGTGGTGTCCGGCGGGGTCGGCACGATCGTGATTGTGCTCGCCTGGGCGGGGCTGTTTCCGAAGCTGCGGCGGGTCGGAACCCTCGCGGAGTCCGCACTGGAGGCCGCCGCCGGCGAGGCGACGACGCCCACGGCCACGCCTGCAGCGGCCGTCGAACCGGCCGCCGAACCGGCCGCCGACCAGGCGACTTCACGTCGCCGGCGGTAGGTCAGGCGTTGCGGCACGGGCGGCACGGGCGGCACAGGCAGTTCATTCGCTTTTGGCGGCAGGACCGCTTCGCAGCGTGCCGCTTAGCGTCCTTGCCCGGCTTGCCTGCGAATCGTACCTCTGAGGCGTCCTGTTCAGCCGGAATCCGGGCGGCCAGCCGGCCGTCCACCTAGCCCCGTATGCGGAGATGAACCCCTTGCACTCATTCGATCTTGCCGGGCCAACCCAGCCGCGGCCCAACGGGCTGTTCGTGCTCGCCGTCGTCGTTCTGGCCGCCGGGCTGGCCAGCTACCTGATCAGCTACGGCCTGGCGGACACGCTCATCGCCGCGGAGTTGCTCAAGCCCGCCGTCGGCTCAGACCCCCGACCGCGATGGCTCGTGCTGACTTTCGCGTCGGTGATGAGCGCCGCCGGGTTCATGTGGCTGCTGGGCCGGGTGCTGGCGGGCCGGCAGGTCCGCAAGCTCGACGCGATCTGCGAGGAGGCGTGACTCACAGCGGCAGGTCCTTGAAGAGCACCTCTTTGCCGGTAGCGCTCGACTCGTACAGTGCGTCGAGGATGCGCATCGTCATCAGCCCGTGTTCCATGCTGCACAGCGGGTCTCGGGCGTCGAGGCAGGCGGCGACGAAGTCGTCCTGCACGGTCGGGACGTTCTCTGGATTGAGGATCGCCGTGTCGGCGAAGTGGCCGTGCTTCCGCGTGAAGAACTGCGCGTTACCGTCGCCGTAGCTGTCGATGCTGCGCTTCAGCCCGCCGTTCGTGCCGTAAACCTGCAGGAGGCGTTGCTCGGGATGGTCGTGGTGGCTGGCCCAGGAGATTTCCATCTCGAGCGTCGCGCCGGTGTCGAAGCGGACGAAGCTGACGGCGAAGTCGTCCACGTCCATGTCCAGGTGGGGCACGTCTACCTTGTTGAACTTCGTGTAGACCTGGGCCGAGAGGCTTTTGATCTTGGGGTGCCCCATGACGTACAGCGCCGAGTCGAGCATGTGCACGCCCAGGTCGATCATCGCGCCGCCGCCGGCGTATGCCTTGCTCACGAACCCCGGCCGTCCGGGGATGCCCCGCCGCCGGTGCCAGAAGGTGCGAGCGAAGTAGACGTCGCCCAGTTCCCCCGCCTCCACGTACCGCCGCATGGCGTGCACCTGCGGGTTCATCCGGTGGTTGAAGTGGATGCCGAGCTTGCGACCCGTCTGCTTGGCCGTGCGGATCATTTCCAGTGCTTCGCCGGTGTTCATGGCCATCGGCTTCTCGCACAGCACGTGAACGCCCGCCTTGAGTGCCGCGATGGTCAGCGGCGCATGGCTGGCGTTGGGCGTGCCGACGCTGACGGCGTCGATCAAGCCACTTTCGAACATCTTCTGCGCGTCGGTGAAGGTGTGCTCGAGCTTGAACTCATCGTTCGCCTCGGCAAGGCGTTTCTCGTCGGCGTCGCACATGGCCACCAGCTCCGCCCGCTCGCACTTGGCGTACTGCCGCATGTGGTGCTTCCCGATACCCGTCCCGATGACCCCGACCCGCAGTTTCTTTTCGCTCATGACCAAAAAGATACCGGCGTTGGCGACTGATTCCACACCGCGACAGGCCGCCCACTACCGCCGCGGCACCCCGCCCGGTTAACTTGCCCCAGCTTCATGCACGTCGCACTCGTCATCCTCCACGCCGACCGCAAACGCGGCGGGGCCGAGCGCTTCACCATCGACCTGGCCGAACGGCTGCTGGATCAGGGCCACCGCGTCAGCCTGCTGGCCGCGGGTTTCGGCGACGGCACGCCCGACGCCGCCGGCTCCGCCGAGCGTGTCACCCTCGCCCACCACGGCCCCACCCGGCTGACCCGCTACCTCCGCTTCCTGGACGCCCTGGACGCCCACCTGGACGACACGCTCTACGACGTCGTGCACGCCATGCTCCCGGTCGACCGCTGCGACGTCTACCACCCCCACGCCGGCTTCGCCGTCGTGCAGCAGGCCACCGCCCACCGGGCCAAGGCCGGTCGGCTGGCGCGCGGGCTGTCTTGGGTCGGCAACCGTTTTTCGGGCCGCCGACGGATGTTCGCCAAGGTCGAGCGGACGCTCCTGCAGCAAGAGAACCCGCCGTTCGTGCTCAGCCTCTCCGAAACCATGAAGCAGGAACTCCTGGCCCGGCTCGACGTGCCGCAGAACTGTTTCGTCACCCTCTACAACGGCGTGGACCTGCGCCGGTTCGACCCCGGCCGCCACCCGGAGGAGGACGTACGCCGCAAGCACGGCCTGGGGCACGACGACACCGTCGCCCTCTTCGTCGCTCAGGACTTCGCGCGGAAGGGGCTGGCGCAGGTCATTCACGCCATGGGCCGGCTTCGGCACCCGCGGCTGCGGCTGCTAGTCGTCGGCGGCGACGACCACCGCCCCTTCCGCGACCTGGCCAAGGCCCGACGCGTGCACAAGTTTGTCACCTTCGCCGGGCCGCAGGCCGACACGCACGCCTACTACCACGCCAGCGACCTGCTGGTGATGCCCAGCCGCCATGACCCGTTCCCGCTGGCCGTGCTGGAGGCGTTGGCGATGGGGCTGCCGGTGGTGCTCAGCCGGCAGGTGGGGGTTTCGGAGATCATCGACGACGGCCGGCACGGCTACGTGGTCGAGGACTGGCGCGACGTCAAGGCGTTGGCCGTGGCGCTGGGACAGCTTTGCGTTCCGGCGGACCGCGTTCGCCTCCGCCGGGCCGTCGTCGAACTCCGGCCGACACTCGGCACCCACCGCCACATGACCCGCCTGCTGGACGTGTACGACGCAGTGATACAGCAGAAGCGTGCCGCCGGCGTGCTGCTTGACACCCCGCCGAAGCCCTCTGACACTCCGCCCGATGGCGAGCCCCGCACCGACCAGCCCGACGCACCCCTTAACGCCGCCGACCAAAGGCCCGTACCTCGACAAAACGGTCCGCGACCGCCTCGAGATCATTGAGCCCTACGTCCGCGGCCGATCAACCCTCGACCTGGGCGTCGTCGACGCCCGCCCGCAACGCCACTCGGCCGAGGAACGCATCGCCTACAAGGCCAACCTGCTCTTCAAACGCCTTGCCGAGGTGAACTCGGACATCGTCGGGCTCGACATCGACCCGGCCGGCTGCGACGTGCTCCGCGAGCAGGGATACAACACCGTGTGCGACAACGTGGAGACGATGGACTTGGGCCGAACGTTCCAGACCATCGTGGCGGGTGAAATCATCGAACACCTGGAAAACCCCGGGCTCTTCCTCCGCAACATGCACCGCCACCTCACCGACGACGGCGTGCTGCTCGTCTCCACGCCCAACCCGTTCTACGCCGGCAGTGCCTGGAAGATCTGGCGGTACGGCCGCCCCGCCGTCCACGAGGACCACATGGGCTGGCAGGACCCCACAACCCTCGACCAACTGCTGGTGCGAACGGGCTTCCGCCCCACCGACGGCGCGTGGGTCCAGCCGGCCAGGAACCCGCTGAAAACCTGGAAGCGCATCCTGCGCCCCTACTTCAGCCACGGCTTCATCCGCGTCGCGGCCAAGGTGCCCGCCACGCAGGGCAACCCACCGGCTTGACGAGCACAACGCCCGCCGACATGAGCCAGCCTCTACCAGCCTCCGAGGCCGTGCCTCTGCCCTTGAGCCCCCGGCCGCTCCGTGGCGGCGTCTGGCTGACGCTGCTGCTGGCCGCCGTGCTCTTCGCCGCCGTCGCGCCGACGCTGCCGCTGCTGGGCTTCATCTCCGGGAGCGAGAACCTGGTCGTCGCGACGGTGCTCGAGGTCGAACGTGGCAAGAGCGGGCTGCTCCTGCCGACGCTCTTTGGCGACCTGCGCGTCCGCAAGCCGCCGCTGACGACGTGGTTTGCCGCGGCCTTCGTCGACGGTCGGCTGGTTCAAAACCTCGCCGCCGAGCCGCTCGGGGACGAGGCGCGGTGGCAGCGCCTCGCGTGGCAGTTCCGCTGGCCGGCGCTGGTGCTCGGCTGCCTGGCGTTGCTGGCGACATACAAGCTGGGACAGGTGCTGCACGACGGGCGGCTGGGCCTCGTCGCCGCGGCCGTGGCGGGCAGCAGCCTCTTCTTCCTCGAAGAGTTCCGCCTGAACACGACCGACGTGCAACTGGCCTTCTGGGTGTTGCTCACCAACCTGCTGCTGGCGATCGCAGTGGTGCAGAAACGGCCGTGGGCGGTGCCGGCGGCCGGGCTGACGCTCGGGCTGGCGTTCCTGGCGAAGGGGCCGGTGGCACTGGTGCAGACGCTCGTGCCGTTCGCCGTGTGGGGCCTGTGGCTCCTGATGCGCCGGCGGGAGTTGACGCCTTCGGGAGACGTACCTCGTGTCCCGGCGGCACGGTGGTTCGTCGTCGGGCTGCTCGCTGTCGTGCTCTTCGCGGCCGTGGCGTTGCCGTGGTTTGTTTACGTCTACCTCAAGGTGCCGGGCGTGTGGCAGGTCTGGTTCACGGAGGTGAACCGCCAGGGTGCCACAGGCTACGACCCGGACAACCCGCTGAAGTACCTGGGCTTCGTGCTGATGCTGTTTCCGTGGTCGGTCTTCCTCGTGGTCGGGCTGGTGCTGACACTGCGGGACGTGGCGAAGCGGTCACGCAATGACGTGGTGCTAGCCGGGACGCTGCTGTTCTGGCCGGTCGTCGTGATGGTGCTCTTCCCGGACCGCAAGACGCGCTACCTGCTGCCGATGCTCTTCCCCGCCGCCGTCGTCACGGCGTACGGCGTGCTGGCGCACCTGCAGGCGTGGCGCGACAACCCACGCCGGCTGCCGCCCGCCGACCGCGTTACGCTCGGCCTGCACTTCGGGCTGCTGGGCGTGGTCGCCGTCGGGCTGCCGGCGGCCGGCACGCTCGGGGCGTTCGGCCTCGTTACCGAAGCCGGCGGGCCGTGGTTCGAGCCACAGGTTGGCGTTCCGCTGGCGTTGGCCGGCGGCGTACTCGTGCTGCTGAGTGCGGCGGTGCACGCCTGGTGGCGGGCCGGGCTCGTGCTGGGGACGTTCGTGACGATGCTGGTGTTGAACGCCGTGGTGGTGGTCGGCTTCGGCCGGAGCGAGGACGGCCGGCCGGAGCTTCGGCCATTGGCGAGAGCCGTCGTCAACGCCTACCCGGACGCGACGCTGTTCCACCCGAGCGCGGTCGGCAAGCGTGCTCCGCCGGACTTGGGCATCTACGCCGGCCGGCCGGTGTATACGCCCGATAACGCCGCCGACATTTCCATTACGCCCGGCCCGGCCGTGCTGTTCCTGAGCCATAAGCCGAACGAAACCCGCCCCGAACCCCCGGCCGGCTGGACGTTCTTCGCAACGGACCGCCGAGGCCCGACCGAGTGGAACGCCTACGTGCGACCCATGGCCACACCCGAATAACTCAAATCCGCAACGGGTTCACGCCGATGTGTTGTCTGGAATATCCAACGCGCGTCGGCGTAGCGACTTTCGGCATCGAGCCCCAGGGCTGAGCCATGCAACCGGCGCATTCCTCCTCCGGGGGGCGTGACCGATCGTCGGCACGCCCTCTTTTTATTGCACCGCCATCGGAAACACCCCTCCTGCACGCCGGCGTGATTGTACTGGCCCTGCCCGGCGCAGCCGCTAGAGTTAGACTGGCACACCGCCGCTTTTGCGACTTTCATACGAGACTTATGCGAGCCCCCCGGGATTCTCGCCGATGTAGGTGCTGCCGCCGGTGATACATGTGAGCCGGGGCATGGTTCTGGCTATCCACGGGGTCCTGTTCATGAGCATGCGCCGCATCCTGTCCGCCGCCGTTCGCGCCACCGACGTTCTCCCGGCCGCGCCCTGCTTCCAGTTACAGCAACTCGAGGCACGCAAGCTTCTCACCACACCAAGCGCGCTCCGGCCCGAGACACTCGGCGACGCGCTGGACCTGACCGAGCGGCAGGCCATCCTCGACCGATTCGACAACGCGGACGCCGGCGTCATCGCCCAGCTCAGCGGCCGCGTCGGCAACGCCGCCAGCTTCGACAGCTACCTCAACGGCTACATGCAGTGGCGCGACGACGTGGGCCTCGGTGGCACGTTCTTCTTTGACGCCGGCGATGTCGATAGCTATGCGGCGTTCGTCGCGGCCAACAACGTCGACCACTCCGGCTACGTCGCCAACGCCGACATCCTCTACGACCACCGCTTCTTCCCGCTCACCGGCTCCACCTCGAGCTACGACGTCCGCCTGGAAGGCGACTTCAGCTGGCTCAACCCCCACTACCAGCCGAGCTACGACTTTGCCGTCACGCTCAACAGCCACACGCACTGGACGACGCTGGCCCAGACCTACCGCTTCACCGGCGAGAGCAAGTACGCCGAGGAACTTGCCTGGCAGATGGCCGACTGGAGCGACGAAGTCCGCACCCTGGAGACCCCGGCCAGTTGGACGCCCTACCAGCAGTCCGGCTGGGCGTTCTCCAACGCAAGCCGCACCGACAACTGGATCTGGACGTGGCAGATGATGCTCGGCAGCGCCGACTTCTCCACTGCAAGCAACACGCTGATGGTCTACAAGCTCATCCAGTTCGGCGACCAGCTTTACGCCGACGCACTTCAGCAGATGGCAACGACCGACCTGACGAGCAACCGCACCCTAACCCTCGGCCGGAGCCTGCTGCAACTGGCCCAGGTGCTGCCCGAGGTGGACACCGCCGCCACCTGGGAAGCCACCGGCCGGCAGATGATGTTCGACGCTATGGACGCCCAGTTCTACGCCGACGGCACCCACTACGAGCAGAGCCCGGGGTACGCCCTGGGCAGCGTCGATAACCTTCTTGAAGCCTACTGGCTCCACAAGCTCAACGGCGACGCCGGCCAGTGGGACAGCGCCCGCGTGCAGCGACTCAAGAACGCCGCCGAGAGCTTCCGGCAACTCCTCACGCCCGACGGCAAACGCCCGGCGATGGGCGACACCTTCCGTGTAAACTCCGCGACCCTCTGGCTCAAGAAGGGCATCGTCCTCGGCGAGATCAGTCTCAAGTACGCCAGCATCACCGGCGTGGACGCCGTCAACGGCCTGACCACGCCGACGATGCAGGTGAGCCACATCGGCCGCTTCGCCGTGGGCGACCAGGTGTCGGTGGCCGGCAACCGGGAGATGCTTTTCGTCACGGCGGTGGACGCGGGCACCAACACCATCACCGTGAACCGCGGCTTCGCCGGCAGCAACCCGGCCGGGCTGGAGGTGGGCGATACGCTCATCAATTACGGCGACAAGCCGTTTGCCAAGCCGCGCATGCGCGACATCTGGGTGCTGGGCCCCGGCTGGATTCAGGACTTCATGGACGTGCCGGTCAACGGCGCGCTCGGCGAACGCGGCACCAGCTACGCCATGCCCGACAGCGGCAACTATGTCCTTCGTAGTGGATCCGATGAGAACGCGACGCAGATCCTCTTCGACGCCGGGCCACGCGGTGGCTACCACGGCCACTCGGACCTGTTCAACTTCGAACTCTTCGCCGGCGGCCGGCCCCTCATCATGGACCCGGGTGCCTACAACTACCTCTCCGAAGGCCAAACCGGCTACGAGGACCGGCAGTGGGTCACCAGCACCCCCGCCCATAACACCATCAGCATCAACGGCGAATCCCACGGCGACCTCGAAGGTGCCGACCACCCGCAGATCACCCTTAACTCCTGGGGCAGCGCGTTCGGCGGCACCATGGTCTCCGCCACGCACTCGGCCTACGGGTACATGGACGGCGAGCCGGTCGTCACACGCAGCATGTGGTACGACCACGCCGGCAACATGCTCATCGTCGACTGGGTCTACGCCACCGAGGCCAACAGCTACACCCAGAGCTTCATGCTCCCGGGTGACTCGGGCCCGGTGAACTACGGCACGTTCATGATGACCCGCTACAACGACGGCGGGAAGAATGTCGTCATCCAGCCGATCGCCGGCGGAACCAGCACCACCCAGGCCAGCTTCACAGGCAGCTACAACCTCGGGCAGAAGGACAGCGCGATCCGTTACACCGTCACCAAGGACGGCCGGTACGCCATGTTCGCCACCTACGTGAAGGTCGTCGACGGCAGGTACGCCAAGCCCTCGAACACGGCCACGGTGACCGCCGGCGGCAACGAGGGGGACGACGTCGTCATCCGCCTGGACCTGAACGGTGCCGTCAACGACATCACCTTCGCCTACCCGGACCTTGCCGTGCCGGACGACAACCTCGGCGTCCAGGCGGACTACAACGACATTGAGTTCGACAACGACGGCAACCTGCACATGGTCTACCATTCCCGCCCGCATGGCGGCCTCTGGTACACCCGCAAGAGCGCCGACTCAGACCTCTGGAGCATCCCGCAGCCCGTCGACCTCTCCACCTACTACTCCGGCATGTGGCCCGACCTGGAGATCGACGCCAACGGCGACCCGGGCGTCGCCTACCTCGAAGGCACCCACGGCGACCTGAAGTACGCCCTGAAGAGCACCGGCAACAAGGGCTGGATCGTTCAGAACGTCGATGTGCCCGGAAGCACCGGCCTCTACCCGTCCATGACCTACAGCCGGTTCTCCAACCAAGCCATCATCGCTTACTACGACAAGTCAGCCCGCGCGCTCAACGTCGCGCAGCAGACCGGCGGGTTCTACAACTGGAACATCACGCAACTGGCCGGCGAGCCGGGCCGGGACGTCGGCCGCTGGGCGGAAATCAAACTCAACCCCAACCGCACCGACCTCAATGCCAGCTACGTCGTCGCGTACGAGGACACGTGGAACAGCGCCATCTACTACGCCCACTTCCAGGGCGGCTGGCGGCACGAACTGGTCGACGACCTCACGGGTGCCTCGGGCGGCTTCATCTCGATGGGCTTCGTCGACTCCGGCGAGAGCTTCGACAACGCCGTCGGCGGCAACAAGTGGCACCCGCAGGTCGCCTTCTACGCCTCCAGCCCGGACCTGGCCCTGCGGCACGTCGGCCGGGACCGTGACGGACGCTGGAAAGGCAACTGGCTCGAAACCAACGGCGTCTCCCGCCGGGCCGGCATGTACACCGCCATGGAGATGACCAACGACAACCGCATCGACATCATTTATTTCGACGCCCGCCACGGCCTGCAACGCCGCATCACCGGCAGCCCCTATGTCGGCTGGACGTACGGCCTGATCGGCAACGGCGGACGCGTCGGGGCCATCACCAGCCTCAACGGGCAGACGTTCGTCACCAACCTGGACGAAGCCGCAGGCGGCAAACTGTTCGTCCTGGCCGCCTGAGGCAACCGAGACCTATGACACAAACAGACGGCCTTGGGCAAGCTCCGGCAAGATCGACCTCACGCCGATCGACCCGACCATCCGATAACCCTTCATGTGTACCGTCCTCACCTGCTTGAACCCGCGAGCATGAACCGCCGGCTCTGGCAGGCGGCCGGGCTGCTCGCCCTGTTCGTCGTCACCGCAAGCCTGCTCGACACTTTCTTCGGCGGCACCGCCCGCCTCGGCGGCGAGCACCTTGGGCAGCGGTTCGTCGCCCATTACACCGCCGGAGCCATGGCCGGCACGGGCAACGCAAACCTGCTCTACAGTCTGCCCCACGTCGATGCGTTTCAACAGCAGTTGGCAAGCCACTACGGCCTCGCGATCGCGCCGGAGTCTGCCGTTTGGCTGCAGCACCCCGTTGCGGCACTGGCTGTGGCACCGCTGGCCTCACTGTCGTTTCCGTGGGCACTGTCGGCGTGGTGGCTTCTCTCGGCCGGGGCGTTGGGCGGGGCGATGGTGATCCTCGCCGGCTGGTTGCGTTCGGCCGACGCCTTCGCAGGCGGCTGGCGGGCCTGGGGGCCCTTGCCGTTGCTCGTGCTGCTGTCCGTGCCGTGCATTCAGGCGTTCGGGCAGGGCTCGGGCGTGTTCCTGGCGTTGCTGGTGCTCGCGGGCGTCGTGGCGGCATGGCGGCGGGACCGGCCGATGCTCGCCGGCGGGCTCTGCGGGCTGCTGGCCATGAGCCCGATCGTCATGCTGCTGCCGGCCGTCGTGCTCGTCCTCACCTGCGGCCGCCGGGC